>CAYSQH010000001.1:0-73324 GCA_964433165.1 Microcaldota archaeon
TTTCGACTGCCTAAAGGCAGAGGATTACGCTACACCCCACACCCCTCTAACTTTACAAACCTTCTGAAGAGATTTCCGCATTGGTTGAACGGTCAGATAAAACAGTTCAAACGATGGTACAACAATTCGAGATTCCATCGTGGTATCAATACTGTCCCGAAACGGTTATATGTGGGTACTTAACAACTTTACTTAACACTTCCTTTATCACATTTCTTAAAGGAGTATTAATATCCACAAAGTCTTTGTTATTTGGAGCTAAAGTTACCTGATGTTCACCATGCTCAAAACACTTCGAAGAAAGTGTTAGACTTCCATCGTTTCCGATATTCTTCAAGGCCGTTGTCTTTCCTTCTTTTTCTTGCCATTTACATTCAGGACAACTAAAACGCACTCTTAAATGGTCTTCAGATGGAGCTATTATAGGTATGAACTCCTTTTCTCTCCTTATTATTTCCAATAGCATCTTTCTAACAAATGATATTTCTTGGAACTCTTTGTAATATAACAGATTATAGTCAACTTTTGAATAGTCTCTTAGTCTATCAAGCATGTCCTTGAATGATTTAAGATATATTTCAGTTTCTGGTTCGCCGTTTACTATAGTGTCGCATCTCATTTTGGCATATGTAATGCCTTCTATCTTCTTTTGCTCTCCAGGAACATTCTCCAATACTTCAAATTTGAGAGATGTAGGAAGTCCAAATCGTTCTTGCAATCTTTGTCCAACAGAAAAACCAACCATTAAGCTCATTACCGTTCCCATGTGTGGATGGCTATTCATTTGAGCAGAGTAATGCATCTGTATTTCCTTTTTATCTTGTAATCGGCTTACAAATAGGTCTGTAATATCAGAGGTTATATGTGCTATTACTACAGGAGGGTATACTACTGGTCTATCAAACTTCGACGCATTATTGGCTTTAGAGTTGTCTTTTTCTCTGTTCATTTTATCCCTACAATATTACGTTAAAAGAGATATAATAATGTTTCATAAAGATGGAAAGTTAGGGGATTGATACTACTTACTCAATAAGAAGTCCCGCCCGAAGCAGGGATTGAACCTGCGGCCTAGCGGTTAACAGCCGCTCGCTCTACCACTGAGCTATTCGGGCATTTTTTCATTTCGGCTTGAAGAACGGGAACGGCCTCCTCAGGTTTATCACCCTTATGTATATAGATGAGTTGTCCGTGAATGAATCAGTTGCGCTTGCTTTCCCGGTTATGTAGTTGTACCTTATTGCGCTGAACGGCTTGTCAAATGGCGAATTGGAGAATGTGAAAACCTTTGTGCCGGGCTCGCGGAACATGTCGAACGTACCGATTATGTGGCCCGGGCCGCTGAAGAAGGCGTACGCCCTTGGGCTGCCATCCTCATGCATAGCCGCAAGGGCCTTGACAAAGGAATCGAAGTCGCTTGCCCTTACGTTAATTGCAGAATTTATCGCAAGCTTGCCATCCGAATAGGGATTGGTATCAATCTCCATTATAGGTATCCTTAATGACCTGAATTCCGGGTGATCCGGCATCGCATCGGTAACCTCAGCATGCTCCTTGCCGTCAATTTCAGGATCGTAGAGCAGGAATTTTCCTACGTTTTTGGACCTGATGAAGTATATGAGCCTCGTCTCGCCTATCTTTTCTCCTTGGGTGGAAAGTATGTATTCAGCGTCCTTCTTGAGAGCCTTAATGTGGCTTGAGCGCCCCATGGTTAGCCTTGCGAGGTCCAGCAGGGACCCCACCTCCATGTAGAGCGCGTGCAGCTTCTTCCCATTATTGGATTTTTCCTTCTTTGCCATGTTTACACCTTTGGATGAGTCAGGCCATTACGTAATCTCCTGGCGAGGTATGCTCAGTGCGCCGCAAGCGCATGCGCGAGCATGCTTATCAGGTACATTATGCCGTATGCAGGTGCGTATATTATCGGAAAAGCCACCGCACCCTCCCCAAGCGCCGTATAGTCGTTGCCTATGGTGGCCTTGGTCGTAAGGGTTATGTTGCTCTGTTTGTATATGAGCGGGCTAGCTATGGAGCTAGCGTACAGCTGTATGTCGTACTTCCCGGGCTCGTCCTCGTATATCGGGTACACGAAATGCCCGGTAGTGTGGTGAAGCGCTATCACGGTTGTGCTGGTGTTCCATGCAGGAAGGCCGTGCACGGTTATGTTGAACGGGCTGTCAGATACCCCAGTATTGTTTATCGATACATACACGTCGGCGGGGGCCCCGGGGGCGATGTCTATAGTGGATGGGGATACGTTCAGTTTGAATACATCAGGGGTTACATTCACGTATGCGATGAAGTTGAGGCTGCCGAGCCTTGAGTAGTTCCCGAGGTTGATTGCGGTGAGGTTGAATGCGTATGTCCCGTTGGCCGTGTCTGGGGCGACGGTTATCCTTATCGATGGGGATGAGGTGTATAATGGGGAGTTCTGGGTCAGCCAGCCCTGCGGAAGGGATGAGGCGTAGAGCTCGTCCCAGCCTATGTTATAGGTCCTTCCGCTGCTGTTTGCGGTTTCAGCGGATATAGTTACGTAGAAGGTCTGGCCCTGCCCGACCTTTCCGAGGTATATGCTGCCGTTCTGCTGTATGGTAGCATTGAACGGCTCCGTTATGTTCACGTATGATGCGCCTGCCATAGCTGGAATGATTACTGCAACTGCCAATGCGAACGCCAGGATGGCCCTCATGAATACACCTAGATTGTTTCGAATACTACTAATTTAATCCTTTTGCATGGATTCGGCATTTGGTACGTGCTCAGGCGTACCTTGTCGTGAAGGTTGCCAGCTGCTGCACCGTGTGGTGGTTCTCTGGAAGCAGGGGTATCGTGTAGTTTATCCAGACTATCCCGGATATCTCGGTGCCTATGGAGCCCTTCGTGGGCTTGCTCCCGGGACCATAGCAATTGACGAATAGCCTTGCGGTAGTGCCGGAATACAGGGTATAGCCGTTCTGGAGCTGGGTGTTGGGGTAATAGGACGGGGCATTTGAATATGGGAGAATCCCGACATTCCCGTATTTCGGCCCCAATGCCGTGGCGTTCTGCTGTACGGAGCATGCTATTGCGTTGATGTACATCGTGCCACCGGTATCCTGGGAGAATATTATCGTAAGGTTCCCGGACGGGGTCATCGTGGTGCCGGAGCATGAGAACGAGGGCGCGGTGGTGCATGATGTGGGAGTAAGCCGCGTATTGAAGACCCCGAGGTCCATGACTATGTAGATCGCGAGCGATATTATCAGTATCGCGACGCCATAGGATATCAGGAAGTCCAGGGCGGCCTGGGACTTATTTCTCCTTCTCATCGTCCCTCTCCTTACTCACCTGCAGCTTGACGCCCTTCGAGTCCCTGGTGATCCTTATGTCAAGGTCCTCGTTCCCGAACATCTGCCTTATCTCCTCGTAGGTGTAGGAGCTTATGCTCTTCGTGGTCTTGCTCTTGAGTATCTCGTTCCTGCGCTCCCTTATCTTGTCCTTCTTCGATTCCTCGTACACCAGTGATAGCCTAGGGACGGTCTTGGACTCGAACAGCTCGTCTATGTCAAGGCCTATCTGCTTGTACCCCTCGTCCTGGAGTATGAACTGGCGCACAGCCCCGAATTCGCCGCGCAGCTGCTCCACGCTGGCATCCACCTCCTTCTTCGGCCCGGCCATGACAAATGCCTCGCTGCCAAGGAAGCCCACGAATATGTTGCCGTTGTTCTTTGATATGTCCTGCATCAGCTGGGAAATCAATCGCAATATGACCATGACGGAGTTGGAGCCGAATCTCTTGGCGTACTCGCCTATCTCGTCGACGCGTATCGTGCCTATCGAATACTGGCCTCCCTCCTTTATGGAGTGCTCTATCTCTCTGGATATGCCCTCCTCATCGGGAAGGTCTATAAGGGGGTCGAACCTCTTGCCGCGCTTCTTCAGGAATATGGTGACCAGGCTCCTGAGCTCGGTGGGGTCGAAGGGCTTCTTTATGTAGTAGTCGGCGCCGTACTTCAGGCCCTTGAACCTGTTGGTCGTGGCATCCATGGCGCTTATGAGTATGACTATCGTGTTGCCGGTCGTGGGGTCGCTCTTTATCGTACGGCATATGTCGAGGCCGTCCTTGTGCGGAAGCATCAGGTCCAGTATGACAAGGTCTGGCTTGTTCTTCCTTACGAACTCTATCGCCTCGCCACCGTCGTATATCTGGCTTATCTCGAACCCTTTCCCTATCGAGAGCGCCATGAGCTTGTTTATGTTCTTGTCGTCCTCCACTATGAGCACCTTCCTTACGGAGCCGTGCTCCTGGAGAGGATAGTAGGTAAGCACCCCTCCCCTGTTCCTTGAGGCTATCACCTTCATCTTCTCAAGCTCTGACAGGGCCTTCCTGAGCTTGTCGAGGCTTATTCCCCTACTGAAGGACTCATCGCTCAGGTCGTTGAATGATACCTGCTGCCTGTCGTTTATCAGCTCGAAAATGTCACCTATGCTCCCGGCGGTCGTGTTGCCCGGCATAAAATACACCTGGTTACAGATGCAACGTAAGTAAATATTAGGCTTGCGCTTTGGTTTATGGCGGACAGGAATAGCGGACCATAGGCAGCGCAGGGGCATCGCCCCCTCTGAAAGACTTTAAAAAGGTTTTCTGGCAATAGGTAGTTGATTGAATGGGTCTTTTTGGCAAGGGCAAGGGTCCGGAGAGCATTATTGCCAATGCGGACATGGGCATGCGCAAGCGCGGCGTGTCGAAGAGAAGGGCGTACATGACCATAGGCGTGGTCATAGCCGTGATACTCGTGTATTACGTCTACTTCCTTTCGGTCAACCAGACGGTGGTGCAGGCGCCGGCAACGGTAAACATAACTACGCACGGGACACTGTTCAGCATAAACTCCAACCAGTATTTCATATCCCTTGCATCCACGTCGGCCCAGACGGGCAGGGCCTACGTCCTTGTCAGCACCCTTCCGGTCCTGACTAACCCGGTCCTGAACGTCACGCTCTCCCTTGACAACATAACGAAGGTCAATGCAGGGTCCTCATGGGCGGACATAGGAATAAGTATGCAGTCAATGGGAAGGAACAGCATAACGGTGCAGGTGTCGCCGCTTTACACGACGCTGCAGATATCGCCAAGCTCCTCAGACATAAGGATAGTGAACAGCACACTTTACAAATACGGCAACGGGAGCAAGGGCTCCGCTGGGGTATCTGGAGGGATTTCATCGACCTCTACAGCAACCACTACCGTAGGCAGCTTGGCCAGCACAACAAGCATAAAGGCGGTGAATAGCACCGCGATAGCGATAAATACCATACTGCAGCAAAACGGGATGTATGCGCTGCTGCTCAACTACAGCGTCTTGTATGCCAACACCACTAACTGCACGCTGACGAAATACGATACCGCGTACATCAAGTACATGCACTCGAGCCCGAATCCCCCGAACGACTATTACAACGCCAGCGGCATGACCCCGTATGCGATGGAGAGCTCGACAGCGGGATCCGGAAGCGCCTATTACTTCAACTTCACCACAAGGTCTCGCAGCTCCTCCTTCGATGGCAAGACGGCAGTCTCATTCAGCATAGACACCTCTTCGGGTACTGCCAAGTACACGATAAGCGGTTCTGGAATCTTCGAGGGGCAGACCTATGCGGGGATGCTGAGCAACTACAATGCGGCAAAGGCTGAAGGAGCATGCGGAGTGGAGATATGAATCATGCCGTCAGGTGATGGTCATTCCTTCTTCTGCTTCGGCCTTACCTTCAGCGTGAAACAGAACTTGCTCCCTCTGCCGGATTCTGAGTCGCAGCTTATCGTGCCCCCGTGTAGGGAGATTATCTCCTTTGTTATGGACAGTCCAAGCCCCGTCCCGGAGCCCTCCTGCTTTACGAGGCCCTTCTTCGGCGCCTCGTAGAACTTCCTGAAGAGCTTCCTCCGGTCCTCGTCGCTTATCCCTATGCCGGTATCGGTGACCTCGCACTGCACGGTCTTCTTGCTCTTTGAGTATATCCTGACGCTGATGAAGCCCTTCTCGGTGAACTTTATCGCGTTCCATATGAGGTTGACGAATACCTGTATCAGCTTGTTCGGATCTGCCATTATCCTAGGCACATCGGCCTCGACGTGCCAGTCGAACTCCAGGCGCTTGTTCTCCGCCGCCTCCCTCAACGACCTTATCGTCGGGTTGTTGCCCATCTCCGCAAGGTCGACCTCCCGCAGCTCAAGCTTCATCTTCTGGGACTCGAGCTTCGCCGCGTCAAGGACCTGCTGTATTATCCCGAGCAGTCTGTTTGTCTCGTCCATTATGGTCGCCAGGTAGCTGAGCTGCTCCGGATTCATCTCCCCGAATTCCCCTTTGTACATTAGCTTGGAGAATCCTATGATGTTCGTGAGGGGCGTCTTGAGCTCGTGGGATATGTTGTATATGAACTGCGACTTCAGGTTGCCTGTCGACGTGAGCTTGCTCACCTTGGCCTTCTCACTTGATAGTTCGTCCTCCAGGTTCTGGAGCATCCTCTTGGTCTCCAGCTCCTTGGCGACTATGACGTAGTCCTTGGATTCCGTCCCGCTAAGGAGCCTTATCGAATGCGTCGTCTCGACCATCGTCCCCCCTTTCGTTATGAACGTCGCGTAGGAATTGTCGACCTTGCCCCCGTTCCTGACATACGCTATGTCCCTATCGAATATCGACGGGTCGCCGTACAGAGCCCTTACGTCCTTGCCTACAAGGTCGCTCCTCTGGTAGCCCAGCATCTCCGCCGCAGGCAGGTTACAGTCGGAGACGTAGCCGGAAAGGCCCATGCGTATCACCATGTCAGAGGTGCTTGCCATGAAGTCCGTTAGGGCACTCTCAAGAGTCTTTGCGTAGCCCTCAGCTGTCGCATCGGAAAACAGCATCACGTAGCCGTTTTCCCATCCGGACATCGTGAAGCGGAGGTGCGCCGAGGTGCCCAATGAGGTGGAGAGGTCCAGCGAGCCGCGCACCATCCTCTGGCCCTTCTGCCTTTGCAGGAGCTCCGTCAGCTCCCCGCGCTGCCTGTCCGGGACGAGCGACAGCATCCCCTTGCCTATGAGCAGGTTCCTATCATACCCGGTCGCATGGACTATGCTCTCCGACGCGTCAGTTATCCTCAGGCTGTCGTCTAGGAACAATGCACCCGCATATGAACCAGCATCCATGAGGTTAAAGAGCGCCCTGAGCCGCGCCATGCCGGTGCGGTCGCGCAGGACCATGTGGAAGACCTTCTCGCTCGCCTGCCCAGCAGACAGTTCGTATGTCTTTATCGTGCTGCCGTCCTTTATCTGGACCTCCTGCGACTTGCCGGATTTGGAGAGCCCTGGAAGCTGCTCAGGCCTTATCCACATCATGTCCGATATACTCTTCCTTCCAGGGAACAGCCTGAGCGCCGCGTCGTTGGACTTTATTATGCGCCCGTCTATCGATACTAGCATTTGGGGATCCGCGCCGTTGAATGCGCTGCTGAAGTATCCGGCAAGCCTCATGCTCTTTTCGGTTTCCCTCCTGTAGTTAAGCGCAAGCACGCCCATGTATGCGCCGAAGAATATCCAGTCCAATGCCCCCTGGCTGAACTTGTTCTCCGATGTGGAGAGCATCTCGACTATTGACACTACCCTTCCGCCTATGACCACCGGGACCGCAGCGCAGCTCCTGAACCCCCTGCTCCTGAACTCTATGAGCTCAGGGAAGGAGGAGTACTCGCTGAGCTCGTTGTCTATGAATGTCTTCTTGGTGTTGTACAGGTATTCGTATAGGCCGCTCCTCCCGTCGGCGTCATAGCTCCTTATCGCAACGCGCTCTATGCCAAAGGAATCCCCTATGACCCTGGAGATGCTCTGCTCGGCCTGGCCATCGGCGACGGCGTTGCCTACGGCAAAGACCAGTTCCTGAAGCATCTTCCCCATCTGGGGGCTCTCATCCATCAGATCACACCAAATCAGATACATATTGAACAAATCCATAGGGATGTACGTGCATACCGTATTTCCCATGTAAGATTATTAAAGATTCATCGAGAATCTATTACTGGGTGGGATTATGGATAGCTTTAGGGGTCTTGTGTCGGAGTCCGTGAGGAACTTCCGGAGTGCGAAAAGATACAGGGAGCTGAGGGAATACGTTACCGCGGCATTCCTGTACGGCAAGTCTATAGAAATGGCACTGCGCGCCCTGTTCGTGAAGAGGGTCAGGAGGCAGCCGCCCAGGGAGGCATCCCTGGAGTACCTTGCAAGGGGCGCGGTGCTGCCCGAGGTGGTTTATGTGTACCTCAGGTCCCTGGACGGGGATGGCGATTCGACGGACGCGGAGATGGAGGCATACGGAATTCCTAGCATAGTGGGCGATGGCGGACGCGCGGATGCCGGGCGCACAACGTACCTCGACGGGCTTGCGAAGAGGCTGCTGGATTACATAACCGCATACTCCTGACAGGGCTCGGACATGCTTAACATGCTTATTAAGCTTGCCGCAGGATAATTCCTCTTATGGAGTTCAGGGAATTGTTCGAGGGCGTTTACAGGATAGACGGGAAACTGGCAACGGAGAGCATGGCAAAAGGCATCAGGGTATACAACGAGGATTCGATAGTCCATTCGGGAAGGGAGTACAGGACATGGAACCCGTACAGGAGCAAGCTCTCCGCTGCGCTGCTGAACGGAATGAAAAACATGAACATATCCAAGAACGGAGATGTGCTTTACCTCGGGGCTGCTACGGGAACCACGGTGAGCCACGTGAGCGACATAGTCGGCCATAAGGGCAGGGTGTACGCGATAGAGCTCTCCGAAAGGAACATGAGGAGCCTCATAGAGGTGTGCGCGCACAGGAAGAACGTGCTGCCGGTTCTTGCCGATGCCTCGGACAGCTCCGCATACTCGGAATACATAGATGGCGAATGCGACGCGATATACCAGGACGTATCAGCCAAGAAGCAGGCGGGCATACTTCTGGAGAACAGCAGGTTCCTCAAGAGGGGAGGCTATGCCTACTTCGTGATAAAGTCGCAGAGCATAGACATATCCGCGGATCCGAAGGACGTATACAAGTCGGAGCTCGGGAAGCTGGATGGCGCCTTCGAGGTGGTCGAGAGGCTCAGCCTCGAGCCGTATGACAGCATGCACCTTTTTGCTGTGCTTAAAAAGGTTTAGGTGGAAATTAGATTATGCCAATGAAGAACGGTTCGTATTACGTTTCGCTGCTGCATGGCTTCAAGGGCCATAGGGTCATGTGCGAGTTCTGCGGCACGGAGACCGCATCCGAAGGGGACATCTGCATATGCTCCGGCTGCGAATGCCTCGCCGCGGCAAGCAGGGAGGGGCTTGAGGCGAAGGACCACGAGCTGCTGGGCGCACTTGACGGCATAAGAAAATCCACCGAATCCAAGAATTTCGCCGCGGCTGCAGCCGCGTATAATGCGCTGACGGAAAGCAAAAAGGAGGTGCAGCTTGACTACGCCGCAGCGGTCGCATACATACGCGCATCCAACAGCGAGCTCATGGAGATAAACTACATGAGAGAGGGATTCATGGAGGAAAACCCGAAGCACAGGGTTAGGTCGGAGAAGCTCATGCTCTCGGCCAAGAATCTCCTGGCTAGGGCGATAGCTACGGCCGAGGCGGAGGCGGCGGATGGGGAGGCATCCACCGGCTCCATGTACGGAAGGTTCCTTGCCATGCTGAAGATGGACATGGCAAGGGGAGCGGCGCAGGCGGCGAAGGAGCTCGAGAAGTCGGGCAATAAGTTCGTGTCCAGATATGCGAATATGCTTCTGCTATCGCACAGAGGCGACTACAAGGGCCTTCTTGCAAGCGCGGATGAGTTCACCGAGAAGGGCAATTTCTCCACGAATGCATTCTACTACGTGGCCTATGCGCTCTTCAGGCTCGGAAAGGCAAAGGAGGCGAAGGTCGTCATGGAGGCGCTAAAGGGGCTGATGTCCAACGTGAACTCAGAGGCACTGCTCTTCGAGATAAACGCATCGCTCTCTATCTAGAAATGAAGATGAACCGCATCTCGTACTTGTCATCCATTATGCAGAAGCCAAACCTTTCTAGCTGGACTATCTCCCCGTCCCGCAGGGAGGAGGCATAGGATTCTATGAGCCCCTCGCTCATAGTCATGCTACTGTCCAGAAAGTTTCCCTCCGAGCCAACGACGTCGCCTGGGATCAGTATCCTGCAGCGCATCGAGTCCTTTTCTGTGACCCACTGCATGTTCCTCGCGCTTTCCTCCTTCGTCCTGGCTCCGGTTATCATCCCATCGGCCCGGTGCGCCATTACGTTGAACAGGCCCTTGAGGCCTATCACTTCCTCTCCGTTTATCGAATGCGCGTCGGGGCCGCTTATGAACAGCCTGCCGTCCACATCGTACATCCTGGCGCCGAAGTCCTTCGATGGATGCATCCTGAGCATTATCTCCATGGGCTCCATCGGTACATTAAGCCTTTCAGGGTTCTCGACATAGTACAGCCTCTTCGATATCGGGTCTATTATACTCTTGTTGTACGCGAGCAGCTTCGAGATGTCCGTGCTGCTCTCCACCATGCTCATGCCGAACCCTAGGACGAATCTACGTATCGCCTCGGGCATTATACCCCTGCGGCGAAGCGCCGCTATCGTCACAAGCCGCGGATCGTCGTATCCGCCTATCAGCCTCTCGCTTATCAGCCTGCGTATCTCGCGCTTCTGCTTGGGCTGGCCCTTTATCGACAGCCTTGCATGCAGGTGCACCCGAGGCTTCCTCATCCCAAGGTAGTCAAGCACCATGTCGTACAGGACGCCCCTCAGGTCATATTCCCTGGTCCTTATAGCATCTGTTACCCCGTTGGCGGAGTCGTTTATCGGGGTATTGAAATCATATGTGGGCCACACGATGTATTTGCCACCCTGCCTGTAGTGGTGGTGCCTCTTCAGCCTCAGCATCGTAGGGTCCCTGAGCGTGGTGTTATCCGAGCCCATGTCGCCCTTCAGTCTTATCGCTATCCTTTCCTCATCGTATTTCCCATCCAGCATCATCTGGAACCTCTCGAGGTTCGTTTCAGGGGCATTGGACCTGTGCAGGCACTCCCTGCCGTCGAACCTGTTGCGCTTCGCCTCATCTCCAGTGCACTCGCACGCATAGGCCTTGCCCTCCTTGAGGAGCCTCCTCGCGCAGTCGTATATCATAGCCATGTTGTCGCTGGCGTAGTACTCCCTGTCGAAAGATATCCCAAGCCATTCAAGGTCCCTCTTGATTGAATCTACGAACTCCTGGGATTCCTTCTCGGGATTGGTGTCGTCGAAATAGAGGAAGGTCTTGCCTTCGTATATGCCTGCGAACTCCTTCGCCAGGAAGGCGGCGTTTGCATGGCCTATGTGTATGTATCCGCTCGGCTCCGGGGCGAACCTCGTGGCGAATGCCCCCCTCACCGCCCCGTAGAGCTCCATACGGGGCTTCGACGTGGCTGCAGCCTTAATCTCCTGCTGCTTCTCGAACTCCATCGAATAAGCCGAATACTCGCTCTCGAGGCCGTCCCTAGGTAGGGAGTTGACCTCGTCCACTATGGCACTCACCTCCGACTCCAGCTCCCTCATCGAGTCCTTTGGCACCAGCTTGGCTACCTTCGCCAGAACGTTTCCCGGTCTTGCACTCCCGTAGTCCATCGCGTTCTTGAGCGCATATTTGCGTATCTGCCCCTTCACCGTTTCTGGTATCATTTCACGTACCTGGATACGACACCCTGAACTGGTTGTCGTATACGACGCCCGTACTGCCGACGAGCGCCGATACGGTCAGGTTTGCCTTGGCCCCAACCTTCGGGACATTGCCTATGAATACGGTCTGGTTCGTGCTCGGCACGACGACGGTGACCGGCTCCTTGGAGTAGTAGAGCGTCACGGTGCTTGGCAGGATCAGGTAGGTCGCCGCGCCTACGCTCACCGAGTTGCCCGCGGCCATAGCCACCTCCTGTCCAAGCGAGTAAGCGGATAGGTTGTAAAGGGCGACCTGGTAGCCGTATCCCGTGGATATGTAGCTGTCCACGAGGCCGTTGGCCTCAAGGGACGACAGCACGTTCCCGGCAATGCCCTTCTGGGACGCATTGACCGTCAGGTTGGCCAGGCTGCCGTATCCGCTTACAGTCCCGTTGACCGAGCCGGTAACGAATACAGTCTGCACCGGCCTCACCGTGGTTGTCGTCGATCCTTGGGCGGAGGTGTTGTTGTTGCCAAATGCCAGGTACGATGACAGGAATATCACAGCGACAAACAGGGAGCCTATGAAAAACACAATCTTTTTCGTCTTTTCTTCCATGCAAAGCACTGTTATTACGTCTGTTTCCTTTCAAAAGTATTTTATTAATTGGATTTATAATCATTCTGCTAAAAGCTACAAAACTGTGGGTAATGACATGACTTTCAAAGACGGAGACTTTCTGGAAATAGAATACAGCGCATGGGCAGCCGCCGACGGCAGGCTGATATCTACGACTGACGAGAAGAGCGCCAAGGCTGCGGGAATACACAACGAGAAGGCCCATTATGGACCGGTGCTTGTGATAATAGGATCGAACAGCGTGATCAGGGGGCTTGACAGGGAGCTCAGGGCAATGTCTGCTGGCGGAAGCAGGAAGATGACCTTCAAGCCGGAGGATGCGTTTGGGGACAGGCAGCAGGACCTGGTCAGGATAATGCCGTTATCGGAATTCAGGAAGCGCGACATGGAGCCGTACCTTGGGATGCAGGTAGACATAGACAACACGACCGCAACTGTAAAGAGCATAACCTCCGGGCGCGTAACCGTTGACATGAACCACCCGTATGCAGGGCAGGAAATAACATACGAGGTAAAGGTAATCAAGGCGCTGGATTCCGAGAATGACAGGCTTGCTGCCCTTGGCAGGACCTATGGGGTCGAGCCGTCATCCTCCGAGACGAAGGGCGATTCGATGTCCGTCAGGTATGCCAACAAGGTAAGGAAGAACGCCGACTACTTCATAGGCAAGGCGAACATGATAGCCTCGGTATTCACGTACTTCAAGGGCATCGAGAGGGTAGAGGTCACGGAGGAGTACCTCAGACCAAAGGAGAACCCCGAAAGCGAGAAGGAGAATGATGCGGAAAAGGCAGCCGAGGAATAATAATCCTCGCGCGCCCCGCGAATGAGCATTGGGTTCAGCCGCGTATGTTTATAGCGTAGGTGCTGTTCATCTTTACGCCGAGCTGCTTTGCTATCGCGGACTTCTCAGAATTGAGTATTATCGCGTAGCTGCTCCACCTGTTGGTCAGCTCCTTGCCTCCGCAGTTGGGGCAGGCGTCCCCATGGCTTATGACCAGTTTGCAGTTCTTACATGCTTTTTCCTCCATATTACCACGTTATCTTCGCTTCCTGTTTTGCCTTCCGCCATTCTGCTGAGCCCTGGACTTCATGCGGTCCCCTTCGGTTATCCACTCAGGCTTGCCCAGTCCTTCCGGCTTCATCGTAAGCGCTATCTTCGAATCCTTGACGGAATTCTTCATGCTTACCGTGGATATCTTGGCAAGCACCGAGTCCCCCTTCTTCAGGCTCCTTCCGCTGCGCTTGGACACGAATGCAGGTATTTTCCTATCGAATGAGAGGAAGTCGTTTGTTATCTGGGATACGTGGACAAGTCCGTCTATCGGACCTATCCTTATGAATGCGCCGAATTCCGCCAGCTCCGTTACCTCCCCTGCCACAACCTCCTCGACGAAGGGAAGGTATGTGAGCATGTCGAATTCAACATCATGGTGTGTCGACGGGTCTCCAGGGTATATCGTGCCGTCGCTTATCCCGTGGACCTTGAACACGGAAACGATTACGCCAAGGCTCTTGTCTATAGTGCCCTCGTACTTCCTCTTCAGTATCTCCGAAGCCACATCCTCGATGTCCTTGTCGAAATACTCCGGTGGCATCTTGAATGTGTCCTTTACGCTGTGTATGTAGTACATCATATCACTTGAGCGGCCTCATCGGCCTTATCTCTCCGCTGACGGACATCTTGAAAACGCCTACGCCCCTTGAGAGGAGCCTGCGCGCGAGGGCGGTATCGTTAGTTATGACCACCTTCCCGCGCCTGAGTGACGCATCTAGTATCCACTTATCAGCATATTCGGTTATATTATCAACATCAATCTTTTTAGCCTTTATCTCAAGGAGGGCCAGCCTTGCCGTTGCCCCCCTCTTGCCCCTGTTTTCGGAAATCGCCCGGAGTTCAGCCAATATGCCCTTGGAAACCAGCGGCTTTCTTGTCGGAAACTTCCTGTGCGCCGCCTCAAAAACGTTCCTGTTGTGAGAGAACCCGAACATCATGGAGCTCGTGTCCACAATGACATGCGGCACCTATGCACCCTAGTTCCTGGCGCTCAATGCGAAGGTGCTGGAGTGCATCCGCGCATGGGCATGGGCCCTCACCTGTTCCCTCATCGCCCTCGCCCTTGCGCTCCTGAGAAGCCTGTCAAGGTACCTATGTAGAACTAGGGCGCTACTGTGCTTGGTGTCGCTCGTTGAATATACCAGCGTTACCGGATCCGTCGACAGAGCTATCCGCATCAGCTGCTCCACCGCCTTGCTCCCTTTAAGCTCATTCAGGTACCTCCTCTTGAATTCCGCCCACCGCTTGGGGTCGTGCATGTACCACTTGCGCAGCTCCTGCGTCGGGGCGACATTCTTAAGCCATATGTCGACGTTGGGGGTATTGCGCCGTATTCCCCTGGGCCACAGCCTTTCGACAAGCACCTTCATGCCGTCCGTAACATAGAACTTCTCGTAAACCCTCTTTATGAGTATCATCGGAACCAGTTATAATAAAAAGGCATTTTATTTAAATATTCTGCACAATATGCGGCAAAACGCCTATCGAAAACTGGCAGTATTCCAGAAATGTAGAAAGTTTTAAAAGCTAACTAGTCATATATAATAGGCGACACACCGGATGGTGGAAATATGAGTATTTTTGAGAAACTTGGAAAATCTTTGGGCGTTTCATCGAAAGGTATCGATGTTGAGGACTACATGAATGCTGCCGAGATGGATGACGTAGACGTTATGCACGAGCCGGCTGACCACTACATAAAGCCGGTGGCGCTGCAGCAGCAGACAGATGTTGAGCTCATCAAGAAGGAGCTTGGCTCGTCCAACATCATACTCATGAACATATCGGAAATGGCGAAGAGGCCGAACACCCTCAAGGCGGTAATCGACGACCTGAAGGTGTACGTAGACAAGGTGAACGGGGACATAGCGAGGATAGACCAGGACAAGATACTGCTTACCCCTGGAAAGATAAAGATAATAAAGACGAAGAAGCCCGCAGGCCGCGACAAATAACGGATCGCAGGGCCTGCGCGCCCTTCATCTAGTTCTTTTTGATTTCCGTTTCCTTATTTTTGGCTCTCCGCTCCCAGCCATGGCTATCGAAATGGCGTTAACCTCCTTCTCGGTTGGCGATGCCCTCGACAACACATGCCTGAATGCCATCTTGACTGAGCGACGGTCCCTTATCCTCATGTTGGAATCCACCATCCGGCCGAATAACAGCAGTAAGCGGGCCTGAAGCTGCGCCGATGCAGACCTATCCTTCCTCCTTATGGAATTGACTATGGAGAACTCGTGCAGCAGTATGGCCAGCGCATGGGATATGTTGAGGACGGGGTATTCGGAGCTGGCCTCTATGAATACCGTGGCATCGCAGCCGCGCAGCTCCTCCTTTGAGAGCCCGGTGTCGTCCCTGCCAAGAAGTATGACCACGTCCTTTCCCGATGCGGTGGCCTGGGCTGCCATGCGGCTCGCTGCCCTTGCGCCATAAACGTTGTGGAAAGCCTCCTCCGCCTTGTGTGGTATGCTGGTAGTCCCGACAACAAAGGCATTGCCGCCTATCCTTGAGAGTCCATCAAGCACTGTTGCGCGGTCAAGCAGGTCCCTGGCATGCTTGGAGTACTTTATCGCCTGCTTGCCCTTACAGTCGCATCTTGGGGATATGATCACAAGCTTCTTTACCCCGAAGTTCTTCGATACCCTTGCTATGTAGCCCAGGTTTATCTGGTACTTCGGACTCATCACAGCAACATGCAGTGCCGCGCAATCACCTATATATGGATGAGCATGCCCCCTATGGAGAGGAAGGACAGGATCGCAAGGAGATTGACAAGCATATGGCCCACTATGCTAGTGTATAGGGAACCGGTCCTCTTGAATGCATACCCGGCTATCAGCCCGAACATCAATGCAGCGGCGAATTCGGATACGGAAAGGTAAGATGCGTGGAGCACCGCGAATATCAGGGCGCTGAACACTATGCCTATCCGCGGGACCATGAGCCCCCTGAACAGTATCTCCTCGTTTATCGGGGCTATGAGGAAAGTGAAGATGAGGAAGTAAAGCGGAAGCCCGTTTAGCACGGTCTGGACGTTGGTTGGTAGGAGTATGCCTGTCGCATAGGAGAACAATGATATGGCAGCCCCGAAGGCGAGGACCACCAGGAACAGGGATACGCCATACGCGATGTTGCGCGGGTTGATCCCCTTCCTGGAAAGGCCGAGCTCAGGTATTATCTGACCAGGTCTCTTGCCCTTTATGAAAAGATATGATACGGCAAGCGCAGGAAATATGAAGGATAGGTCCATCGATGAGAGCGCCTCGGTAGTTGGCATGCCAATTGCTCCCAATACGTAAAGCGTAGGAATGAGGAATATCAGCGCGAAAAGTACTATTGTTATCGAGTAGCACAAATACCTGGGCCATGACGCGGCATGAGATCTCCCGCCTCGCCTTCTTGGCCTCATGTAGTTCCTTTCTTCTGCTTGAACTCGGTGTATCCGCACCTTCCGCACGAGAACCTGTCTTGGTGGTCGGCCATCCTCGACTGGCACTTCGGGCACTGCCTTCCCTGGGAATACGCCTTGCGGTCCTTTTTCTTTTTGTCGGCCATTAGGTCACTCTCTTATGTGGCACCATCCTGCTGCGCTTCCTGCTCCTGCTTTGTGGCCTGCTCCCCGTTCTTCTTGGCCTTCTTAGCCCTCCTTGCCGCTATGTGACCAGGGATGCCGGACTTCATTCCCTCCTGTTTTGAATATGAATGGGCAAGGCCAGTGCTCTCCCTTGAGCCAAAGCCCTGGTCGACCTTGATTATCTCCGTTGAGTCTGGGCTTATGCCAAGCTTCTTGCACAGCGCCTGCTTTATCTCGACTACGGAGGGGGTCCTGCCCTCGTTGCCCGCCCTGAACGTTATCTCCCTCCTTTCGAGCATCTTGTTTTCCTTGTCAGATATTATCTCAAGCTCCACTGAATCACTCGCCTCTCGTGTTTATCAATCGGTTAATCTATGCACTCATTACCCTTGCGAGGGCCTTGCGCCCCATCGCCTCCATTACCTCCACCTCGGCGCCGGCGGCCACCTTGCCCTCCAGCTCCTCCGGTATCTTCAGCTCGTATACCTCGTAGGTATCGGAGTCCATAATCTGCGCGGTCTCGCCGCTCACTGACACGACCTGCGCCTTCCTTTTCTTTATGTTCGGCACCTCCACCTCCGCATGGCTCGGCTGCAGCAGGGTCTTCTTCTGCCCGTCGAATATGCCCATCGCTGTTATCCGCATTTTTGCGGAGCCGTGCTTCCCCGGCGAGCTTATGTCTATGTCCACGACCTTGCAGGGAACCCCATCTATGAGTATGAACCTCCCCACCTTTATGTCCTTCGCGCTCTCAAAATATATGTCGCCTTCCAAAAAACCATCCGCTGATTCATTGAGATAGGATATTGAGAAGTGAAAGTATATAAGGCATTGTATCGGCCGCTGGACTCTCGGACCCGAGCGCGGCTACGCGCAAAGGAATAATCGCGGGAGAGGCGGCAGCACTTCCAGTATTACAGGCTCTCCAGCCCTGCTATGTACGATGGGTCGGCATGGCTCTGGTCTAGCAGGGACGATGCGGTGCCGAACTTGGGCTTCACTCCAGTAACTATGGACATCACCCTTATCTGGTCTTTGAATGTCGGCTCAAGCCTTGCACCAAATATGACGTTCGCGTTGTCGGATATCTGCTCCGTTACTCCAGCACCGACTGAGGTCGCCTCCTGGATCGTCAGACCGGTGCCTCCTGTCACGTGGACCAGAGCACTCTTAGCACCCTCCATGTCGACATCGAGCAGCGGATGGGCTACCGTTGACCTTACCGCCTTGTCCACCTTGTCGGTTCCCGCGCCGTGGCCTATGTTTATCATCGCGGTCCCCGAATTCCCGAGTATTGACCTTACGTCGGCATAGTCTAGGTTTATCAGGCTCGGCATCGTGATCGTGTCCGCTATCCCCCTCACCGCATTGGATGCTATGCTGTCTATCAGGTCGAAGGCCTTCTCTATTGGAAGGTTGGGCGCGTAGCTGAGCAGCCTGTCGTTCTCGATTATTACGGTGGTATCGGCGTACTTGCTGAGCTGCTCTATGCTCCAGTCGGCCTTCTTCTTTCTGCTTCTCTCAAGCGCGAACGGGTATGTTACGAATGCGACGGCCAGTGCTCCCTCCTCCTTTGCTATCTCTGCAATGACAGGCGCTGATCCGCCACCTGTTCCGCCGCCCATTCCTGCCGCTATGAACACTATATGGTAACCGCTTATCGCCTTCCTTATCTCGTCCCTGCTCGCATCGGCAGCCTTGGCCCCCATCTCCGGGAATCCTCCTGCGCCCTGGCCCCTTGTTATCTGCCCGCCGATGAGCATCCTCTTGTGGGCATGGACTATGCTAAGGTGCTTGGCGTCAGTGTTTATTGCTATGGTGGTGGCACTCTTTATCCCATTGGTATACAACCGGTTTACAAGGTTGCTTCCCTGCCCGCCTGCACCAACAACTGCCAGCTTAACGGTAAAATCTTCTCCCTGATCGTACATCCAATCCACCATTCGTTAAATATGAAAAAATAAAAAAGAGGTAGGCTCTTCAGCCTACCATTTCCAGACCATCGTATGAGGTCGACTTCCTGTCCTCGAGCTTCCCGGCTATGCTTGATCCGGTTATTCCCGTGACTATCGCGACTATCTCTATCTGGTCCTCGTATCCAGGCATAAGGCGCGCGCCCCACTTGACGTTGCTGTTGGGGTCCATCTTGTCGGATATTATCTCCCCGGCCTTGATCGCATCGCCTATCGTCATTGATGCTCCTCCAGATATGTGTATGAGCGCTCCTGATGCACCCTCGAAGTCCACATCAAGCAGCTTGTTCTTCAGCACTCCATCGGATGCGGCATCGACCTTGTTGGTCCCCCTTCCCGAGCCCACGGCTATGAATCCCACTCCGCCGTTGCCCATGATTGACCTTACGTCCGCGAAGTCTATGTTTATAAGGCTCGGCTGCGTTATCGTCCATACCAGTCCGCCGACTGCCTTAGCAAGCACCTCGTCCGCAAGGGCGAATGCCTGGTCTATCGGCAGGTTTGGCACCAGCTTTACCAGACGGTTGTTGTCCAGTATTATGACGCTGTCGCAGTTCTTCCTCAGCCTCTGGATTCCCTCCTCGGCCTTTACCTTTCGCACCCTCTCAAGGTCGAACGGGTATGTCACGAACGCCACAACTATCGCGCCCTGCTCCTTGGCTATCTGCGCCGCGACGGATATGCTTCCGGAGCCCGTTCCACCTCCCATTCCGCAGCACAGGAATGCAAGCTGCGTATTGGCGAACACCTGCTCGAGCAGGTTCCTGTCGACCTCAGCAGCCTTGGCGCCTATCGTCGGATCTCCACCTGCACCCAGGCCCTTCGTCAGGGTCCTCCCAATCATAACCTTCTTGATTCGGTCGTCGATTATCTTGAAATGCTGCGCGTCGGTGTTGACTGCCACGAAGTCGGTTCCCTTGACTCCTATCTTGAGCAGCCGGTTCACTATGTTGCAGCCTGCGCCTCCAAAACCTGCAGTGACTATCTTAATCTCAGATGAGCTGAATTCGTCACCCACGTTCCCACTCTGTCCTCCAGATCCTCCTCCAAATACGTCGTGTACCATATCGGTCATTTTGATCGCCTTGTCTAACTTAATCTGATAAGCTTTAAAAACTTTTTGTTTTCCCTGTAAATAGGAGTAGTGCGGAAAACGGTGGGAAGCACTGCTGCTACCGGGATAAACCGTTATTTATCTAAATATATATACTTATACCAAGATAAACAGTTTGCCACTCCGGTCAGGTGATCGAAGCGGTGTAGTTGCCCGCGACAGAGCCAGAGGAGTTGAGCACCTCATACTCGGCATAGTTCGCCCCGGGGGCGGTGTAGTTTATCAACCAGACGTTGTAGAAGCCCCTGCCAAGCGGGGTGTCGTTCGCGCTGAGGTTAGCATAGAACCTCGCGTGCACCATTGTGTCATTGTAGCCGTACGCGTCGACATAATCCCTTATCGACGTTATGTTCTTGTTGTAGGACTGCGCTATCGCTATGTATGGCGAGCTTATGACGTATGACGGCGCGTCGGACAGGCCGTATATCACACACTTGCTAGTGTACATGTTGTCGATGCTGGGCACTAGCCCGGCCGCAGGATAGTCATACGCCTCTATGAAAAGGGTCGGGCATGGCCTCGTGGCATTGTAGACTATGCTCAGCACGACGTTGTAGCTGTTCTTCTCTATGGTTGAGTTCGATATGCTGACTATCGTTATGTTCGCGCCAGGATGGGTAGCCTTGAGGTCGTTAAGCACGAAGGCCTCCGCCTGCTGGGGCGTGGTCGGGTTCTGGCCGCTGTGCCTGGTTGCAAGATACAGCACGCTAAACGCAACTATCAGGAATACCCCTATTATCGCTACTTTCCCGATCAGGTCCATGGTTCATCTTCTCTGACAAGTAATTTATACCGATGTTTTTCATTTCCTTTCTGAAAGGTACAGGAGCACCGCCTTTTCCAGCAGCAGCTTGTTCGCTGCCTGCTCCCAGACCGCGCTCCTCGGCCCGTCAATCACATCCGCAGATATCTCCTCGCCCCGGTGGGCGGGCAGCGGGTGCATGACGATGGAATCCCTCTTGGAAAGCGAGAGCGCATCTGCATCGAGAATGTAATGGGAGAATCTCTCCTTGCGCTGAGCGGCCTCAGACTCGTCGCCCATGCTGA
Organism: Microcaldota archaeon; assembly: GCA_964433165.1. GTDB lineage: Archaea > Micrarchaeota > Micrarchaeia > Micrarchaeales > Micrarchaeaceae > UBA12276. Next base: position 21,080 of record CAYSQH010000001.1, read on the forward strand.
CGAACGTATCGGTATAAACAACGTCTGCACCGCTAAGCCCCTCCTCTATGGAATCGTATACGCGGACATCCCCGTAGCCGCGCGCCTTGTTGTAGTACAGTGGATTCGGCGCCGTCCCCTTAGGACCGAGGAGGGCGACAGAAGCGCCCAACTGAACCGCGGTCATCATGAGCGAATTGGCAGTATTCTGCGCTATGTCCCCCATGAAGGCTATCCTTATTCCCTTGAGGCTACGGCCCTTATGGGACCTTATGGTGTAGCAGTCGGCAAGCGCCTGGGTCGGGTGTTCAAGAAGCGTCAGTGCGTTTATCACGGGTACCGTAGAGTTGCGCGCTATTATGGAAAGCTCCTCGTCGCTCTTCATCCTTACCGCTATGAAGTCGCAATATGAGCTCAACACCTTGGCGGTGTCCGCAAGGGCCTCGCCCCTGGATATCTGCGATGTGCCGACATCAATGTATATAGGCGTGCATCCGAGCTGCGCGGCTGCGACCTCAAACGATACCCTGGTGCGTGTCGACGGCTCCTCGAAAAGCAGCGCTATCGTTGAACGCGACTGGAGGGCGAGCTCCTCCTTACCCGCGGACAGCTCATCGGCTATCCCGAATATTTCCTCTATCGAGTCCCTGGAGAGATCCATAGAGCTTAGCAGGTTCATGCAGCTCAACCGCCGAATATGGACCCGAACCCCGCATTGGCCTTCTCCTCCTCGTCCCTGATTATCCCGATTACCTTGTTCTCATCGGGCTTCTGGGCCCTCTTTATCGTCTTGAATTCCGTGCCGAAGCGCTCCTCCGCCCCCTTCAGGAAATCGTCCGGAGCGCTTAGGAAAAGGTACATAACATCCTTGTTCAAGCCCATGGATGCCCCATCCCTAAGACTGTACTCCTGCCTTGCAAATATTATCCTGCCCTTTGGGCTTGTCTCGAGTTTCCTCAGTTCCTCAGCCACCTGCTTTTCCCTGGCTTCCATCGCGGCCTTTTCCTCCGGGGTGGGATTCTCCGGGTCCGCGGGCTTTATCTGCGGGGGCAGGGTATTGTTGTCCAGGTACGGATCGTATGATAGCACCTTCTTGAGCTCCTCTGATTCCGCCTTGCTGCACTCGTATACCCTTTCAGGCATTCAATTACCTCAGATAAGCCTTGCGTTTATGCTCCCTTCCCTTCCGGGCCTGTTGAGCACCACCGCATTGCCGAGCTCGGTAGATATTACCGTCCCCTTGGTGATTATGTTCTGCCTTGCGAAGTTCCTGTTGTCCTTTGATTCGACCACGCCAGTTATCTTCGCCTTCCTGTATCCGTCCTTGGTGAGTAGGTTGGTGAATGCGGCCTTCTTAAACCTCACGCCGGCATGGCCGCCCCTCCTCCTTACTGTGGTGTTCATCGTGACGTCAGACAGTTTGGTCGCGGAGAAATAGTTCCCTACCTCGCTCCTTCTCTTGTCCCTGAATTTTATGTTCCTCTTGCCGTTGCCCGAGGCCTTGGTTTTCGATCTCCTATGTATCTGTATGCCCATTTGGCTCATCGTAATCACGCTGGAATATTTTTTGCATTATCAATCTGATATGAATCTTATTAATTCTATCGAAAAAACGTCTGCGTTGCGGGAGTGCTGCCGCATGCCGTTCCGGTAAAGCATACGGCAGAATACTTTATATATTATGCTTCATAAAAGCTACCGCGACACAGTTTTTACGCCCTAAATGAGGGCAATGAGGTGCAGCCATGGAAGTAGCCATTGATAGCAGGATAGCATCCAATTGCATGGGGATACAGGCCCACCACGCCATAAGGCGGATGGGCAACGAGGAGGAAAGGGCAGCGATAGCAACGGAGACCAAGGATCAGAAAAGGCTGCTCCTTCTTGCGCTTGACACTAATCCCGCGGTCCTGAAAGGGGTTGCCGGCAACAGTAACAGCAGCGAGTTGGTGCTCAACGTCGCCGCTACAACAATACTGAAATGCGGCAAATGGCCATCGTACCGCGACGCGGCGATGCGCATAGCGACGAATCGCGATGGAGGCCGCGCGCTGGGAACCATCGCGGCATGCAACAGGAGGGAGATACTCAAGGCGATAGCCTCGAATTCGGGGGCGCCGGAGGAGCTCAGGACTAGCATTAACGAAAGGTTGAACTCGGGCATAGCAGGCCTCTTCAGGAGGCACAGCAACTGAATCGCGATACAATGTCCACGATAACCGATTTCTCCGCGCTCGGGCTCATGGTCGGAAGGATAACCGAGGTGGCGGATCTGGAGGGCGCGAGGAAGCCGATTTACAGACTGAAAGTAGACCTCGGGGAGGCAGGCATAAGGGATATAGCCGCGGGGCTGAAGGACCATTATTCTCCGGAGCAGCTTCTCGGTACCGATGTAATAGTCGTGACCGGCCTTGAGCCGAGGAACATAGCGGGGTTCGTCTCGCAGGGAATGCTCCTTGCGGCGGAGGACGAAACGGGCGTCGCGCTGCTCAGGCCGGAAAGAACGCTAAAGCCGGGCAGCCCGGTGCGCTAGCTAATCGAATTTCCTGAACAGCAATTCGCCCTTCGATATCTTCTCATCGAAGCTGCCCCTGAACCTGCAATCGGAGATCCTAAGCGAATCCCCGCCCATGCCCACCTTAACGGCGAGCTTCTCGGACGATGAAGGCATGAACGGATACATCAGTATAGATATCACCCTTAGCGACTCAAGCAGGTTGTAGAGCGTGCGCTCCAGCTCCTTGCCCTGCTGCTGCCATGGCCTGTTGTCGTTTACGTACTTGTTGCAGCGCCTCACGAACCCCATTATCTCCTCCAGCGCAGCATAGAGCTCTATGCCGCCCATCCTGCCCTTTATCGAATCTAGATTCAACTCCCTCTCAAGATCGTTCTCCCCCGAAAACCTTTCCATCTTCGAATTCTCTGCCAGTGTGAGCACCCTGTTCGCAAGGTTGCCGAGGTCCGCAACGAGCTCCGAATTTATCTTTTCCCTTAGCGACGCCTCGGAGAAATCGCCATCGTAGCCGAATGGCATCTCCCGCATCAGGAAGTACCTGACCGCATCGACGGGGTACTTCTTTATAAGTTCCACAGGGTCGACGAAGTTCCCTAAGGACTTGCTCATCTTCTTGCCCTCGACCGTCCACCATCCGGTCGCGAATACCTTCCTTGGAAGCTCTATGTTCGCGGACATCAGCATCGCAGGCCATATTACGGAGTGGAACCAATTTATTTCCTTCCCGACTATATGTACATCCGCAGGCCAGAATTCCCTGAAGTTGTCCCCGCCGGGCCATCCGAGCGCGCTTATGTAATTGAGTAGCGCGTCTATCCACACGTATACGGTATACGAATCATCAAACTGCACCCCCCATTTCACCGTTGCCCTGGTTATGCTTATGTCCTTGAGGCCGTCCCTCACCCTGTTCATTATCTCCTCGGACCTCAGTTTAGGGGAGAGGAATTCGGGATTGTCCTTGTAGTGACCGAGCAGCCTTTCCTGATATTTACTGAGCCTGAAGAAGTGGGTTGGCTCCTTTATCCTCTCGACGGCCCTGCCGCACTCTGGGCACCTGCCGTCCTTGAGCTGCAGCTCCGTGAAGAACGTCTCATCCGGCACGCAGTACCAGCCCTCGTATTCCCCCTCGTATATGTCCCCGTTGTCCTGCAGCGTCTTGAGGAACCTCGACACCGCATCGGTGTGCGCCTTGTCAGTGGTCCTTATGAAATAGTCATATGATATGTCCAGCGCCTTCCACGCGCTCCTGTACTGATCTACGATCTCGTCAACGAACCGCTGCGGGCTCTTCCCCGATGCCGCGGCTGCCTTCTCTATCTTCTCCCCGTGTTCGTCCGTTCCGGTTAGGAAGAATACCTCCTCGCCGCACATCCTGTGCCATCTTGCGATTATGTCTGCGGCTATCGTCGAATAGGCATGGCCCATGTGGGGCCTGTCGTTCACGTAGTATATCGGGGTTGTGATGTAGAATCCTTTCATTCGATCAACGTGAATCCATTGGGAATCCGGATTTTCAATGGCCGATCCGCCCAAAACAGCTGGTTTCGCTGCGCATCAAAAGCCCTAAATAGTTCCGGTAATAATTATTGCTTGAGGTATTTATATTATTTCTCAATAGATGAGATTGGGGGTTCTATGGCAGACGCTGCGCTGGGTGCGCTCAAGGGGAAATTCGACGATTTCTACGATGCGTTCTGCAGGGATGGAATAGCGGACATGGTAACGTCGTTCCCTGACAAGCGCAGCATGCAGATAGACGTGAAGCTGCTGAGCAGGTTCGATCCGGAGCTGGCAAGCGAGCTCATGGAAAACCCCGACATAGTCCTGGAAGCGGCAATCGAGTCGCTTAAGGAGGAGCTTGAGGACATAGACACGAAGGATAAGGAACCGCACCCTAGGTTCTTCGGGCAGAGTGTCAATACCCCGCTGGTGCAGGACGTCGGCTCCGCATACATAGGCAAGATGATAATGCTCGATAGCCTCGTCGTTAAGAGGTCTGAGATAAATCCTAAGGTCAAGGTAGGCGTGTACAAGTGCACGTACTGCGGATACGCCCAGAAATTCAGGGTGGACCGCGACGACCTCCCGGAGCTATGCCCGCAGTGCAAGAGGAGATCCCTGAAGACGGACGCCAAGGAATCGCAGTTCATAAACATGCAGAAGCTCGCAATACAGGATCCCCTGGAGAAGCTGAGGGGGAACACCCCGACGTGGCAACTGGAGGTCTGGATAGAGGACGACCTCGTGAATACCGTAGTGCCTGGGGACAGGATAGAGCTCACAGGGATACTTAGGATAAGACCGCGCAAGAACTCTCGCGGGAAGGTTGACCCCAACCTGTACACGATGTTCCTCGACACCGTATCGATACTGCCAAAACAGAAGGAGTTCACTGACATACCCATAACGGAGGAGCAGGAGCGGCAGATACTGGAGCTCTCGAAGAACCCCGACATATTCAAGAAGATAGCGAAGTCTATAGTCCCATCGATATACGGGTACGACGAGATAAAGGAGGCGGTGGCGCTACAGCTCTTCGGGGGCACGACGGGGAAGAGCCTGGTAGACGGCGGGGCGATAAGGAGCGACATGCACATATTGCTCATAGGAGATCCAGGAAGCGCAAAGACGAGGATACTGCAGGCGGTATCAAAGCTCGTGCCGAAGGGAATTTACGTAAGCGGAAAATCCATAACAGGAGGAGGGATGACCGCGGTTGCCGAAAGGGACGAGTTCTCCGAGGGCGGATGGACATTGAAGGCAGGGGCACTAGTACTGGCGAGCGGGGGCATATGCACCATCGACGAATTCGACAAGGTAGGGGACGAGGACAGGGCGGCACTCCACGAGGCCCTGGAATCCCAGACGGTAAGCGTTGCAAAGGCTGGGATAATCGCCACGTTCACGGCAAGGGCGGCGGTGCTGGCCGCCGCAAACCCGAAATACGGGAGATTCGACCCGAACCAATACCCCGCGGAGCAGTTCGACATACCGACAACGCTTCTCTCCAGGTTCGACCTGATATTCCCGATAAAGGACAACATGGACGTGGAGCAGGACAAGAACATAGCTAGGCACATACTCATGCAGCACCAGGCTGCCGGGGCGCAGATAGCCGAGATTCAGGGATACGAACAGGTGGAGCTGGCACCGATAAACAGCGAGCTCCTGAGGACGTACATAGCATATGCGAGGAAGGGGATACACCCGAGGCTCAGCGAGGAGGCGTCGAACAGGATACAGGAGTACTACATAGACCTCCGCAGGATAGGGTCCAAGCAGGGAGCGGTCGCGATAACGCCGAGGCAGATAGAGGGGCTTGTCAGGCTCTCGGAGGCGAGCGCGAAGGCGAGGCTCTCAAAGATAGTGGAGGTATCAGATGCGGAGATGGCGATAAACCTGAGCGAGCACATGCTCAAGACGTTGGCGGTGGACAGGGGGGGAAGGCGCGACATAGACACGATACTCACTGGAATGCCAAGGGAGAAGATAGACAGGATGAATGCGATAACAACGATAATAAGGAGGCTTGAGGACACCGAGGGCGTGGCGAAGCTGCAGCGCGTCATGGAGGAAGCGAACAAGGAGGGGATAGACGATATGCAGGCAGGGAAATACATAAGCGAGCTGGAGCGCATAGGGGACCTCTTCAGGCCCAGGACCGGGATAGTAAGGTTGGTAAAGCACGAAAACGAATAGGTAGTGTGTATAATGCCGAAAGTGATACTTGTAGACGAGAATGACAGGCAGACGGGCCTTGAGGAGAAGCTCGAGGCGCACAGGAAGGGCGTTCTCCACAGGGCGGTATCCGTATACATATTCAATTCAAAGGGCGAACTGATGATGCAGCGCAGGGCGATGGGTGTCTACCATTCGGAGGGGCTGTGGTCCAACACCTGCTGCACCAACTGCTACGAGGGCGAGGGCACCGAGTGGGCCGCCCACAGGAGCCTCAGAAACGAGATGGGATTCGACTGCGAATTGGCCGAAACATTCTCCACGAGGTACAATACGCCTGTCGGTGGGGGCCTCATCGAGAACGAATACCTGCACGTGTTTTTCGGGAGGTATGATGGCGAGCCGCGGCCTGACAGCGCTGATGTCATGGGCTGGAAGTGGATGAGCATGCCCAGCCTGATCGATGACGCTCACAGGAACAGCGGCTCGTACACCGCATGGCTAAAGATACTCCTTGGCGGGGAGCTGCCACATCATGTTGAGAAATTCATGAAAAACCGAAATAGGTGATTGCATAAAAGCGACCATAAACAGATTCATAACGTTTGAGGGGATAGACGGATGCGGCAAGACCACGCAGAGTGGCATGCTTGCCGGTCTCATAAGGAAGCATGGCATCGATGTGGTCGAGACCAAGGAGCCTATGCCAAATACTGATGTAGAGAAAAGGATCAGGAAGGAGCTCAGGGATGGCATTCCAGACCCGTTTAGGTTCCAAATGCTGAACACAGATGCCAGGAGGGCTCATGTCAATGAGGTAATAGCGCCCGCGCTTGGGAGTGGCAAGTACGTCATAACGGACAGATACATGATGTCTACGTTCGCTTACGGCAGGGCCCAGGGCCTTGATAATGTGAGGCTAGATGCGCTTAGGAAGGCCAATGAGGAATTTCCAAGACCGATGCTCACGTTCCTTCTCGACATCGACCCTCTTAAATCCATGAGTAGGACAGCTGAAAGGGCCAGGAGCCTCAACACCGAACAGGACCATTTCGAGAACAAGCTGGGCTTTGTAAGGAGGGTCAGGGCGTCGTACCTCATTGAGGCGGAGCATCCCTTTGATAACGGATCCGTCCACATCATAGATGCCGACAAGAGCGTTGACGAGGTTCACAAGAACATAACGGATATTCTCAGCCTTGGGATTGGTGTTTCCAATGCGCCTGGACGAAATAGATGATGTTCAGATCTCAGATGATGCGGAGGGAACTAGGGTGAAGTTCATACTCGCAGGCATCGTGGACCATCATGGCTCCAAGACCATATTCGCCGCAGCCGCCGCGGAGTACCACAAGGACATCCTTGACGGCCTGATCCACATGCACAGCGGAGTGGACATAATCCCAAAGGGCGGTGGCAGGATGCTGATCGATGAGAAAAGCAGAAAAATATTCCTGTGGGGGAGGAGCAATGCATTCGGCCAATTCAACAGGAATGCGGCTGAGAGGCTCCTGAAACGCAGGTACCCTAGCTTCAGGATACTGCTGCAGGAGCCAGAGGCAGATGCGTGACGCACCTACCGCCCTTGTCAGTACCAGCCCCTGTATTTCATCGCGCTAGACACCCTGTCCAGTGCTATGGTATATGCAGCCAATCTAGTGTTTATCCTCTGGCCCTTCTTCGCGTATTCCTCCTGGCATGCTATGACGTCCTTGAACGACCTTGTCATTATCGCGTCGAGGCGCTTGTAGACCTCGTCCTCAGTCCAGTAGTACCCGCTCTGGTTCTGAAGCCATTCGAAATAGGAGACTATTACGCCGCCTGAATTCACCAGAAAGTCCGGAAGCCCGAAGACCTTCCTGTCGAGCAGTATCCTGTCGGCCTCGGGAGTCACCGGCCCGTTGGCCATCTCCAGCAGTATCTTCGGCTTGACCTTGTCTGCGTTCTTCGCGGTAACCTGGTTCTCCATTGCCGCGGGTATCAGCACGTCCACGTTCAGCTGGAGGAGCTGGTCATTGGATATCCTCTCGGCGCCGCCGTACGACTGCACCTTCCCGAACCTGTTCTTAGCCTCAAGGACCTTCGCATAGTCGAGGCCGTTCTTGTTGTATATCGCGCCATAGGAGTCGCTTATCGCAACGACCTTCGAGCCGAACATCTTCCTGGCAAGCCTAAATGCATTGCCACCAACGTTGCCGAATCCCTGTATCGCTATCGTCGTCTTCTTCAGGTTAAGCTTCTTGTACTTCGCGGCTTCTCTGAGGACATACATGCCGCCTGCACCAGTAGCGTCGGCCCTCCCCTTTGAGCCCCATGTCTCAAGCGGCTTGCCGGTCACGGCGCCGAACTCATTGTGTCCTGCTATCTTGCTGTACTCGTCCATTATCCATGCCATCATCTGCGGCGTAGTGTACACGTCCGGGGCAAGTATGTCTATCGAAGGGCCCATGAACCTCCATATCGCCCTGGTATATGCCCTCACTATGTTCTCAAGCTCATAGTCATTCAGCTTCTTCGGGTCGCATATGACCCCACCCTTCCCTCCTCCAAGAGGTATATCAGCTAGGGCGCACTTCCATGTCATCCATGCGGAGAGCGCCTTTACGGTATCTATGTTCTCCTCTGGGTGGAACCTTATGCCGCCCTTGCACGGGCCCCTAGCGTTGTTGTAGTGAGACCTGAACCCCCTGAATATCTGCATCTTGCCGTCACGCATCCTCGCGGGAAAAGTTACAGTGAGCACCTCCATCGGCTCCCTCAGCAATGAATGCGCCTGCTCGTCGAGCTTCATGAGTTTTGCGGCCTCATCAAGCTGCTTCTGGGCTATCTTGAAAGGATCCAATTCTTCAGCCATGACACTACCTCGTATTTTACACCGCACATACATCACTGGATAAAAATAATAATCATTCACATTTCCCATTTTTGTGATTTGATTGGCGGACTGCTGCGACGCTTATGCGTGCAGATGCATTCAGCAGAATTTTAGATAAGGCTTTTAAATCTATCTTTTGAATACTACACAGAGGTGTAAGATATGTTAATTAAACCTTCCAGGAGGCAGAAAGCCCAGAGCGCAATGGAGTACCTGATGACTTACGGCTGGGCGATATTGATAATTGCGGTAGTGCTGGGAGCGTTGTTCTCCCTAGGAGTTTTCAACGGCAAGAACCTGCTCGGAAGCGCATGCGTAGCTGAGTCTGGATTCTACTGCCAGAATGCAGTGTACCACCATGGGACTGTAGGAACGACGCCGGGGGCCGGCAACGTCCTAGTACAGATAGGCCAGAATACAGGTACATCATGGACCTCTGCAATGGTAGTATTTATACCACAGGGGACGCCAACAGGTTCTAGCGGAGTGCCAGGAACGGCGAATACGTTTGCCTCGTTCGGTAGCGAACCGGGAGCTTGGGCCAACAATACATTGATGACCTCAGGGTTGGGAAGCGGGCAACAGATCAACATACTGCTTCCAGTCAATGGTACTGGTCCTACGGTTTCACTTGGCTCGTCCACAGCAGCAGGTACAATATGGGCAGAGTACTGCACACAGGGAACTCTCAGTGGCGGCTGCACAGCCCAATACGCCTCGGTAGCAACATTGAACCAGAAGGCTTCGTAATCAGAAGCCTTTCTTTTTCTTTTTTTAATTTTTGTATTCCATGGATAGCAGGCGTGCTGTATACGTAAAAGTTTATAAATGCATCGTGCATATACCTAGTGGTTTGAATGGCGACCATCAAGGCTCAAAGCGCAATGGAGTACCTGATGACTTACGGCTGGGCGATACTGCTCATTGCAGTGGTTTTGTCTATCCTTTTCGGTCTCGGATTGTTCAATAGCAGCAGCAACACCATAAACAATTGCATTGCCTCGCCGGGCTTTATCTGCTCAGGCGCCATTTACAGCCATTCTGATGCGAATATCATAGTAACGCTAGGACAGGAAACAGGCAATTCCTGGGTGTCGGCCAACTTTGTATTTGCCCCGGAAGGTACGCAAATGAATAGCAATGGAGTGCCTGCAGTATTCCAGACCCAATCCGCGGTCAACACCGTATTAGAGAATACCGGGATGCAGAGCGGAGGTGAGCAGAACTTCTACCTGCCAGTAAATAGCATGGTCATCCCAGTAGCTATAGGAACCCCTATTCTTGGGAGTATATGGGCAGAATATACATACTCATACAGCTCTAGCGGTGTATACCACACAGGGACATCGTATGCGCAGATTGCTACCCTCAGCTTGAAGGCCTCCTGATCTCATTCACGGTCCGGGTCGGCCGGATGCCGCCCTCATCGTCCTGAGCTCCTCCTTCATCCTCAGTACTTCATTGAGCTCGTTCGCACTAAGCAATGGCTTGGGCAGCCTTCCGGTATCATCGACCGCTATCCTAGGGCATGCGGTATTCACAAAGGCGTCGAACTCCAACATGTTGGATATGGATTCAAAATCGAATGTATTGGCAACGAGCACCTGGGCCCTCAGCCCCGAATTCTCTATTCGCCTATTTAGGAGCTTCCCAAGCTCCAGGTTGTGCTGGCCGTTCTTCGTGCTGACGAGTATCCCGAACCTCTCCGCATCAAGAGATGCCAGAATCCTGCCCCTGCTCTTCCTGGCATGCTCCACCCTCATGTGGTCTATGAACCCCACGGTTCCCGCAAATGGCTCGATGGCCAGGAACGGTTTCTTCGTAGCAAGGAGCGCACCCAGCGGATGGAATATCCCGCCGCCGAAATAGACGTGTGCATCTACGACGCGGTCGACAGTCGCGGCGCTACCCACGTCGCAGCCCAGTATCTGCCCGGGGAGCTTTGCGAAGCCGTACGGCTTCCCTATCACGACCTCCTTGCCATTGCCCTCGTAGAACCTCCTTATGTCATCCAGCTGGTGCGCGTGCTGTATCGTAGTCACTATCCCTATCCTGTTGAAATCCTTCAGGTATTCCAATGACTCCCCTAGAAGCGGAAGCGGGGCGTCGATCCTGTATTCGACATACTGTATCTCGAATTCAGCACTTGCCTTGTGGAACTCCCCGTGGCCGAAGTGTACCAACTTGTCCACATGTAGGGACCTTGCCTCATCTAGGGCGAGGTCGCACGCGCCGAAAGTAGGGGACGCCGATATGAAGACCTCGTGGCCTTCCCTCTCCAATGAGGTTGCGTGCTCAACGGCCTTTTGTTTCAGCCCTTCGGGGAATTGCAGTAGTATCCTCATGCCATTACATCTCGTACATCCTGCGGAGCTGCGACACCTTGTCTTGTTTGCCACCTGACATTGCCGCATTTACCCTTTCCTCCCATACCGAATGCTCTATCTCATTGCCATTATGCCGTATTTTGCTTGCGGTCTTCTCATCCCCTATGTCTAGGTAGACCTTTTCAGTGTCCCTAGATGCGTCAAGTATCGCGGGTCCCGACAGGAAGGACAGGGCGATGCTTTTTGCCTCGTCATAATTGGACCGCACAAGCTGCATGCAGAATTCACCCTTGGAATTGGACTTCACGATTTCATTGTACTCTTCCAGACCCTGTTTTGGCTTGGCATCTTCTAGTCCCGCAATGCCGTCATAAGACAGGTAATACCTGTTCATCTCCGCCAGAGCCTTCTCGGCGTCATCGCGTTCATTTACGTTTCCCTTCACGAATTCCAGCATCTTTACCGTTTCCCTGCATATGTCCTTTGCCACATCCCTGTTGCCTAGGGCCGCATAGGCGCGGCTGGCATCCTTTCCCGCTTCCAGAAGATCTCCAGCTGACAGAAGGTAATCGGTCATGCGCACATTGCACATCGCGTCCGCATATTGGCCCCTCATGAGCTGCATGCATAATTCGCCCCTGGCAAACTGTCTTATCGCGTTGTTGTGCTCCAGCGGGCGCACGCTGGACCTTTGGACATTATCCTTTTCCTTTTGCATTGTACCACCGATCATGAAGCAAGTGTCGTGACTACCTTGTACTTCCCTGACATCTTAGTAGTCGCCCGCCTGAATGCGGCCACGACCTTGGCCTTGTTCTGCTGCATTGTCCTTACCATGAATACCGACTGCCCTTTCCTCACCCTTGCGGCTACGAAGGTAGGCCTTCCGAAGGCCTGGCTCATTCCCCTTGATATTCTGTCCGCCCCAGCTCCCGTTGCCATCTTGTGTTCCCTTATGACGCTGTGCGGGTACACGAGAACCCTGAAATAGTACTGCCCGGGTATCTCGGTCTCGAGAAACTTGTTTATCGCCTGGCGCGCGGATTCGAGAGAATTGGACCTAAGCTGTATGAATGTCTCGGATGAGAGCTTCATCTCCATGTCGTATTGGCCTTTCGAGTCGCCCATGTTGAACACAAGGAGGCTGGTGTGGGGCAGCGCCCTGACGTAGTTCTTGCGCGGTTTCTTCAGGGAATAGCGCGCCCACGGCTGCGAATGCAGATCGCGCATCGTCCTTGCAGGTCTAAGCCTTGCCATTTCAATCACTAAGCATGAGTTCTACCTTAGGATAAGGCAACTATATATTGGTCGGAAAGATATATATTTGTTGGGAGGAGCTGGTCATGACTCCACGACCGAGGTGTATTCATCCGCGTCCTTGTTCCTCTCGAGGGAGTATACCCTCGCAGAGGCTATGTTCTTGAGCGCCCCGTCGTGCGTTATGATGAATATCTGCTCCACAACTTTCGGCAGGGAGTTCCCGAGCACGTCTATGAACTTCCCTATCCCGTTCTCGTCTATGTTGTGGGTTGGCTCATCGAGTATCAGCCATTTCAGGTTAGGCACTATCACCATCGACAATGCTATTCGCATCGCCAGGCAGGCCATGCTCCGCTCCCCGCCGCTTGCTATCCCGTTTATCTCCACCCATCCGTTGCCGTTACCCCCGTTGACGTGGGCCTCGAGCATGTAGTCGTCCTTCCTGGAATCCAGCCTTATAGTCCTGTAATCGGCATAGGGGTACAATTCCGTCCATACGTCATTCATTATGGCGTTTATCGACCTTACCAGGCTGGCCCTTAGCTCCGTACCCGTTTCGACCAGCGCAGATCTGAACCTGTTCATGCTCGCTATCTGAGACCTTCTCTGCTCTATGCGCACGCGCATGGACTCGTACATGGCAATTATCTTTGTCTTCTCCGATATCTGCGAGTCCAGGCTCCTTAGGTACCTCTCGTTGCTGGATGCCTTCTCTCTCATCTCGCTAAGGGCAGCGCTCTCCTTGGTTAGGGATTCCTGTGTGGAATACATCTCCTTCTCGTCGAACTTCATTGATGCGGCCTCTGATCTCTTCGCCTCTGCCTCCTTGGAGACCTTCCCGTGCTCCAGCATGTGCTTCTCCAGCCTCGATGCGGCATCAAGTTTCATCGCAATCTTTGAGATGGACTCCGCCACAGAGTCGCGACGCTTGGAGATGGAATCGTATTCCGCTGACGCCCTTGCATGCTCCTCCGATAGTTTCCCGTGCTCCAGCGTGAACTTCTCGATGAGGGAGTCTACATCCCTGAATTCCGACATCCGCCCCGATGCCTTACTCAACTCCTCGTGCTTCTTCTTCAGCTGCTCAAGCGATGCCCTTGCGCTCTTTATCGCGGATTCCGCTGCGGTTATGGACTCGTCGTATTCCCTTATCGAATCCCGCCTCTGCGCGATAAGGCCCTTCCGCATCTCCTCAGGCAGATCCCTCTCGCATACCGGGCACTTTGCCAGGTGAGATTCGAGCTCCCTCGCCCATTTCGCCGCATCGGCGCGCGAAGTCTCAAGCGAGGATATGTTCCTGACCATCCCCTGTATAGAGAATTCCAATGATGAAATGTCCTTTGTCATTGACGTGACGTCTATGCCCTTCAGGGATTCAGCAATGCGATCGCGCTGGACCGCCCTTTCCCTGTTCTGCTTAAGATATGCCTCGGCGGCGGACATGCGCTTCGCCGATTCGGTCTCCATAAACTTGAGCTTCGTCCTTCGCTCCTCCATGCCGGACATCTCCCCCTTCAGTTCCGAGAGCTCCCGCTCCAGTTGACCCTTTTCGGATGCATCCCTGGACAGCCTTCCGATCTCCTTCTCAAGCATCGACTTCCTTCCGGAGAGCTCCGCAATCTCCCGCTCCAATAGCTTGCTCCTCTGCTGAAGCTGCCGCATCGAGGATATCGACCTGTCAAGCCCTTTGACCCTGGATTCTAGTTCGCCAATTCCCTCGGTTATGGACTTTTGCGCCGCAAGTATCAAGCTGCGCTCCGACGCCAGCTTCTCCAATTGCGACTTGGCCCCAGCGGCGTCCTGCTGTGCCATCATCTGCTCCTCATCAGATATCATTGAGCGCAGGCTGTTTATCAATGACGTGGAGTTCTCCTCGGCCCTGGCGAAGGAGTCAAGGCCCAGCATCTGGTCCATCTGGCGCTTGCGCTCCCCCTTGGTCAATTCAAGCAGGTAGTCTATGCGGTTCTGCTCCGCATACACCGCCCTCGAGAATGTATCGTAGTCCACCTTTATGAGTGACTCTATCTCCTCGTTCACCCTCGCGGGCTGGGTCTGTAGGTAGCTCCCATTGCGCTCGAGCCTTGCGGAGGATGGCTCCTTCCTGCTTATTTTCCTTGTTACCGTATACTCGTTGCCGTCTATCGTGAATGCGAGCCGCACCTCAGCGTTGTCTTCCACACTGGGCCTGCTCGATATTATGTCCTCTGTGGAGACCCTCTTGTGGACAAGCGAAGGGAACGTGCCGAACAGCGCGAAGGATATTGCGTCCATTATGGAGCTCTTGCCAGCGCCCATGACCCCAACAAGGACGTTGACGCCCTTCTGGAAGTTCATCGCCGTGTGCCTGTGCGTCTTCCAGTTCCTCAGCTCTATTGACTTAAGCATCAATGCACCCGCAAAAAGGAATCGCTATTATTTGGATGACCGCTTACTTATTGCTTGCGGAGGTCATGTGGCAGGTTGTGGATGTGCGGCCGAAGGCCGCCTTGAACCCGCCTTACAGCAGGCCCTCCTCTGCCACTTCCAGCTCCCCGACCCCCTCAACGTTCCTAAGGGAATCCTCTATCTTCGATGAGCTGGTCTCGGCATCGTCGAACTTGAACATGACCTTTATCACCTTTATACCGAAGGCTACCTCCTCGGTCTGGAGCGCTGTTGGATTGAGCTTCTCCTTTATGTTGGATACTGCCAAATCAAGCATGCCCTCTTTAGGATACACATTGAACAGCACTGCTACCTTTGACATCACGGTCCCTCGAATCCACAAACATCGCACTTGTACGTGTTTGATATCTCCCTGCACTGCCTGTCCCTTATTATGCGGCCCTTTCCGCACTGCGGGCAGTCGAACTCGGTATATTCATGCGAAAGATGGCCGCATGAAACGCATTTCTTGCCTGGTAGTACTCTTTCGTCCATTTGATTACCTTCTTTTCTTTGTGTGGTACCTTCTTCTAGGCCTCTTATCGGACTTTATTATGAGCAGTGAAAGTATTATGCTTATCGCAAGGAGCACCGCAATAGCGGTAGTCTCCGCGTATATGAACTCGTAGGCGTTCCTGAGCTTCTTTGCCAGCTGGGCGTTGCTCTCCGCAAGCATGGGATTAGACACGGGGACCAGGCTGCCGCTTATCAGGCGCGTGTCGTTGCTGAGCGCATTGGCCAGCTGCGCGGTCGTGTATGCCGATACCGCGTAGGATCTCGAAAGAGTGGAGTTGGCCGTTGCCCCGGACTCGTAGATGTAGAACTGGGATTCCCTAGCAAACTCCGTTGCCCACACGCCGTACGTTGAGTTGGCGGCTGTAGCCTGGGCGGCGGCGTTTATCTCCTGCACCGTCATGTTCTGCGGCACGGTATTGAATAGCACGTACGCGTAATCGGCATCCAGTATCGCAAGCGGATAGTTCTGCTCCTTGTACGCCTGCTGCGCTGTGCTCAGGTACAGGTTGCTGCCGGATGATGGCAGCGCCCTCTCGATCCTTGAATGGGCAACCTGCTGCAGGGACTGGGAAACAGTGACGTAGTTGCCCGTCTGGTCCGATTCGTTGTATATGAGCCCGGCTGCCTTGCACCATGCGTTGGCCTGCGCCGCGAGGTACATGTCATCGAGTATCTGGTCAGACTCTATCTGCGATGCGTTATACGCGCTTATGGAGCTGTTTATCGTATATGTGCCCCACGCCTGCCTCAGCTCCGCGCTTATGACATAGTTGTAGTTCTGCTTTGTGAGCGGCGGAGGGGTGAGTGAGGCGCAGGAGTTCTGCACCGCGGTCATGGTGCCTAGGGCGCTGCTCCTGGTGCTCGGATAGCTGTTGAAGTAAAATGCGTTCAGGTAATCTAGGAAGGCGAAGTCCGCCGCGGTGTATATGTACCCTCGTGCGGCGATAGTTGAGCTCTGGTTGAGCACCATGCCGAGCTGGGCTGCGACCGCGGAGAAGTTCTTGTTGGACTGCAGGTTGTCTATCTCGGACCTCGTAAGCACGAACGTCGCGTTGAGCAGCGTGTTGAAGGTACTGTAATTGCATTCGCTGCTGCAGTTTATCGTGGACTCCGGAAGCGACTGCACGCTGTAGTTGGTGTAGAAATCATAAGTGGTCATGTTTTCCAGGCCGCTTATGCTCCCATAGAACGCAAAGTGCGCTGCCTGCGATATGTTTGCAACCTGTACCAGAGGTATGCCGAATGTCGTCTGCACCAGAAGGTACAGCTCGTCCTCGGTGCTGGAGCTTGGGACCTTGGGGACAAGCACCAACCGCATGCCGCTTGCCTTCGCAGCGGCGACCTTGTTGTATACTCCTCCAATCTCCCCTATGCTTCCATCAGAGGATATGGTGCCAGTCATCGTGAAATTCGACCTGAGGGGCTTCCCGTCGAATGCGGAGATTGCGAGCATCGTCATAGCCGCGCCTGCGCTGGGCCCTGAGACGTTATCCCCTGCATCCTCGATCGAGTATGTGAAGTTGTACAGGCTCTCGTTGTGGTGGGTGTAGATTGATGCATACATAGCCGCGACCTTCGCGGACTGTATGGTGGATTGGCCCACTACCACGGGCCCTATCACATTTACGGCGCCGTTGCCGCTGGTTATCGTGATGCTTATGTTTGTGAGGCTACCGGTGTTGTTGAAAAGTATGACCGCAGGCGCGTGTATGGACGACATGCCCGCGACTGCCGCGCCGCACATGGCTGACGCCATGAATATCCCGATTATGGACGCAAGAATTGCAAGTGCCTTCATGTAATCAGCAATATCATAAAGCTTGTTATTAAGGTATATAAATCTATTGAGCGATTGAATTGCATGGGGACTTGACATTTACATATTTATCGCCGATGCCGTTATAACTCTCATTTTACCCCCAAGTCTGTCATAATGAACTTTTGAGGGCTAAAGCCTTCAGTATCATGTAACGCAGCACAGGTCAGTTAAGGAATCTTTCAGACATATCCTGCCTTTTTATATATGCCTCTACGACTTCTTGATCTTGTGGCTCTACGCTTCTACTTCCATAATGTTTTCCCCAGAAGTGCCCCCCCCCCCCAGAAAAAATCCTTTCGGAGTCTGTACAATCTTTTTAGAATTTTGTATTTGTATCTTGAATGAAGTACTGCATTTATCAGATCGCAGAGCATTTGAGGATCAGAACGTTCCCTGACTTTTGAAAATATTGATGGATTTGGCCTATGATCATATATCCTATCTCTTTTTCAATAGCATCTGTCGAAAGATATTCTATCAATTTTAATCAGTAAAACACTGTAATTGTTTTATTCTATCAATTTTAATCAGTAAAACACTGTAATTGTTTTATTGCAGATGCAAGAAGATGCTTTGCAAATTTTACTGTATGCCCGTAGTCCTGCACAATAACACGTGCATGTGCCTTAACCTCATGTACTTTATACTTTAGGCGTGTTGATATTCATACAATCGCCTTGACGCAGGGGATTTACAGTCGAAGAGAAAAGAGAACCTGCGTTCAAGATCGTATAGAATCAGAAGATATAGAATTTGTCAATTCCTAATACCTACTGCTTTGCGGTCTGAACTGGCCTGGGGGATGCGCCATCGAACTTGCTCGCCTCGGCCCACAGCCTTGTGAACCTCGCTTCGGCCTCCACATGCCTTATGCCGACTATGTGCTCGCTCTTCCTATTGATTATGTTCAGCGGGGGTATCTTGTATGCAGTTGCGCCGTCGAGTATCATGCGCTCGTGCTGCATGGCGGCATCCTTTGGGTTGAGCAGCCGCAGCTCAAACGGTATGCCCATCCCGTCGAGCTCGCTCTTGAAATCCCTGTACCGCCTCATGAATCCCTGGCCTAGCCGCTCCCCCTTCGCGAGCACCATTATCCTCGAATAGCCGCCGCTGCCCCGCTTTATCAGGTGTAGGAGAGTCTCCATCCCGGATTCGTCGAAATGCATATCCAGAATCATGACGTCCCCGTGCAGCTTTCGCATCAGTCTGCTCGAGAGCAGGGCCATATTCGAGTACGGAGTGTCCGGGTTTATGGATATGGGCTGCGCCCTCCTGGATTCCTTCCTGCGCATCCCGAACAGCTGGTACGCGCCACATGCGAATGCGGTTATGCCGCTGGAGTATGCCGCGGCGTAGGGAAGCAGGAAATGCCCTATGTTGAAGTTGGACTCGAGCACCGCAACGAGTATTACGAATATCACAGAGGACATTACCGACATTATACCGGCGGTTTTCCAGTACTGCCTGTAAAACAGCCAGATGGCGCCTATCGCGAACATTATCGCGGCAAAGGGGAGCAGGAAGTATGAGAGGTCAAGCGCCAGGGAGAGCGTTATGGACTGCGTTGCGGAGTTGAGGAGCCCCTGAGCGGCGATGCCCGTGAGGTTGTATGCCTTTATCGCAGTGGTTATCCCGTCGTACACCCCTATAGAGTACGACAGGCGCTGCATGTAGTAGAACGTATACAGCGTGGCCACGGCTCCACTTGCAAGCACGAGTACCGCAGCATAGTTCATCCCTTCCTTGGCCATCGAATCCCAATGACAATGATATACTTATCCCATGCTTGGAATATATTTGCTCTGTTCGGATTGCTCATAAATGCACAAGGTAGATGATCCCGTAATATGAGGCGAGCGCAACCAATATGCCGAACAGCAGGGGAGGTATCGCAGGGAGGGCTCGGCGATATTTCCTCAATATCAGCAGTGTGAGTATCAATCCGAATATCGCGCCTATTATGACCACGAAGCTCAGCACGAAGCTGAACTGGACCTTGAATGCCGCTATGGCCAGCATCAATGGCATGGCAAGATCCCCTGTGCCAAGCGCGGTCCTTGCGGACATCGGGACCATGTCCTTGCCCAGACCCTTGGGGAGGTGCTGCGGAGCCTTCCGCTTCGCTATCCTGTACTCCTTCAGCTGGCTGCTGCTGAGCGATGATGAGGGAAAGGCCTCAACCTCGTTGACCATTACCAGGAACGAGAGGTTCTTCGCTATAGCCATGTCCCCGAGCGCTATCATGTGCTTGGTCACGAACACCGCAATGTAATCGTAGACAGCGAGCAGCACCATGAATATCATCGCTGCGAGGAAGCTGAAGCTTATCCCTAGTACTAGACCCACGCCTATGCTCGCTATTATCGCCGTGAGGTTCCTCAGGGAAGGCCTCTTGTACTTCGCTATTATTAGGCCAAGGGCGCAAGCTATCGCAAGTATGTTCGCCAACATGTTGCCACTGCCGAACAGGGCTGCGAATGCGGATCCCGTCAGGGAGGCTATCGCGACGAGGAAGAATATGAAGGATGCTATGACAACGACAGCGCCCTCAAGCAACAGGAACAGCTTGTCGCCCTTGTACAGCTTGAATATGAGTAGGAGCACCACGGACAGCACGATTATGTACCCTATGTAGAACAGGGCATTGAATGACGACGACACTGTCTGAGCCGCTGTCGCCTGCTGCCCGGACACCCCTGTGAACACCTGCGTTGCAAGAAGCAGGCCGGTGAACTGCACTATCATGAAAATGACAAGAATGTGGAGGAGCTGCCTGTACTCTATTACCCTCAGCGCCAAGAAATCACCTTACTATTCCCCAATTAAGGATTTTATAGCCATACCATGCGTTCGCACATCGCTGCAAAAAAGGCAAAAAACGAAGAAATAGAATAAAAGCAGGGCAATCAGTTGTTCTTCTCCAGTTCCTTTATCCGCTCAGCGACCCCCTTTGCCTCCTGCTCCAGGGACTCCTTGTACTGCTTCAGTATTTCCAGCCTTTCCTCTTTCGTGAGGAAGTTCCTTATCTCGTGCCCGTACCCGCAACCACATCTTCCATTCATTTATACACCTAATATCGTATGTCCTATATAATTAGGCATGCATATTTAAATATATATGATGTCCTATATTTAGTCAGTGGGACAATGCGCAACAAGTACGGATGCGACATGCGTGGGCTTCTCTCATTTCAGATACTGTTCCTGCTTTCCAAAAGGCACATGAGCGGAGAGGAGCTTGCGCAGGAGATAAAGGCCCGAAGGGGCGAAAAGCCGAAGGCTGGGACCATCTACCCGGCGCTCAAGGAACTAAGCGCAATGGGCCTCATAAGGGGGAGCAGGAGCGGCAAGACGATAACGTACGAGCTAACCCCTTCGGGAAGGAAATCGCTGGTATCCGCTACACGCTACTTCGTAAGGTGCTTCGGGGACATAATGTCCGGCTGACCGGTCAGACGTTGTTCGGTACGTACACCGTGCCGTTCCCGTTGACGAATATCGTATAGGAGGAGCCGATGAACCCCTGGCTCTGACCGGTCTGGTTCAGCCAGGCAGATACAGTGTATTCGCCTGCACCGTTGCCTTCGATCAACTTCGACATGTTGAATGCCACGAAGAAGTCGCTGCCCTTCGTGTAGTAGCTGTCCGCCACTATCGTCTGCACGGACTGATAATGATAAAGGGGGCTTCTTGCAATTCCCGCTATCGCCGGTCCGTAACTGTAGTCCGAAGTTCCGTCAAGCTGGGATACCGTCATGTTCTGCACAGGGGCATCGTAGTTTATCTCTATTGTTGATAGATTGTACCCGCTTGCTATCCTGCCCTCCAGGTACACCTCATCAGACTTTGTAATGCCTGGAGTGTCGTTGAGCCACGTTATGTAGTTGTTGACGAAATCCTCAACCAGGTATACCGTGGTGCTATTGTATGCTATCCCTACGGATACCTGATTGTGGTTCGAGTCTAGTATGTTGTCCCTGTGGCCGTTGTTGCAGCATATGGAGTCGTTGTACATCATGCTGTACTCCATGCTGGCTATCGCATTCGACACGTTGACGTTGCCATAGGTCTTGCACAGGGACCCAAGACATGCGCTGACGCCCGATTGGGTATACGCAATGTTCTCCTGCATTGCGCCGAGGCCGCCGACCAGGGTGTACCTCATGTATGGCTTCATCCCGTAGATGTCCCAGTGGCTGAAGTAGCCGTTCTGCAGCATGCTATCAGCGTGCTGCTGCGCCGATTCCGTTGGCGACAGCGTGACGTTCCCAAGACCGTAAGCGTTCCTGTCCTTGTTTATCAGGGATAGGGTATAGTTGACCAGCGGACCAGCCTTCGGCCGCGGATGCGCGGGAGTCGAATTCGGGAAGTTGAAGTTGCCACCTATGTTGTAGTTGGACAGCATATCCCTTGCTAATTGGAGGAGTGATATTATCTTTGGATAGAAAACAATAACCACGATTACCAGCAGCGCCAGCAACAGCAAATCCGAGACTACGCCCATGAGAACACACGATACAATCTCTCAGCAAAGGTATTTTATGTTTCCATATGTTTAGGTTTCGGAATGGAGGCGCCGAAGGGGGGATTTGAACCCCCAAGTCCTTTCGGACACGGATTAGCAATCCGTTGCCCTGCCGGGTTAGGCGACTTCGGCATGTTTTGCATTTAGCATTTCATTCCAACATATATAAAAGTGGCAGAAAGCCGGAATTGCATCATGCGCCTCCGTGCGGGTTTGCTGTGCCTTGTCTCAGCCCTGTATCTTGAGAGCGCAGCCAAAATATGTTTAAGGTTGCTCCTTCCGGCCTGGCCTGGTTCACATATCAGGCTACCACCCAAGGCAAGACCTCACTGCCTAAGCGCAGGCCCGTACGGCGCCCACAATACTCAACCGGCATTGGCCCGCCGAAAAGGGATTTGCGGATGGGAAACCCTTAGCTTCCCGCCTATTCTGCCGTTATGTTTGCTGTTTTAAACAAATAAAACACTATGCTCGGCATTGTAGGGCATGGCGGCCCGCGCGCCTTGCACTGGAAGGAGCCCGTTCAGGAACAGGCGATAAAACCTGGGTTTTAGTTTCCTGGCGTGGCGCTAACTTAGATAGGCTTAAAAGGGTTTGCAGAGATTAAGTAGCAGTATAGGGGTATTTTATGCCGAGAAAAAGGACTGTAAAAGACCTTCATGACTCCAAATCAGCGAAGGACTGCTCGTGCGGATGCTGCAAGTGGCACAGCTCGAAGGCGGTAAGCATAGTTCTCAGCGTGATGTTCATACTGATAGTCGTGGCGTTTGCCGCCTCGCTGGTGTTCACGCCGGGAACCTACTACAGCAACAGCATACTAGCCTTCATGGGAGTGGTATTCCTGATAGTATTCATAGGCTGGGGCTTCGGGTTCTTCTGCTCATGCAGGGGGCTGCACTGGCACAGGCACGGATTCGGGATAGCCGAATCCACAGACGCGGTGCTGAAGAGAAGATACACAAAAGGCGAGATAACCAAGAAGGAATATGACAGGATGAGAAAGGACGTTTCATCATAAGGAGCGGAATTTTTGTTCCAGGCGCGCCTGCGGTTTTGTTTGACTAGACGGCGGATTCTACAGATGCTCCAGCAGGCCGCGGTCCCTGAGTTTCGATATGTCAAGCATGCTGTACCTCCACCTTATGTCGCCGCGCTCGTCGGACTGCACGACCCAGGGCCTGACGATTACCACATCGCCAGTCTTTATCCAGAATGCCCTCCTCAGCCTTCCCGGTATGGTGCAGAGCCTTTCCTTGCCGTCGGCGCACTTAACAAGGAACTTCGTGGCCCCCGCTATGCGCGCGACCTTGCCAAGCTGCTCCCCGTTCTTGGGCAGCGCGAGGACGCTTTCCGTGGGGGTGCCCCTTCTCCTGTCATAGCTAGGTTTCCTCATCGCATCATCAGTAGTTCTTTACCCAGTACCTGGCTCCGCATGCCTCGCAGACAAGGTACATCCCCTTCTCCGCGTTCTCCAGATGCGTGTCTGGCTTCTTGCATTCCCTGCATATGACATACATCTCGAAGTACTTGTTTATGCGCTTCGCTATCTCTTCCGGCAGGAACCTACCGCTTATTATCAGGCGCTGCTCCTCCATAGAGACGGGAACGGAGAACTCCTTGCTCAGGTACCGCGCTATATCGCCTGTGCCCCTTCTCGCCATGTCCGCTATCGCGGATATGTTCCTTATTATCGTCTTGCTTCCCTCCACCAGCACATCGGCCACAGGGACAACGAAGTCGGACTTGTTGGCTGACAGCGTCGGCAGTTTGGAGAATGCCCTGTCAAGTAATTTTTCGTATTCGTTTTCGCTCAATATCACACCTTAACATCCAGGGCGGCGCGGGAACCACTAGGTTTAGTGCCAGCAAAAGTATAATAGCATTGCCAAGGTTACTGCTTCCCGCGCAGAAGACCCTTCATCTCGGATGCTGCGATGTATGCTGAGGTGCCTGCCACGGCTGTGGCTGCCGCCGCGGTTTCCGCCTTCCTTAGGAAATACTTCAGGGCTGCCCCCTTCGCGATTCCGAGAATCAACATCGTACCACTAATATTATGAGTTTCCCAGTATAAATATCTTTCTTACGACGCTGCATGACATGCTTGTGAGCGTGCGAAAAGACGAAGAAAGAGCTTTTAAACTAACATACCGAATATAATTGGCCATTCAAGGGGGGTTTCTTGCGGTCTCTAAATGAAATGCTTTCTGAGTCAAAGATATTCTCGAACAGGGAGGTCCTGTCGCCGCACTACGTCCCGAAGAAGCTGATTTCCAGGACAAAGGAGATAAACGGGATAGAAAAGGCGATAGCCCCGGCCCTAAAGGGGGAACGGGGCAGAAACCTGTTCATATACGGAAAGACTGGTACGGGAAAGACATCGTGCACCAAGTACGTCCTCGAGGAGATAAGGAGCATACACAACTCCAAGGCGGAGATAAGCTACATAAACTGCAAGATATACAATTCGAGATACAGGGTGCTGAACAAGATAGTCAGCGACCATCTCCCGACATATGCGAAGAGGGGCTACGGCACCGTGGACCTTTACGAGAAGCTCACAAACTGGGTAGAGGAGGACAACAAGATACTCGTGATTATACTGGATGAGATAGACGTAGTTAAGGACCTCGACGACCTGATATACACCCTTACTAGGATAAACAGCGACATAAAGGCGGGAGGGGTGACGATGTTGGGCATATCCAACAGAGTTTCCTTCAAGGAGACGCTTGACCCAAGAAGCTTGTCGACCTTGTACGAAACGGAGCTCGTCTTCCCGCCATACTATGCCACGGAGCTGTACGAGATAATAAGGGACAGGGCATCTGCAGGCTTCAAGAACAACGCGATAAACGACGACGTGCTCCATTTCATAGCCGCGGCGGCGGCAAGAGACGGCGGGGACGCAAGACTGTCGCTGAAGATACTCTCGAAGGCTGGGGAGCTTGCCGAAGACAAGAGCTCAGACAGGATACTCATGAAGGACGCGGAGGAGGCGTCGAAGCTCTCGGACAACGAGATCGTCTACGAGCTCATAGGCACGCTGCCGGAGCACCACAAGCTTGTGCTTTATTCAATAGCGATACTTACGCAGAGCGGCGGCTCCTACAAGAAGCTGACCGACGGGATCGACACGTACCTCTTCAGCGGGGAGGTGTACAGCAGGTACAAGAGCATAGCGGAAAGCATGCACAAGGAGCCGAAGAGCGAGAGGTGGTACAGGAAGTACCTCTCGGAGCTCGAGATGCAGGGGCTCATCATGTCATTCGAGTCCGGAAAAGGGATCCGCGGCCACACCAAGCTTATAAAGCTCATGTACCCTCCGCAGAAAACCAAGGACGTCATAGAGGCAGAGCTATTCAGCGCCGCCGCGGCAGAGGCATGATGGGGTTTTAGCATTGGACTTCTACGACATCGTATACGCTTTCAGTATGCCGGACGGATCGCCGGGGTCCCTCGGGTACAGGATGATATTCACCATAGGCAAGGACCTGAAGGCGTCGGAGAGCCTGAAGGGCCTGGAGAACGGGATATTCATGGCGAAGGAGAACTCGAACGTGATAGCTGCGATAGGCCTTAGACCGCGGGCAATCGTCTTCGAGGACATGAGGATAAACAAGAAGGCGCTGGAGATGATGGAGGACAGGGGCATAGCCCTATGCATCCCCCTATCAGGGATAACCTCCCTGTACGGGCTCAGGAGATCCAGAGCGCTTTACATGACAGCAAAGCTATTGAGGCATTCGATGAAGATGGGCGTCGATGTGTCGATCGCATCGCTTGCGAGGTCAAGGGAATACATGTGCTCGCCGATACAGATGGTGGCAATAGCCAAGGCCCTGGGGGCCGACGAGGAATACGCAAGGCATTGCATAAGCGAAACCAACAGGCATGTGGCGATGAAATGATGAGGGAAAAGCACAGGTACATACTCGTCGAATCCGCCGTTGAGGTGCCCGAGGAGGCAAGGAAGGGGTTCGAGGTCGAGCTTTCCAGGGAGCTGATGCACAACATAGGGGAGGTGCACTACTTCAGAGCCAACATGCGCATAGTGAAGCATTTAGGGCGGCGCAGGTTTGTCATAAGGTGCAGCCTGGAGAGGCACGACGACGTCATAGTCGCGCTGTCATTCATCAAGAGAATAGGGGGAACGGACACCGGATTCTACACGCTCAAGAGCTCCGGGACAATAAGGGCACTGCTCAAGGATGACGCCGCAGAGGAGCCGGGAAAAGGTTAATAAGCTTATATTCCAATTAATATGTTCCTATTTTGTAGCCCGTAAAGAGGTAGGGCTATGCCTTACGTTTAGAATGGTGAAATGATGTATCCGAACGTGCAAGCTTACGATAGAGGTGTGATGTTCAGCCCTGACGGCAGGCTGTTCCAGGTAGAATACGCCAAGGAGGCAGTCAGGAGGGGGGCCACATCCGTAGGGTTGGTCGCGGAGGACAGTGTAGTCCTCATAGCGCACAAAAACGTAATGGAGCCGCTTGCGGTTCCAAGCACCATACAGAAGATATTCAGGGTTGACTCTTACATAGGCGCCACTTACAGCGGCCTGGTCTCCGACGGGCTCCACGTGATAAACCTCATGAGGGGCAAGACGCAGACGCACAGAATGATATACAGCGAGACGGAATCCGTGGAAACAATTGCAAGGGAGATATCTGAGGAGATGCAAATGGCCACGCAGTACGGAGGCATAAGGCCGTACGCGATATCGCTTCTTATAGGCGGGATAGACAAGACGCCCAAGCTGTTCGAGATAGAGCCGGGGGCCTCGTACCTGGGCTACAAGGCCGATGCGATAGGCTCGGGGAAGAAGGTTGCAGAGGACATGCTCGTGAAGAACTGGAAGGAGGACATGAGCGTAGACGAGTGCATAAACCTTGGGACGAGCATAATAAAGAAGCTGCACGAGGGTAAGCTCACCGAGAGCAACATGGACATCTCGACAATAAGGAAGGACGTCGGATTTGAGATATTCAATGCCGAGAAGGTAGCCAAGTATCTCTGACGTGCCTCTCCTTCAGTGATAGCATGTCATCGAAGACAATAATAGTGAAGTTCAAGAAAGAAGGAAGCGAGTTCGAGATATTCGCGAATTCCGACCTGGCCTACGAATACATAAACGGCAAGAGGAGCGATCCGCTTGCCGTGCTCGAGGCTGAGGAGGTGTTCAAGGATGCAAGGAAAGGGGAGCGCCAAAGCGAGGAGAAGATAAGGAAGGCATTCGGAACCACGGACATCGCGAAGGTCGCGGAGATAATGCTGAAGAACGGCGAGGTTCCGCTAACAACGAAGCAGCGCAACAAAATGACAGAGGAGAAGAGGAAGCAGGTCGTAGAGATAATAGCGAGGAACTCGATAGACCCGCGCACCAATGCGCCGAACCCACCGCTCAGGATAGAGAACGCGATGAAGGAGGCTAAGGTATCGATAGACCCGTTCAAGGGCGCGAATGACCAGCTCGAGGACATAGTCAAGAAGATAAACATGATAATGCCGATAAAGTTCACCACTATCAAGATGGATGTGGTGGTGCCGGCCGAGTACGCGAACCGGTCGTACGGCACGCTCAAGAAATATGGCATGAAGTCGGAGCAATGGCTTTCCAACGGGAGCCTGCAGGTCACGCTTGAGTTCCCTGCCGGCCTACAGAACGAGTTCTTCGACAGGATAAACGGGGCCACGCAGGGAAAGGCGGTGGTCAAGGTACTGTAATGTGATATTTGATGAGAAGCATAGTTTTGCCAGGGGACCAAATAGGCAGCGGCGCGGGGAGATCAAGGAACACTTACCGCTCAGGGGATGCCAGCTTCTCGAAGGTCCTCGGGATATACGATGAATTGAGGGGCGACGTGGTCCCGCTGGAAGGCCCCTGGATGCCTACGGCCAATGATTCCGTTGTCGGAACTATATCCGACATCAAGAGCAAGCTGTACATAGTGGACCTACAGTATTTCGGCAGGGCGCTGCTCATACCGGGAAAATACGATACTTACGAGTTCGCAGCAGGGGATGTGCTCAGCGCAATGGTGAAGGACGTCGAGGGGAGGAGCACCGTGATACTCTCGGATCCGCAGCTGCTCAGCGGCGGCGT
Organism: Microcaldota archaeon; assembly: GCA_964433165.1. GTDB lineage: Archaea > Micrarchaeota > Micrarchaeia > Micrarchaeales > Micrarchaeaceae > UBA12276. Next base: position 49,106 of record CAYSQH010000001.1, read on the forward strand.
CCTTGTGGAGGTAAAGCCGAAGAAGATACCGCGCATAATAGGGAAGAAGAGCACGATGGTCAGCCAGATAGCCGAGGCCACCGAGACCAGGATAGTAGTGGGCATGAACGGGCTCATATGGGTATCCGGCAGGAATGTGGCGCTGGCGATTGAAGCGATAATGAAGGTGCAGAACGAGGCACACACCTCCGGGCTCACCAACAGCATAAGGGATTTTCTGATTAGCAGAAAGTGATTTGAATGGCATCTAGCTTAAACAAGCCAAAGCTCATAGTCGATGGAAAAAGGATAGACGGAAGGGACTTCAACGAAATGAGGAAGGTGAAGATCGTTGCGTCGCCGCTGAAGAATGCGGACGGATCCGCATACATAGAATGGGGCAACAACAAGATACTCGCCGCAGTCTACGGGCCGAGGGAGACCAACCCTAGGCACTTCGCGGACCCAACAAAGGCTATTATAAAGTGCAGGTACCAGATGGCGCCGTTTTCGAGCCTTTCGGATCACGGAAGGACCGGACCGAACAGGAGGGCCACAGAGATATCCAAGGTGATAAAGGAGGTATTCGAGAATGTAGTTGTGCTCAGCGACTTCCCGGGAAGCCAGATAGACATATACATGGAGATACTCCAAGGGGACGGGGGAACAAGGGCCGCGGCGCTGACCGCCGCCTCCGTTGCGCTCGCCGCGGCAGGGATACACATGAGGGACCTGGTCTATGCAGTCTCCGTAGGCAGGATAGATGACAAGATGGCAATAGACTTCAACATGATAGAAGACAACTACTCGGACAGCGACATGCCCCTCGCGATATCCCCACGCAGCAACGAGATACTGCTGCTACAGATGGACGGAGGGCTCACAAAGGAGCAGCTCTCGGAAGGCATAAAAATGGCCATCGATGCGGGCAAGACAATAAGCAAGCTGCAGAAGGATGCGCTGATGGAGGTGTACGGCCAGGCGCAACAGCAAGGAGGTAATTGAATGAACGCGATTGAAACAGTAAGATCAGAGTACATAAGGGAGCTGCTCAGCAAGGGCATTAGGGAGGACAAGAGAGGCCCCAACGACTACAGGGAGATGAGCGTTTCCACTGGAGTGATGGGCAATGCGGAGGGATCCGCGCAGGTTGACCTCGGCTCCACAAGGGTCCTTGCAGGTGTCAAGCTGGTGCTTGGCGACCCCATGGAGGATACCCCGAATCAGGGCAACCTGGTGGTATCGGCGGAGCTGCTTCCGCTCGCTAACCCTGAATACGAGACGGGCCCGCCAAGCCCGGATGCAATAGAGCTTGCGAGAGTTACCGACAGGGGGATAAGGGCAGGCAACTGCGTAAACCTTGAGAGCCTCTTCGTGGAAGAAGGCAAGGTGTGGTCCGTTTACGTGGACGTATACGTCCTGAACTACGACGGAAACCTGTTCGACGCGTGCGAGATTGCGGCGATGGCCGCGCTCAGGAGCACCACGGTGCCCAAGTACGAGGATGGCAACATCGACAGGGATGACAGAAACACAAGGCTGAAGGTAGACAATACAGTCACGTCATGCACCTTCGCGAAGATAGGCAAGAACATAATCCTGGACCCAAACGGCAGCGAATCCAGCGCAGCGGATGCGAGGATAAGCATAGCGGTCGACAAGGACAGCATAAGAGCCATGCAGAAGGGCGGCAGCGGAGGATTCACCGCAAATGATGTGGAAAGCCTTGTTGCCGTAGCATTTAATAAACACAAGGAACTAAAGGATATGATAGAGAAGGATAGCGGCAAGTGAGGTAGGTCCCATGGCAAATTTCAGCATAAGATACGGAGCGAGCATAAGGAAGCGCTACAACAAGATAAGGGCGGAGAAGAGCGCCAGATATGAATGCGAGATGTGCGGCAAGCAGGCCGTAAAGAGGGTAGGGACAGGCATATGGAGGTGCAGGCACTGCGGAACCACTTTCGCAGGCGGTGCCTATTCGCTTACCACGCCGGCAGGCCTTGCTGCAAGAAGGATGATACAAGGCATCGGCAGGTGATGTTACGAAGATAACATATTCCCCGATAAAGGAGCTTGTGGTGCACGAGGTAGTCAATGTCGCATACGAGGACCTCTTCAGGGGGAGGATCACCCCGGCGGGCAACATGCCGCTATACTGGTGTGACGGGATACTTTTCAGCTTCAGCTCGACCAAGGACCTTGTCAAGGATTATCTTCAAGGGACCATACACTGGATGGAAGTGCACTACTGCAAGATGGACAACTATTCGGAGGTATTGGAGCTCAACGACGACCAGTACAAAGCAACGATGAAGCTGAGGGTGCTTGACACGAGCAAGTCATCGCTGCATTCTGATTTCGTCAAGTGGCTCAAGACCACAAACAAGTGATACTATGGCATACGTTTGCATAAAATGCGGGAAGAAGATAAAGCAGCTGGAGCGCAACGTAAGGTGCAGCTACTGCGGCTCAAGGATACTCCTGAAGAGCAGGCCGAACCTGTCCAATGAGGTCTCAACGGACTGATCCGGTTTCTTTTTCTTTCTTCCTTTTTCTTAAGGCGGACTTTACGCATTCCCTACTTCTGGGGCTGGCCAGGGTCGTTGGCGACTATTATTGTCTGGTCGACGTTCCTTACCCTGTCATAACGGATGCTGTTCTTCGCGAACTCCCTAGATGTCCTGTCGCTCCTTATCAGTTCCTCTGACCTGACGAGCAGCATGCTTGCTATCCTGCCCTCCTCGAAATCCACCACAATGTCAGCAACCGAGCCTATCTTCCTCCCGGTGTTGCTTATAATCTCCTTGCCATAAAGCTCTGAAAGAAGCATGTTGTCCATCCGATCATCCGCGCTATATTATGCACACCAACTTTTTGGATGCAAAGATTCTTATTATGTTCTCCCTCAATTCCGACATGAATGCCCTCCTGTTGCCACCCATCGATGCGGATTCCTGCGCATTGAACAATTGCCGGTTGCGCTCGACCAGATTCTCCAGGTATTTCTCCGTGAGCATGTAGCACCGCGAGCCGCATGCGCTGCAGTAATGCAATGGTATTATCGGCACGTTTCCAGATGCGCGGCCGTCCAGGCACCTGCGCAGTGGATACCTGCCGCAGTTGGGACATCCCCTCTTCAGCACTATCTCGCTGAATCCGCGACCTTCAACCGGCAAGGTGCCCGATGAGGAAAGTATTCCGGCGATGCGGTCTTCGATAGGTGAGTCCACGCGAAGCTGGTCCATTACGGCTCCGTCCAGATCGAAAGAGGTCTCTAGGAAACTGTCGAGGACAGGCTCCCAGAGAAATACGGTGCCGTCCTGCATCTCTAGCTTCGCGCATCCCCCGGCATCGTCCTTGAATAAGCGTGCACGAGACGCCTGCACTTCAATCACCGAATTTAAGCCTGTAGGTGTCTATGTCCTCCTCCGTTATGGTGCCCCTATTCCTGCTCTTTGCCCTCTTTACCGCATACTCCGCTATAAGCTTCGCCTTGCGCTCTAGCATCGCCGCTATCGCGCCGGCGGCCTTGTCGCTCACGATCACGTCGCGCCTGGAGCCATTCTTCACCATTTTCTTTATCGAAGACTTGGAAATCCTGTACATCTCAGCACTCAAGATCCTCCTCATAGCACATAGGCTCGGTCTTCAGGATCATCACATGCCTCATTCTCTTTTAATCAATAAATAACCATACCATGGGCGCCGCCCTGCGGGATTCACGATGCCCACTGTTGAATTTATAGTTATTTCCAACCAGAATTATACTGGTGTGAAAATGGCAGTCGAAGACGTGAGTGATGCTGATTTCGAGGATAAGGTAATAAAATCAAAAGAGCCTGTCGTCGTCGACCTGTGGGCGGCCTGGTGTGGACCGTGCAGGCTGTACGGGCCCGTGGTCGAGGAGGTCTCAAAGGAATATGAGGGGAGGGTGAAGTTCGTCAAGCTGAACGTTGACGAGAACGAGAAGACCGCGATGCGCTTCAACGTCAGCAGCATACCCACTACCCTACTCATAAAGGGGGGCCAGCTCAAGGCGATGAACATAGGTGCGATACCGAAGGAGTCTCTGAAGAAGTGGATATCAGGGAACATGTGAACATGGTAATGCAAGATGTCTGATATACCGTTTCCAAGGGGCGCCAGGGACCTCCTACCTAACGAGGCGCTTTTCAGGAACGAGCTCCTGGAAAGGATGGAAGATGTTTTCAGGCTTTTCGGATTCCTTTCTATCGACACTCCGTCATTCGAGCACATAGACGTGCTCAAGGCGAAGAACGCCATAGGGGCGGAGAACAAGCTGATATACGAGATGAAGGACGAGAGGCTGGGGCTGAGATACGACAATACGGTCTCGCTCGCAAGGTACATGGCGATGCACCAGGGGCTCCCGCTGCCGTTCAAGAGGTACTACGTAGGTAAGGTATGGCGCAGGGACGAGCCGCAGAGGCTAAGGTACAGGGAATTGCTTCAAGCGGATGCGGACATAGTGGGCAGCAAGAGCCCTGCGGCGGATGCGGAGGTTATGGCCGCCGCAGCGACGATACTTGACGGCATAGGGGTCGAATACTCCATACGCATAAACGACAGGAGGATAATGGATGCTGTCCTCTCGAAGATCGGCATACAAGAGGACCTGCTCCCGAATGCGATGAGGGCCATAGACAAGCTTGACAAGATAGGCGAGACGGAGGTAGCCTCGATGCTTAGGGCCCTAGGGGTCGAGAGCGGCACCGCGGACCAGGCGATGGTATTCATCATGCTCGACGGGGCGAACGATGCGAAGCTCGATTACGTGGACAAGATAGCCGGGGAGGGAACCTCGAAGGATCTGCGAGCCACGCTGAAGCTGCTCGGCGCATACAACATAAGGGGCGAGCCGACCATAGACTTCTCCGTGGTCAGGGGACTTGATTACTACACGGGGATAGTGTTCGAGTACAAGCTCTCGGACGAGAAGCTGTCCGTTGCAGGAGGCGGAAGATACGACAACCTCATAGGCGTTTACGGAAACAAGGGAATGCCGGCTGTCGGCGTATCCCTAGGGGTCGACAGGCTCCTGGAGGCGCTTGATTTCTCCTCGTCCACGGAATACACGTACGCGAATGCGTTCGTGGCGACAGTCAACGACAACAATTACTGGTATGCGCTCCACGTCGCCGGGAACCTTAGGGCCAACGGCATACCGACGGAGATAAACCTGGCGCAAAGGAACCTGACTAACCAGTTCTCCTACGCCAGCGCGATAAAAACCAAGTATGTCATAATAATAGGAGACGCGGAGGAGAAGGCCGGAAAGGTTAAGATAAGGAACCTCATCAGCGGGGATGAAAGCACCGTATCGATGGACGAGGCCATAAGCATAATAAAGGGTAACGTGAATGCCAAAATCTGATGTAGACAGGGTAACTGAGGAGAAACTAGCAAAGGGAGGGGTTCTGGTCAAGCTGTACTTTGACATGCAAAACAGCGAGAAGGACAAGCTGCAACCGCTGCTTGTCGACTTGGTCAACGAGCGCCTCCTGAAGGAGAAGGGAGTCGTGTACTGCTTCGGCTCGGTGGAGGAGCCGCTTGAGAAGGATGGAATCTACATAACCAGCGCGATAGTGACGGCGCTGTTCGACAGCTTCATACCGCTAATAGGCGTCGCGTTCAGATATTCCCCAGCTGGAATAGAGATTCTCAAGCCAACGGGCAGCATGACATTCAAGACATTCGAGCTGCAGTCGATCCTCATGGACCTGTCCCAGATCTCCATGGATTATTCGAAGTACATACTCGAGAAGGTGCTTAAGCCTGAGGACGTCGAGAAGATAAAGGGGCAGATAGAGAACAGAATTGAGATAGGCAAGAAGATGATGGACAGCGGAGAAAAGGACACAGGAGATAACGACAAGTAAGCCCGCGCCGCCTTACGCATGCCATACGGGGCCGGAAGGCGTGTCCTCTATATCTATCCCGTAATCTTCCTTGAGCCTTTTCCTGACCGAGTCCGCCTCCTTGAATTTCCTTCCCTTCCTGAGGCGCTCCCTTTCCTCTACAAGCCGCATCGCTTCCTTTGGTATAGATGCGCCCCCTGAATGCGACAATATCCCAAGGCCCAGGGTGCCGTCGATACCAGAAAGCACAGATATCAGCTCTGACGAATCGTGCTTTGATATTCCTCCCTCCAGCGCCTTGTTGGCCTCTCCTATTATCATGTGCAGCGCCGAGAGCGCCATAGGGGTATTCAAGTCCTTCTCAAGGTCCGAAAAGAACTTGCCCTCCAGTTCCTTTACCCGTTTCGTGAGCGCGGTGTCATCTTTGCCTCCTGCCCCTACTGCATGGAGCCGCCCCATGCACGAGTATATCGCCCTGAGCGTGTTCCTGGCGTTGTCCAGCGCCTCAAAGGTGAAGTTCAGCTGGCTCCTATAGTATCCAGAGAGTATGAAGTACCTGAAATCCATCGGAGAGTATCCCTTGCCTATGAGGTCCTGCAGCGTGTATACGTTGTTTAGCGACTTCGACATCTTCCTGCCGTCCACTTGGAGGAATTCCACATGGAGCCAGTAGTCCACGAACCTCTTCCCTGTCGCTGCCTCGCTCTGCGCTATCTCATTCGTATGGTGTATCGGCAAATGGTCTATTCCGCCAGTATGTATGTCGAAATGCTCTCCCAGGTACCTCATGCTCATCGCGCTGCACTCTATGTGCCATCCGGGGAATCCCCTGCCGTACTCGGAGTCCCATATCATCTCCTTCTCTTCGTCCGGTGCAAACCTCCAGACGGCAAAGTCCGTAGTGTTCCTTATTCCGGCGGCGCGCTCCACCCTTGCGCCAGCTATAAGGTAATCATTCAGATGCTTGAATGTCATACCCATCAGCTGCCCGTAGTCCTTGAACTTGGATGTGTCGTAGTACATCCCGGTCCTGACTCTGTATATGTACCCCTTTTTATCCAGGGCATCTACAAGGGAGAGCATATCCTTCACGTGGTCCGTGGCCTTTGGCATAACGTCAGGCATCAGTATGTTCAGGAGCCCAAGGTCCTTGACGAACTCCTTCGCATAGAACTCCGCGACCTCGTGCGTGCTCCTGTGCTCCTGCTTGGCCTTGAGCCTTATCTTGTCCTCCCCAAGGTTGGCATCGCTTACAAGATGCCCCACGTCCGTTATGTTCATCACGTGCATTACAGAGTACCCGTTCCTGGAGAGCAGCCTCTTGAGCAGGTCCGTGATTATGTATGGTCTCATGTTCCCTATGTGGGCGTAGTTGTAGACCGTGGGCCCGCAGCTGTAAATCCCTACATGGCCTTTCCTGAGGCTCCTGAATTCCTGCCTTTTGTGCGCGAGCGTGTTGTATATCTGCAACATATCAGCCGACGGAGGTTATATTCGATATCACGCCGCGGGCCTGGTTCGGTCTATCGGACAGCACGAAGTCCCCTGCAGCCATGTAGTTGCTGCTGCCCGTGGAGGTCAGATTGGAAACCAGCCTTATCTGCAGCGCCTGGTTCACGTACTGCGTGAGCGTTACGGTCACGTTTTGGAAGTTGGATGTGGAGTTTGGATTCGTTGTGAGGTTGTATGTGTTGAAATATGCTATCTCCACCGGGGTGCTGCTCACGTAGGAGTCCGAGCCGTTCAATATCCTGTAGTTCGCCCTCAGCAGCTCAATGTAGAGGTTGTTGTTCTGCGGACTTATGAGCCTGAAGTTCAGGAATGGCTCCTTAGGGCTCACCAGGAATGGCGATGACGTCAGGTTGCCCGGCGCCACGGCGGTGCCGCAGTTGTATGTGGTAGCGAAGTACGTGCCGTTGTAGTTCGACCATCTGTTCCCTGAGTAGCACAGCTTGGAGTTGGCGTATGTTATGTTGAGGGGCGCCTTGCCGAACCCGGGCCCGAAGGCGGTCCATCCGGTGTACTCCCCGTTGCTGAACCTGCTGTTGTACACGTAGTCGTACACCTCCAGCGGAGGGGAGGTTGTGGTGTTCAGTTTCATGAGAGGGGTTCCGCATGTGCCACCCCCGGTACCGGTGATGAATGTTATAGTGTATACTTGGCTTGGGCCGGTAAAGTTCTGGAAGAATGTGGTGCAGTTGTAGCTGGAGGTCTGATTCACGTATGTCCTTCCGTTCGCGCCGGCTATCATTACCCGCTCGGTCTTTGACATTCCTGCGGCGACCCAGAGCCCCAAGGTGCCTCCGGTCCAGTCGCACCTCGCGGTAAAGGTGTCGTTAATCAAGGGGCCGGATAGGCTGAATCCGTTGCACGGGACTATTGGAGTCGTATAATTAGCAGTGGTGGGCTCTACCGTCGTTGTTATGGATGTTGTCGGGATTACCGTCGTGGTCGTGGTGTGCATGCCAAGGAACCTGAAGCCAGTAAACCCGTATACCGCGAGTATCATCACTATGAGCGCAATTATGTAAACGACCACTATTTTTCCCGCCATTTTTACAGCACCACTATCTATTTATTCATAGAGGTTAAATAATTAACTACTATTCTGAGTCAGCTGTTATTCTGAATCAGTAACATATGGTGCTACTCTGGGAAGCATACCTAGGAAATGGAAGAAGAAGGGCAGAATGCGCTGGAAATGGCTTAAGAAGCGCAGAAAGCGCCTTAGGAGATCGCAGAAGCATAGGGTAGGTAAGCTATAGTTTAGCCCCTGCCCGGCTACTTGAATCTTAATATTGCTATATCGCCAAGCAGAGGGTAGTGCTTTTTTGCGGCGACCTCCGCATGAAGACGTTTCACATCGTTCTCATAGTGGTTCCAGTAGCTCTCGGACATCAGGACATCATGATCCTTGGCCACATACTTCTTATACGAACCAAGGAAACGGTCTATCAGCTCCCTTCCGCCTATGCCGCCATCCGTATTCGGCTCCGTCGTTCCCGAATCTATTGAATCGGAGGCAAGGTATGGTATGTTGAACGTTATGAGATTGTATTTCCCCCTTATCTTTGAGAATATGTCCGATACGACGAACCTGCCATCCAATCCTAGGGCATTAGCATTAGCGCGTGCGCACTCCACGGCCTCAGGCTTTATATCAGAGAAGGTCACATCGCAGCCCTTCATTGCTGCTATTATCCCCTGGATTCCCGTTCCGGTGCCGAGATCCAGCACCCTCCCGCGGGCATACCTCTCGACGAGCCCGGACATCATCTTTGCCTCCAGTAATGGCTTGTAGACCCCCTTGTGCACCTTAAGCTTGGGCCTGATCTCGTCGAAAAGCATCTCGTATCCCTATTTCGCTATCTTCTCCAGGAACGGGTACGTTTCGTAGAGCCTTTCCTGCTCCAGCTGCTGGTATAGCATGTATATGATCCCTACGGTAAGCAGAATCCCCATGCCCGTCCCTATGGCGCCCGTCAGGGTCGCCAGGGCGGCTAGCAGACCTACGAATACGCTACCAAGTACTGTAAGCGTAGGTATGTACTTGTTAAGCACGTTCTCCACTATCCTAGGATCCCTCCTGAACCCGGGTATCTGCCACCCCATCCCGCCGAGCTGCTCTGCTAGGTTCTTGGGGCTCTGCCCTGTCAGTTCTACCCAGAACTTCCCGAATACCACACAGAGGAGGACTAGCACTACGGTATAGATTATCATGTGTATCCATTCGGGCACCTGCACCACCCCTCCCCACGGAAGGAACAGCGAGGTTGTGTGGCTCACCAGGTAAGTGAAATAAGGGCCGTATCCGCCTATGCCCCCGTAGTTTGCCGAATACGGCAGCGGGAAGCTCGGCGATATAAGGTATACTAGTCCGCCCGTAAGCTGCTGTGATGTTGCGCCGTTCACGGTAATCGGCGAATAGTATGCTATGAAATGCGCGAGGTTGGCGAATGAACCCTTCACGTTGTCTATGAGCCTGAACCAGACGGACAGGCTCAGTGTAAGCGAGGACGCGAGTATGACAGGCAATACGCTGACATAGAGGAATGGTATGGGCAGCCTTCCGCCTACGCCCCTGAACTGCTCGAAAGTGAGCGGAAGCTCGACCTTCATCTCGTATGCGTATATGCTTGCCAGAAAAACGACTATGGCGAAGAAGAGCGGGCCGAATGCTATTATCGCATTTGATATGGCTGCGGCACCGCCGGCTTTCACTGCAGCTATCGCCTCCGGAAGCAGTATGCTGAGTGTTCCCGCAACTATTGAGTATGATACCCCTGCGGCGATGAACATATTTATCCCGGAGGTTATGCCCCATTTGGTCATCATCTCGTCAAGGTAGACTATGACTATGGCCCCTATGGCAAGCTGCGCGATGACAAGTCCCATCAGCGACGGAGACGAAACCGGAACGTATCCAGTATAGGCGAATATGAACGATTCCACCACCGCTATGCCTATCGCGGCAACCTTCTGGAGCGTTTGCATCCTTGCCTTGTTCTTCATGTCGTTCATGTCTATATTCATGAGCCCGGAGCCCGTGACCAGCTGCAGGACTATGCTCGATAGGACTATCGGGCCTATTCCCACGGTTATAAGGCTGCCTATCTTAGCGGCGAATATTATGCTTATCAGCTGCAGGAACGGCTGGTTCACCGCGCTGCTGTTGACCCCTATCGCGTATATGTTGTAAAGCAGGAAGTACACTACGATTATAAGACCGGTCCAGAACATCTTCTCCCTGAGGGCGAGAGCCCTGGTGGGATCCTTTATGCTGGGTACGAACCTCTCAATCTTGTCTACGAATTCAAGAGCCAATTGCAAGCACCAATAGGGTTTATGCGGAACCCATGCCAACTATGCAGAGATGTCCGCTATGTACGAATTTCCGTTTCTCCTCCCCGAGGCGGTCACGCCGGCGCTCTTCCCCGATATGCCGCCGACCATACCGCCTATGAAGGCGATAGATATATCAACAAACTCCTTTTTAGCCCTTAGCCTGTCGAACCTTACCTCGATTTTAGGCGGCCTGGAAGACCTTACCGACAGGTTACCGAGCCCCAGCATTTCGGATATGCGCCCAATGCTCCGCATGCCTTTCCCGTTCTCCCTTAGCCGTGCACCTATCGCATTGCCCGCGTATTCCGCTATCCTGCACATGTGCTGCGCATACTCCTTCTCCACCATGACCGAAGAGGAGAGAACGGAATACTCCTCGAGGAATGCCGGGGAGGTCTTCGGAATGCCCGATGATGCACTGCGGTTCACCGATTCGACAAACCTGTCGAGCACCGAATGCCCGTCGCTTTCCAGATAAAGCGGTAGGGCGGATGTGGTTATAAATTTGCACGATGATGCGCCATTCCCGGAACACTGGATCTCCTCCACTTTCATGTGCTGCCTCTTTGCAGCGGAAAGAAATCCACATATTATCCCGGATTCGAATACATGGAGCGCGGTGCCGAGGCGCGGGGGCCTTATCCCATGAAACTCTATCTGTATGAGGTCGCTAAACACGTTGTAGGTCACTTGCTTAAACCCCGCCCTCTCCAGGAACGAGACAAGGTCTGAGACGCTCTCCTCGTACCACGCGTACCTTTTCCTAGAATCCATCACCTTGTAGAGTGCCTTGCCGGATGAGACACCTGAGCGGTAGTAAAGGTTGCGCATCCCAGGGGTAAGGGAGGACATCACATAATCGAAGGTAAGCGACAGTTCAGGAACCTTGAACTTTGATTTGCCGTCAATTATCTGCATTATCAGCGCCTCGGAGTAGCTTTCGGGGGCGGAGAGCACCGCTGCCATTATACCGCGCCGACCCGGCGCATTTGACCAGGCACCGGCCCGCGCCTTATTGGGCCTTTGCCTTTTTCTTGTTTTTGCCATCGATATCCCATTTTCCCCTTTTAGGCTTGCATGCTGGGGCTGAAGACCTGTTAAGATAGTATATGCCAAGCACAATGTTCATGATAATAAGAGCAGAAAAGATTAAAGAGGCGTTCTCTGACACGACAGTGCTTAGCAGCGTAGCCTCCCCGGCCCCTGCCAGCGGGGCTATGATGCTAGACAGTATCGCCGCCTGGCATCCGCATCCGGAGACTATGCCGCCGACCACGGCGGTCGCCGCGGTGGCGCCCGCTGAGGGGACGTTCGAGGCGTTCCTCACGGACCTGAATATGTAGAATATTGACACGGTGAAGGCGAATGACGACGAGAGCGACAGCGCGTATATCATCGATATAGACACGGAGCTTATCGGTATCCCGTGCTGCTGCGCCGAGAGGACATACTCAAGCACATAGTAGAAGACAGCGAACGATGCCGCATTGAGTAGCGCGTACCTCGACGTGTATATGTTCCTGGCGTTTTCCAATGCCCTCATGCCAGCCCCATCTTTGACTCTATCCGCATTATCGCTGGCATGGAGCAAACTGACGGCCTGCTTCCCCGGAGCGCGGCGCAAGTCTCAGCTATGTATATGTCCGCGGCGGCGTACTCCTCGTATGCGAAAGTCGTGTTGAAGCTCCTCAGCTGGCTGAATACCTGCTGGTGCGAGAGATATGTGAGCGGGAGCTTGTTCTGCGACGACGTATATGAGGTCCCGTTGCCGAATACGACGGCGTCCGCGCCTATGTTGAGGGAGCTGCCCCAGAATGTGAACGGGGTTCCCTGGAAGCTCCCGGTAGAGTTCATGAAATCCATTGCGGCCCTGTATCCCTGGTCCGGCGCATTTGCCGCAAAGAATTTTATAGGATTGGTTGATTGGGGAAACTGGAAACCCGATGTTATCGGAGAGTCGTATTCAGCCGTGAATAGGTTTATGTAGTTGCTCGAGTATTCGTTCCCGAAACCTGCCGATGATGGTGTGGTGTAGTTCTGCGGCGCCCAGTAGAGCGTCGGCACATCCCCGTCGCCCAGGGAGCTGTATCCGGTATACAAGTTATTGAATGTCCCGAACCTCGATAGCGCGAGCGCCATTGCCCACCTATTCTCCCCGCAGTATATGCATGATATCGCGCCGACGTATATAACGCTGGGCTTCCCGTTTATGACAAGGGCGTTGTACTGCATCGGGTGCCCCAGCGATGCCTCAAACAGCGGGCCGGCATACGCGTCGTTGTATGCCTGCTCCCCGTTAAGGGATACATTCAGCATCATCTCCCCTGCGGCCTCGAAATTGCTGTCCGGCGCATTGTTTATCACAGATAGTTCCTGCTGCGGAAGCGGGGCGTTTATCCCTGTCAATCTGGTGCCGAAGGGCTGCCCGCGAATGGCCAGCGACACGTAGGGGTATATTATATACAGCGCCATGGCTGCAATAGCAACGGCAAGAAGCGCGACCGTTATCTTCAGCACCTTTATCTGCGACCCATATCTTGATTTTCTCGACATCTGAATACCCAAAATGCAAAACTGTTAATAATTGTTTCAACAGCAATCTATAAAGGTTTGGCGCTGACCATGGGGTAAGCGCTAGAACTCCTTACAATTTGCCCAATGATCAAATGAGGACTGCACAGGTTTTTGCGGACAAGTCGATGAGCGCGCAGCTCACGGAGATGGCTGACGTCCACTGCCATCTGGACCTGATCCACGAGCAGAGGCAGGTGTCGGATGCTATCTCCCTAGGGGTAAGGACGATCATAACTAACGGCGTGAATCTAGACTCATGTACACGCGCGCTGGAGATTTCCGACGGGAAGCACATCTTCCCGATGCTCGGGGTGGATCCAGAGCACGCTGGTGCACCCAATTCCGAGATCGACAGGGTAATCGAGCTTGCAAGGAAGAACAGAGGCAGCATAGTGGGCATAGGAGAGGTCGGGCTCGATTACGGAGTTGTGAAGGATACCGTATCCGTAGAACGGCAGAAGGAGGTCTTCGGAAGGTTCATGGATTTGGCGCAGGAGCTCAGGCTGCCGGTCAGCATACATTCCAGGGGTGCTCTCGACGACATAATAGAGATGATAGGCGAGAGGGACGCCGCTAATTCCCACATACACTTCTTCGAGGGCAACGTGCAGCAGGCGAAGGCGATAGAGAGGCTTGGCTGCATGATTTCCATACCACCACTGCAGACCAGCAGGAGGAGCAAGGTTATAAGGGAGATCCCCATAGATAGTATAATGGCAGAGAGCGATTCCCCGGTCGTGGGCGCATCCCCCAAGGCGGTCGAGACCTCGATAAGGATAATAGCTGACGTGAAGGGCCTTGAATTCACCAAGGTTGCGGATGCGACGACGAGGAACGCAAAAAGGTTCTTCAAGCCAAACTCTGGAATGAAACTCATGCGGTACGATATGGGCCTGTAGCTCAGCTTGGATAGAGCGGCAGCCTTCTAACAAAAGAAGAAAGCTGAAGGTCGTGGGTTCAAATCCCACCAGGCCCGGGAGCGTTTGCCGCAGACCGGATGCGGATCATTCGGTTATCTTCTGGAGAACTTTTTTATGGTGGAATATGTCAGCTGTTTTATCTGCCATTCCGTAAACCCTTCATCAGATCGCCCTTGCAGGAACTCCGTGCAATTCCCCAAACTCCTTATACCGGACTTGAAGAAATCTGATGGTCTGCTGCGATCGTATTCCTTTTCCACTCCCAGGTGCGGCACATAGTCGATATATATTCGGTCTATCGTCCCCCTCCATGAGAAGCTGCCTTAGCCGCATCATAATACCATTTCCCCTTATCGTTGCCTTGTTGTATTCCTTCCAGTCCCTGCAGTGTACATGCGGGTCTATATGCTTGGTCGCATGTCTTCTTGGGGCATCGCTCCACCAATAATTATTCCCCAAAATGAACCATAAACAAGTCCCATTTATATGAAACTGATTGCGCTGATGGTCATGGGCAATCTTGCTCAGCTACCTGGGGTCAAGGGGGCGGGAAGAGTCTCGATCTGGCTCAGGGACACCGGCCTGCCTATCGATGTCTCGTTCAGGAGGAGCAGCGTGTCTATTGTATATGTCTGGTTTGCGGCAAAGGATGGCAGGTGGATATTAGTCTGTGCGGATAGGTTGAGAGGCACGCGGTACTGGTCGGATATGCACGAATTGAATCCGCCATTTATCTGCATTCCGCTGAGCAGCGAATCTGCGAGCGCGGCTGTGGAGATATTAGAACTGCCGGATGAAAGGTCCGACAATGCAGTGGAGTTAAGCCTCAGGCTCTCGGTGCCGTTGACGAATGTGCACGGTAGCCCGTTATGGGAGGTCTGCCTTACGAAATTCACAGAGGTCGAGCTCAATGAGAGCAGCCTGTGCGCATTTGAGAGCAGCGTTCCCGATGAGTTGTACTGGTAGGACAGCCTGTTGCATGCGGACTGATTCCCGTATGGGGATATGGAAAAAGCGCAGCTGTAGGTGCCGTTCCCTGGCCGGTTTATGAACACCACGGCGAATTTCTCCCCTATCGTCTCGTTCACCAAGAAGGCTATCCCTATCCTGCTTGCGTTTCCTATGGATTCGTAATTGATTAGCACCGGGAACGTCTTTGAAGACGAAGATGTGGCGTAGGACGAATTGGGCGCAGATATGGTAATGGCTCCCGTATATGAGACGTTTGTCTGGCTGGGCCCGGTGGATAAAAGGTACTGCATCAGGGACCCTATCCCCTCGTGCCCGGATATCGACAGGGAATCGATCTTGCCTCCTGCAAGAGGCTTGTAGCTATGGAGCGCAAACGCGGCTACTGCAACGGCTATGACAACAACTGCAATGGCATAGATTATCGCCCGCATGCTCATGACACCTCCTGTATTAGATTACACCCTCGGGAGCTGTTCCTGCTGGGCCTGTACCCCGCCGCGCTTGCCTTGTTTTTCCATCCTAGCTCCGGAGAACTGCAGCTGCACATCCTCGTCCATCTCAAGGTCCATCCATGCCTTTATGTAGGTCGCCATGTTCTTGAACGGCTTGGAGAACCTGTCGGTAAGTATGTAGGTATTATTTTCATGCTTAAGCAGCCCTATCTCCACTCCGAAGTCCAGATAGCGTTTTGCGGTCGCCACGGGTATGTGTTTTGGAACGTTCTTGAGCCTCAGACCCTTTCCGATCTTTACAGAATGTATCAGAGTAGCGAACCTGTATGCTTCAGTCTCGTTATCGAAGAATATCTTTGCAACGTCCTTGACTTTTACGTCCTTGAGCTTCTCCTTGAGCGGTGCATCCTCAAATTCCCAGTATTTTATCGCCATCCCGTCACAGCTATAAAGAGGGACTTAATGCTTAATAAATGTTATTATGTCACCGCTTTTGAGCACGTGCTCAGACCCAACCCTCTGCCTGCTGAACTTTGCGCTGGGGCCGGATATGTAGGCGCACTTCAGGTTGTCGAGTATTTCAGTATGTATCTTAGACGCTGCAGATCCGACAGTTGAGCCGTCCCTCAGTATCATGGGCTTGGTGACCGACTCCTCCTTCGGCTTCAGGTATACCGTTATTATCCCGAGATTATCGTATATCGACTTCTTGAGCCGCTCTATGTTCGTCCCGGAGGTTGCGCTTATCGGCACCACCTGTATCTGGTGTCTTTCCCTCATGCGCTCCGCGATGCCTGCATAGTCTTCCGACAGGTCTATCTTGTTCAGTGCGACTATCGCGCGCATGTATCTTGTCCTTCCGGACACCACATCTATCAGGTCATCTGCAGACATCTGCTCCTCTATCCTTATCCGCGCGTTGTGCACCCCGAACCCGGAGACTATCTCTGATATCTCCTTCTCGTCTAGTTCTGACCTGTTAACCTCTATCACCAACCCTATGTTGCTCGGGGATTCCCTGACGAAAGCCCGGGGCCTTGGCTTGTTTATCGTCACATGAAGCGACTTGAGTTCGCTTAGGAGTATTCCGAGGTGCTCCGGTTTCTTCGAATCTATCACGAATACGACCAGGTCCGCGACTTTCATGGAAGACACTACAGACCTGCCGCCTCCGGCGCCTATGTGGGCGTTTTCTATTATTCCAGGCATGTCGAAAATCTGCACGTGCGCATCGTTGTATATCATCATTCCGGGAACCACGGTTGTTGTGGTGAATTCATACATCGCCGTCTTGGAGCGCGTGTTTGTAAGCCTGTTTATTATCGATGATTTTCCGGCGCTGGGAAATCCCATCAATGCCACCGTCGCGTCGCCAGTCTTCTTCACGGAGAATCCGATGCCGCGCTGCCCCTTTCCGGCGGCGATTATGTCCTTTTTTATTTCCGCGATTTTCCTTCGCAGTATTCCGAGATGTTTGTTGGTCGCCTTGTTGTACTTGGTCTTCGAGTATTCGCCCTTGAGTTCCTCAAGCTTTTCTTCAAGCGTGGATTTGTCGGCCATTTGATCATTTTCTCGAAGTCAAAAACTTATGACGTGCATAAATGAATCTTTATCAAGATAAACAAACGTTTATGCCGCAGATTTTAATTATACATCACTCTTAAATACTTAACTAGTGTTGGTTAAACTGCTATTAGCAAAGTGACACAAATGGCAAAGAAAACAAAGAAAACAACAAAGAAGAAGGTATCAAAGAAGAAAAGGTAATGACCAAATTGTTGGGAACGATCGTTATCGTTCCCATTTTCTTCTTTTTCTTTTTATCAAAACTTTGAGAACCTTCTCCTCAGGCTCCTGTCATTCTTCATCGTGTCGAATATTTTCCTCATCTTGTTGAATTCCGATATTAACCCGTTCACCTCCTTTTCCGTTGCCCCGCTCCCAGATGCTATCCTTGATATCCTGGAGTGGTTGTGGAGAAGGCGCTCGTTCTTCCGTTCCTCTTTCGTCATCGACGATATTATGATCTTGTATCTCTTGAGCTTCTCCTCGCCCTGTTCAAGCATGTCCTTGGGCACGTCAGGCGCGCCGGCCATCCCGAGTATGTTCTTCAAAGGACCCATGCTTCCCATCGCCTTGAGCTGCGAATAGAAGGTCTCGAAGTTCAGCTCGTCCGATTCGAGCTCCTCAAGCCTCATGCCGGATTCCTTTATCGCGGTCTGGACGTGCTCCACTAGGGATTTTATGTCAGGCACGCCGAGGAGCCCGCCGATGAATTTGTCGGAATCGAACGGCTCTATGCTGCCCAGTTTCTCCCCTGTGCCTATGAACATCACCTGCGCATGCGCCGCGGCCGCGGCGGAAAGGGCGCCGCCGCCCTTGCCGGAGCCATCCATCTTTGTTATTATAACTCCGGAGATTTTCACGCTCCTGTCGAATTCCCTTGCCTGCCTTCCGGCTATCTGCCCCGCATCAGCACTGACCACGAGTATCTTCTCGTCAGGAGCGGAGCTCGCCGCTACCGCTTTCAGTTCCGTTGTCAGCTGGTCGTCAAGGGCGTTCCTGCCGCTAGTGTCGAATATCACTACCTGCTTGTCCTTGAACTTCTCCGACGCCTTTTTCGCAATGTCAGCCGCATCCGTGCTGTTCTCTATCCCGAAGAATGCCACATTGGCCTGGCTGGCTAGGGTCTCAAGCTGCCTGTATGCTGCTGGTCTCGTGACGTCGCAGCATACGACCGCCGCGCTCAGACCCCTGTCCTGGTAGAACTTCGCCAGCTTCGCGGCCATGGTTGTCTTTCCAGATCCGTACAGGCCCATGAGGAGTATCCGGTGCACAGCGAGCTTCGGCACGTATTTCGGGCCGACCATCCTGAGAAGCCCATCGTAAACAAGGTTCGTTATGTAATCCTTATGGCTCAGGCCCTTCGGCGGCTTGCTTCTGAGCGCTGCATCCTCTATCCCTTTCGTGAACTCTAGCACTAGCTTTACCTCAACGTCGGAGCTAAGGAGTATCTTCTGCAGCTCCTTATTGAATTCCTTTATGGTTGCGGCATCGATTATCGTGGCGCGCGTAAGCTTCGCTATGGCCTTTCTGAGACCTTCCCCTAGGTCCATTACTATCATTTAAATATAGGATGCGCATCTATATATTCTTGCGGTGGTTCCTTGAAGCTTGTAATAGCGCAGTCGAATCTGACGCTAAAGGGCGGCGCGGAGCGCGTTCTGCTCAAGATCGCGGAGCGCTACAAGGCAAAGATATACACCGCGGAATACGACCCAACAAATACCTTCGAGGGCTTCAAGGACCTGGAGGTGGAGGTAATAGGCAAGAAATATGGGATATTGCCATATGGCCGGGCGGCACAGGGCCTCAACTACGGCTTATCCTTCTACAATCTAACGCTGAAGGATGATTACGACGTGATAAACCCTCACATGGCGCCAAGCCACTGGATACGCAACCATAACGAAAGGGTACTGTGGTACTGCCATACGCCCCTAAGGGACATATACGACCTTTACCATTACAGACTGTCATTGAAGAAGCTGCACCAGAAGCCGGTCCACATAATAGGCGCAAGGGTCGTGCGCGGCATGGACCAGAAGGTAACCAAAAGGATAGAGACGATAGTGGCGAACAGCTACAACACGCGCTCGAGAGTCGTTAAATACTACAACAGGCCCGACGCGACGGTGCTTGGGGGCGGCGTCGAGTACGAGAAGTTCAGGCACGGCAGCGACGATAAGTATTTCCTTTATCCGTCGAGGATAAGCCCGAACAAGAGGCAGGACTACGCGATACGCGCATTCAGCATCTTCAAGAGGCAGGTGAAGGGATACAGGCTGGTGCTTGTCGGCGCGGTATCAAAGGACAGGTTCTACCATAATTACTACAAGAATGTAGCCGCGCTGGCCAAGGCTGTTGGGGACGTTGATATTATAACCGATGCCGATGAGAAAAGGCTTAGGGGGCTGTACGCCAACTGCACAGCAGTGCTCTACACGCCCATGAACGAGGATTATGGTCTGGTCCCCCTTGAGGGCATGTCCAGCGGCAAGCCGATAATAGGGGTAAGGGAAGGCGGCATAAAGGAAACCGTGGAGGACGGAGAAACCGGGATGCTTGTAGACAGCATAGATGGTATGGGGAACGCAATGGCGGAGATCGCGGGGAACCCAAAGATTGCAGAGGCGATGGGGAGGAAAGGCAGGAAAAGGGTCGTTAAGCACTACTCCTGGGCTAGGTTTTTCAAGGAGTTCGACAAGATCCTCAGAAGCGTGAAGAGAGGCTGAGCCAGCTGTTAGCGGATTACTTCGGCTTGTCAGAGTTCAGGGATATGACGTATTTTGATATTACCTTCGAGGCGTAGTCAAGCACTTTCTTTATGTTCGCCTCAGTGCTGGTCCCGGTGCATATCATCTTCCCGTTCTTGAAGAGTATTATTACGGCTTTTGGCTCCTGTATCCTGAATATAGCGCCAGGGAATTGCTCAGGCTCATAATCGACCGCCTTTACCTCCTTCGAGAGGGCGTACAGGTCTATAGTAGCATGAAGGTCCGCACTAACCACGATGTTCTGTATCTTTATCGGCGGCGATTTTATCGGCCCGCCGAGGCCGCCTTTCTTTGCCGTCAGCAACACCTTACGTTATTATTGTACCAGAAAGCTTTATATAGGGATGTTAGCGGGCGCAGAACAGGCATCATGGCATGGTTTTATAAGATTTCGACGGCATTCCTATGCATATATATGAACGGCAGGGTTTCGATAATTGGCGCGGGCCTGGTCGGCCTATGCCTCGCAAAAGACCTCGCAGAGCGCGGGATAGAGGTCGACGTCTTCGATTCTAAGAGTGATGTGTCCGAGGGGGCGGCCAGAGCCTCCGGGATCTTCTCAGCAAGCGGCATGGAAAGGGTAGGGATAGAACCAGGGGAATCAATGCTCAATACGCTGGATGGCGCCTTCGTTCATGCCGGCGGGGAAAGGCTCAGGGTCAAGTCCGGAAGAACCATGGCCTACGTTGCCGACAGAGGCATGCTCGCGAAGATATGCAAGAGAAATGCGGAGGATGCAGGGGCCAGGATTAACCTGGGCCGCAGGATTGGAAGGGAGGAATTGCTTGCGCTTACTGATGATGGCAATATATTGGTAGGCGCGGACGGGGCGGTCTCCACTGTCGCCTCTGCATTCTCTTTCCCGGAGATGCGTGAATACATACTCACATACAAGGCAGAGTACTCGAACGTTTTCCCCGAAGACGAGAATTCCGTGGGGCTCTTCTTCTCCAACAGCATGGCATACAGGTTCTTCGGATGGTACTGCCCCTACTCGAACGGAAGAGTGGAAGTAGGCATAGGCACCAGCGGGGCGGCAAGGATCTCCAGCTCCAAGGCATTCTCCATGCTGACGGAAAGCGGCATGCTTGGAGGCATGCTGGATGGCTCGAAAAAGATTAATAGGTACGCCAGCATCATACCCATAAGAAGCAGGAGGCAGACCGTAAAGGGTAACATTGCGCTGGTCGGCGATGCCGCAGGGCAGGTGAAGGCCACGACAGGCGGGGGCATAATATTCGGATGCTCATGTGCACACGTGCTGGCAGAGACAATTGCGAACGAAAAACCACTCCGCGAATATGACAAGGCATGGAGGAGGAGATACGGGGCGGACTTGACGATTCACCGCATGATCCACGAATACTATTCAGGAATAGGTGCGCGCAGCCTGGGAATGCTCATCAGGATAATTAAGGCGCTGGGGGCTGAGAGCTTCTTCGGTGCGTATGGAGACATGGACAGACCGAGCCTCATGCTAAAGCGCTTCTTCCTAAGGGGGCTCCTGGAATAAAGCTGCGAGAAATCTAGGACGCAATAATAGTCAATCTCGATAGGGGACGCTGACAACGTACTACTACAGGAGACTCCGCGTAGGCTACGCCTGCGGAAACGACGAGGATGAACTGCTGACACGCTACAGAAGGGACCTGGGAGAGGGGCTTAAGCGCATAGAACAGACGCCAAGAAGGGCACCATTGATGCTAAGCTACAATACTCCCGAGGAGAAAGAGGCGATACTTAGAGATACATGAGGGCGCACGAATGGGTAAGGGCACCAGGATGAGGTCGAAATACGAATGCATGTTCAGGAACGTTCTGTCGAAGCACAATGACCTTCTTGTGCTCTACAAACCGCTGCCGGTCCTTGTGGACATGCACAACAGGGGCATGGCAATTGAGAGGTATACGCCAGCTTCTGGCTGCCACACATGTATGTTAACTGGAAGGCGATCGTGATAGAGCCGCATAACGGGTTGCTTGTCAATTCAAGGTATGCAAGGAAGCTGAAACGCTTCAGCAAACAGTACGGCGTATATCTGGTGCGCCTGCACGCCAAGCGCCAACGAATGCGGCCCGGGGTACAATAAGATAAGGGACTGTACCGACGAGTTCTGGCGCGTGGATTCAACCCGCGATGGCAAGGCGCGGCTTGCGGGCAAGCTTGATGCGCTTCTCGTGAGGGCTGAAAAGCGGGATAGGAGCGCGATGGAGAACGTAGTCGCATTGCTCAGGGGGAACGTCCCTGCTGAGCTGTGCGTTTCCCGACGTCAGAAGTACAATAGGGTCATATCATCAGGGACCTCACTGCCATAGAAGCTGCGGAGATGACAGGCTGCGGGTATACCCCAAACATTATTATCACAGCAAGCGCGAAGATCACCACCGCGGCGACATGCCTGTCCATTGGGAGTATGCGCGCCGACGGCTTACCGGAATACATGGAGCTCATCACCTTGGCATAATAGTATATCGAGATGAAGCTGTTGATTATCCCTATGAATGCGAGCCATGCAATTCCTGATCCTATGGCGCTGGAGAACAGCAGGAACTTGCCCGTGAAGCCGATTAGCGGGGGAATTCCCGCCAACGAGAGCATTATGACGGAGAGGGCAGCGGCGGCGAAGGCGTTCCTAGTCCCGAGGGAGGAATAGTCCTCGATTGTGCGAATGCTCCTTGATTCCAGCCACAGTACCAGCGCGAAGGCGGCGATTATCATGAATGCATGCGCTATCATGTAGAAAATGCTAGACTCCAGGCCCAGCTGCGAGGCGGCTGCTATCCCGACAAGTATGTAGCCTGCCTGGGATATCGACGAGTATGCGAACATCCTCTTTACGTTGTCCTGCACAAGCGCCAGGATGTTGCCGAAGAACATCGTTAACACAGCCAGCACTATGAATATCTCGGAGAACTGGTGACTGTATATCGCGAACATTGTGAAGTATACCTCTATTATCGCGACAAATGCCACTTTCTTGTTTATTCCGGATATCAGCGCAGTAAGGTGTCCGGGCGCCCCTTCGTAAACGTCAGGCACCCACAGGTTGAACGGAAAGAGAGCCGCCTCGAATCCGAGGGCAGCTGCTATGAGCAGCATTGAAGCCCCTAATATGTTGGACCATACAGATGTTATGCCGCTAAAGGAAAGCGTCGGGCTGTACTGAAACAGCAATGCGGCGCCGAATGCGAACATCGCAGCGGCTATGGAGCTAAGTATGAAGAACTTCGCAGCGGCCTCTAGCCTGTGCCTTCCTTCGAAGAGCAGCATCAGCGACGTCACTATTGCGACTACCTCTATGCCCAGGAACACCCCTAGCATGGATGATGCGGTCGCAACGACGCACATCCCCGCATATGAGAAGCCGATAAGCATCAGCAGTTCGTGGTAGTTCTTCGAGTATGCGTACGCGAGCGTGTTGACCAGCGCCAGCGTCACGGAGAAGAGAAGCACGAACAGCATCGAGAACGCGTATATGCGGACCTCGCCGAGAAGCAGCACGTTAGCGCCGGAGGCTAGCATGTACCCGGAAAGTATAGAGATGGCGGCCAGAAACATGGTACCGAGCCAGAATGGGACTTTCTTCCTGTTGGAATACGCGGAAACCAGGCCCAGCAGCGCGAATGACGCAATGAGCCCCGATAGGATTTCAGGCAGGTATTGCAGGACTTGTTGTATCATGTGATTACCTCAAAAGACCCAGCACGGTGAATGGCAGCACCCCGAAAATGAATATCATGGAAAGGAATATCGCGTATCCCAGTTTCTGCTCCGCGGTTATGAAGTCCACTGGCTTGGATTTCTCCCTTACGGAGAATACGATGCGCTCCATCACGAAGTACATGAACATCCCCATCAGCATGAGCGCGACCAGGGGCAGAAGCCCGACGATCCCGAAGGCGCTGGCGGAGCCTATGAACAACAGTATGTCAGCTACGAAGCCCGCGGTAAGAGGGAATCCCACCATTGACAGGGACCCCATCAGGAACGAATACGATGTCGAGGCGGAGGAGGCCACCGTACCCTTGAGCACGTTTATGCTCCTCTCGCCGAATATGTGCTTCAGGGACCCGACAACAAGGAACATGAGGGCTATGGCGAGCCCGTGGGAGAGCATCGCATAGACTGCGCCATACGTCCCAAGGACGTTGGATGCGGCTATCCCAACCATTATCACGCTCATCTCTACTATGGTGGAATAGGCTATTATGCGCTTTATGTCAGTCTGCTTCATAAGTACCAGCACGGAATAGAACG
>CAYSQH010000001.1:73334-81702 GCA_964433165.1 Microcaldota archaeon
TTACTGCAAGCACTGCAACGTAGAATGCGTATTTGGACGACAGCGGAAGCATGTAGAATATCAGCAGCATTCCGAAGCCGCCGAACTTCGTCAGCACCCCGGAGAGCAGCATGGACCCTTGGGTCGGCGCCTCGGTGTGCGCATCGGGGAGCCAGAAGTGCATCGGGAATATCGGCATGTTAACCATGAAAGCGATGAAGAGCAGGAAGAACACCAGTTCCTGGACGAGCACAGGCATGGCCGCGGAATGCAACGCTATGCTTGACATATCCAGGGAATGCCCTGGCATATAGAAGTAGAGCAGCATTATCCCAAGGAACAAAAGCGAGCTCGCGAATATCTCATAGACTATGAAGCGCATAGATGCCTGCTTCCTGTTGGCAGAGCCCAGCAGGTTTATCATGAAGAACATCGCTATAACGCCGACGTCCCAGAATATGAAGAATAGGAACATGTTGGAGGACATGAATAGGCCCATTGCGGCAGCCTGGAACAGCAGCACAAGCGCATTCCTGGCCTTCCCCTTCTCCTTTTCCGGGTTTCCGGCAAGCGCCGTCGCGAAGAGCACCGCAGAGGACATGAGCAGCAGCACCATCGATATCAGGTTTATCCTTAGCCCGAAGTTTATCCCTAGGGTGCTTATGTACGGGTATGTCGCGGAGAGGCTCAGCAGGCCGGAAATTACTGATTCGATGAATATGTATGATACTATGGCGAAGCCTAGCAGGGTAGATACTATCGAGATGGGCCTTGACTTCCTTTCCCCGAGGAGCAGCAGAAGTGCCAGTGAAGCTACCGGTATAGCAAGCAATGCAGGAAGTAGCAGGGAGATCATTTGAGCACCAGTATTATCAGCGCGCCGACAGCCGCCACGCCTATAACAAATGCAGCGGCATACACATTCACGCTTCCGTTCTCAAGTTTCCTCATCCTGTTCCCCAGGCCAATGAGGCCCTTGCCCCCATCCCTTATCAGGCCATATGCAGAAGTATCGAGTGATTCCATCCACGAGGCGAGGGCGAGCAGCGCCGCCGCAAGGCAGTGGTATGCGGCATTCACCGCCGAGCTGCTGTGGAGTACCCTATATATCGGACTTCTCTCCTCAATCGAGGAGTACCTCCTCTTGTAGAACATCACATACGATATCGCAAGGCCTATGGCGAATGCTGTCGACAAGGCCGCAATCTCCGTTATGCCTATGTTGAGGTTCATCGGGCCCAGAGATGAAAGGTACGTAGGAAGCAGGAAGTATGCTGCGGTGCCCGCGACTATCAGGAACGCAAGGACGTACATAGGAATCATCAGCGCCGCCGGTAGCATCTTGTACCTTGCGCGCGCGGACGCGGTCCTCTTGTCGGACCTCCTATGCATCGGCACGAACAGCCACCTGAATATGTATATATCGCTTAGGAAGCCTATGATGAGCAGGGCGCCGTATACCGCTATGCTGCCACCCGCGGACGCATCGACGGCTGCCTTGCCGAAGAACCCACTGAGCGGGAACAACCCAGCAAGGGAGGCGACTGCAAGAACCGTCGGTATCGTCAATTTGAGGAACGAAGGGGAGCTGTAAACCTTGCCCATGTCCTCCTCGTTGCCGTTAGCCTTTATCATCGCGCCGGCACTCATGAACAGAAGGGCCTTGTAGAATGTTTGCACCACGAACAGCATCATCGCGGCTATGAGCGATCCGGTTCCCAGTGCGACAAACATCAACCCGAGGTCCTCTATGGTCGAGTAGGCGAGGACCCTCTTTATGTGCATCTCGGTCAAGGCGTTGGTCGCCCCTATGAACGCGGTCACTATTCCGAAGCCCAACAGCACGTACAGCATGTTGTACGATACGTATAATGGGAGCAGCACCGCTATCAGGAATACCCCAGCTTTCACCATGGTCGACGAATGCAGGAATGCGGATACCGGAGTTGGCCCCTTCATCGCATCGGCGAGCCATTCGCTGAACGGGAACTGTGCGGATTTGGTGAAGGCGGCGACAAGAATCATCGAAAGGGCTATCTCCATGTACATGCTGTGCGTGGACGCATTATGTATTATCGCGGCGAATTCGAATGTGTGGAATGTGGTCCATATCAGGAACATCGCGAAGAGCATCATGACGTCCCCGATTATTATCGTTGTTATCGCCTTTCTTGCGGCGCGGGCGGTCCCCTCCCTGACGTACCAGAATCCTATGAGCAGGTAGCTCGTGATCCCGAGCAGCTCCCAGCCTATGAACATTGTTATGAAGTTCGCGGACATCGCGAAGAGCATCATGGCGGCAGAGAAGACGCACATCTCGAAATAGAACCTGCTTTGCTCCGAGAGCACGTCCATGTACCCTATCGCGTATATGAATATCATAGGGGTCATCACCCCGACTATCGCGAGCAGCAGCATGTTGAGCGGCAGCGTGGAGGTAGATATGGAGAAGCTGAATCCGCCAATGGAGAACCAGCTCATGCTCTGCACGCCCTGCACTCCCGAGAGCGCCACCAGGATTATTATGGCCAGTGATGCAAGGCTTGCGCCGAGGGCAATGTACTTGATTGCCTTTGCCACCTTTCTACCGAGCAGTGCGACGAGCGCAGCAAGCGCAAGGGGCAGCAGGGAGATTAGGGGGTTCATTTCCATCAATTCTTCAGCTTGGATAGCTTCGACACGTCAAGACTTATCTGCTGCCTAGTCATGTACCTGTAGAAGACTATCATCGTCATCGCCTCGGCCGACGCTATCGACCATATGACTATTAGGAACGACACCACGTTACCGCCCGAAGAATAATAGAATAGCGACACCGCGAGCAGCGTGCTGGATATGATGGCCATCTCCACTGAGAGCATAATTATTATGAAGTTGCGGTTCGAGAGCACGCCGGCAACGCCTATCGCGAACATCGCAGATGCCAACACCATGAAGTTTGTAACCATCATCTCCTTGCACCCTCAAGCCTTTTCATTACGACTATAGACCCGAAACCTGCGCCGAACAAGAGCAGCACGGCGAAATAAAGCAGCGCGACGTTTCCGGAGAGTGACTGCGCTATCAGCGTAGTTGAAAGGACGTTGTGCGCTGATCCGTACACCTGCGACAGCGCTATCGACACCGCAAGGAGGGCGAAAAGCGCTATGTACGCTATCCCTAGCACGTTGTAGTTCTCCGACCTGAATTTCGAATAGCCGGACGATGCAACCCCGACGAATATGAACGTCGATATGCCGCCTACCATTATGAACAGTTGGAGCAGCGCGATCATGGGCTGCGCCAGCATCAGCAGCAGGGCGGAATTTACCGTGAAGAATGTTGCGAGGGCGAGCACCGAATGCAGCAGATCTCTGAGCACGTAGACCGCCATCGCTGAGGCTATCTCTATTAACGCGAGCGCCATAAAGAATACCAAGTACGCCATGGGTAGACCTACTCCAGCTCCTCGGGCCTCTTGATGAGCTCCCTGCGGTCGTATTTCTCGTAGTCGTACTCCTTGCCTAGGGTGAGGCACTTTGGAGGACAGACCTCCTCGCACAGGGCACAGAACAGGCACCTCTCAAGGTTTATCTCGGGCATTACCTTGGTGCCCTTCTCAGTCTCCGTAGGCACCATCGTTATCGTCTGGTTTGGGCATATCCTGGCACACGCAGAGCAGCTTATGCACGTCTTCATGTCCAGCTTGTGTATTCCCCTGTAGTTGTCGTCCAGAAGCTCCTTCTCTTCCGGGTACTCGAGTGTGGATGGCTTTGTGACAACCTGCGAGAATACCTTCAATACGGGATTCTTCAATTCCATCCTATCTTTTCTATATTACCTGACAAATATTATAAAGGTGAGCAGGAGATTCAGCATCGCCAGCGGCGTTAGATATTCCCAGCCGGTCCTGATGACCCGGTCTATCCTCATGCGCACCATCGTCGCCCTGACCACGATTATGAATATTGACAGTATGACCGCCTTAGCTATGAGCCATGCCAAAGGAGGTACGAACGATGGGCCGAGCCACCCTCCCAGGAAGAGGAGCGATATTATTATCGTGCCCACAAACATCCTCAGGTAATCGAGGAACAGCGAAAGCGCGTAGTATGGGGCACTTATGTCCGTGAGCCACCCCGCTATCAGCTCGTTGTCCGCCTCCCTGAGGTCGAATGGCGGCCTCTCCAGCTCCGCGAGCATCACTATGAAGAACACTATGAAACCTAATGGCATCATGAGCGCATACCATATGCCGCTCTGCGCATTGACTATTGATGTAAGGCTCATGCTCCCGGCAAGCATGGCGACGGATGCAACGACTATGAACATCGGAATCTCATAGCTCACGAGAACCATCACGGACCTCTGGGCGCTTATGGAGCCGAACTTGTTGCCGCTCGTCCATCCGGCGAGGAACATAATTATCGGAGAAAAGGAGAGCAGCACAAATACCGCGAGCAGGCTTACGGAGCTCGCTATGCCGACGAATGCATTGGTGAACGGCAGGAATGCGAGCATGAGCACGAACAATGCGACCATGGAGGGAAGCACCATCTGGTAGAGGGGCTTGTCCGCCTTGTCAGGGACTATCTCCTCCTTGGACATCAGCTTCACCAGATCCGCCATGTTCTGCAAGAAGCCGAACGGCCCTGTATACGTTGGCCCGTGCCTGGACTGTGCCCTGGCTATTATCTTCCTCTCTATCCATCCGAACACGTATGCGAAGATGCTGAACATTGCCGCAAGTGCCACAAGGAAGACTACGAATGCCACGAGGAACGATACAACCCACAGGAACGGCGGGGGTATGAGTTGCGAGAGTATGCCCTGCACGATGTTGAAGTATGACGATATCGCAGGTGATGCTATGCGTAGCATTTGATCGTATCTATAGCACTCCACGCTTTTAAATTATTTTGCATATATAATAGGATTCAATGATTGAGGAAAGGTCCCTTGAGATAATAAGAAGCGGAGGAGTGAAACTGCGCGTAAGGAGGTCGGGAATGCTTCAGATGATGACCTTCAGGATTAGGAAAGTAGATATGGGGAAAGAGTATTTCGTGGAACTTTTCCTTGGCAGGGTTCTCGATATGACGGAGCTGCAGCGTGTGGCAAATGAGACCGGGCTGCCTGTCGAGGCAGAGAACGGCAGGGCCTTCCCGGAGGGAAAGGGATCCAAGGATTTCATGAACCTTCAGACATAGCCTGGATTCGTGACGTTCAGTGCGCCGACAACCACATGCGTCTGGTTAAGGTACGTGTAATTGAGCAGCAGCGTGAAGTCGTACTGCGCAGCGGTTATCGGAACCTCCAGCAGGCTGCACGGTTCCACCAGCTCCGTTGAGGAGCCCGGACCGATGGTCATGTTTATGCTCTCGTTCGGGAACCCGGGGGATACCATACACCCGAGGGTATTAAGCCTTATCGGTTTCGTATTGCGGTTAATAAGGCTTATATAAGCGGTATCGTTAATTGTGAAGTTCACGTATTTGCATCCTATAGACGAGTTGGGGAACATGCAGGAATTCTTGAATGCCAGACCCCACTTCACCGAGCTCTCATTTACCCCCAGCCTGCCGAACAGGTTCGCCGCATTGTAGTGCGCGGCGAGCAGTTGGGTGTTGTTCACCAGCGAGTACATGTTGATGCTGTAGTTGCTCGCAAGGTACGTGGAGTTGACGAGACCGTATGGCAATGTGGAATTGACAATGCCAATTGGCTGCAGGATGTATGAGCACACGTTGACCCCGTTCTCAGAATAGGAAAGCCCGTAGCATGTGGAATTGGAGAATGCCAGGGTGTTCCTAGGGGAGCTCAACCGGGTTATCGTCGATATGAACATACCATAGTCTATCTCGAATATGTTGGTTGCGGACAGGTTGCCGGAAGAATACTTCAGAGACGAGCCGAGTATTATGCTGTTCGTATAGAATAGCCCGGACTGGTAGTGCCTCAGTGCGTTGTCCGAGGCGGCATTGACAAGGACGTTGCTTTCATATGGAGCATAGGAGGATTTCGCCATGGTCGCACATGTTCCAGGGTTGGTCGCGTTGTAGTAGCTGTATACCTTGGTCCAACCGTTAGAGTAGACAGTGCATATGCTAGTCGTGTTGCTTATCTTGGAGTAGTTCGTCCCGAATCCAGAGTAGCTGAACCGCTTCCCGAAGCTTGACACAATTATCCTTACCATCTTAGGAGTAAGGGTTCCCTGCATCCATGCGGCATACGCCTCGCTACCGTTGGAATACCGCGCATATGCCCCATAGGCGTTGGCAGTATACGGATACACGTTCTCGAATACCTTGCCCATTATCTGGTTCGAGGGGCCGAGCATCTCGTCCAGTAGGATTATGTCGTAGCGCCCGGCTATCGTTGATATCCCGAGCGCCCCGGTCCCGTCGAATGTGAAGCTCTGCGTGCTCCTTATGTTGTTGTTAGGTATTGAGCTGTAGACGTTAGGCGTCTCTGGCGCGGAAACGTTAATCGAGACCGACGATGAAGTGGCGTTCCTGTCCTTGACGTCCAGCACGCTTCCAGGATCCGCTACTGCCTGGAATACGTACCTCCCGGGCCCCAGATAGGTATAGTTCCTTATGAGCTGCACGCTCTGCCCCGTAGGTATGCTCACAGTATTGGCGGACAGCTCCTGCCCGTTGAGGTAGAACCCTACGAGCAGGTCATTTATGCGGTTATTTCCAGTATTGGTTATGTTTATTACGTACTCGGTGGACTGATACGGGTAGAGATGCGCAGCGGGCGCGGACGTAGACAGCCTTACGGACACGCCGTAGCTCTGTGCGAATGATCCCCTTAGCAGGAAGGCCACTGCGGCTATTATGACAACCGCTATTACCGCGTAAATTGCAATCTCGTTCTTGTCCATAGTATAACACCGACACATGCCTTATGCCTGCCTCGTCCTGAGCTCCTTGGTCGCCAGGGTCAGCTTCTCCTTTATAGGCCTGACCTGCGAATCTATGTAGCTGTGCACCCAGTTCTCAGGGTCGTGGCGGTCGCCTATTCCAGGGGAGGCGAGCGCATATCGCCCCTTCGAGTTCTCGGCTATGTTCATTTTCTTGAGCTGCAGGAGATGGTACCTCAGAGTCTTCTCGTTTATCCCGCCCCATGATTCGGCTATGTAGCTCATGAGTTCCGGTATCGTTGCCTCCCTCCTCTCACCGAAGTGAAAGTGTAGCATAGCGTCGAAGACCGATACCGCGGCTAGCCTAGACTCGCCAGGGCTTATTATCCCTAATGAGAGGGCGAGCCACCGCACCACTGCCCTCCTCGTTTCCGTGACCTCCTTTGTTATGCGCAGATCCCTGAGCGTAAGCTCATTTTCTATGAGTGCCGATTCGTTAAGTTCCAGTTAAGCACCGAGATTATGTATCTCATTCAAACAAATAAATACCTTATTATACCAATGTTCCTATGTCTTAGCGCGGCGCGGTTTGAGTTGATTGCATGCCAATAGCAAATGTCGAGACTAGGTTTGAACCGGAAAGCCTTAAGGCGAACA
This sequence comes from Microcaldota archaeon, assembly GCA_964433165.1. Lineage (GTDB taxonomy): Archaea > Micrarchaeota > Micrarchaeia > Micrarchaeales > Micrarchaeaceae > UBA12276. Next base: position 80,818 of record CAYSQH010000001.1, read on the forward strand.
GGAGGAACGAAGCCACGATGTTCATGAGAGTGAGCACAACGGACTCGCAAAAGGTTTACTGGTGCGAATGCGACATATCTGTAAGTCCGCCGCTCTCACTCGCGCATGACAAGGACCTTGACATAGGGCGCACCAGGGTTGGCATACTCAAGCCCGGAAGCGCCATAGAGAAGCCGGTCAAGCTATATACCAGCCCGAACAACTTTCCGGACCACTACCCGGTGAAGATAACAGCATACCTCTACGATGAGGACGGGGCAATAGCGGAGAGGGAGGAGCAGAGCGAAACGATAAAATGTGAGGCCTGAATGGCCAAGAGCTTCAGGATAACCAATGGAAAGGAATACGTCATCGTGACGATAGACGACAGTGGCGCTTACATAATAAAGGACATGTCTGGAAGGAAGCTTTTTCTCTCGAGGATGCAGGCTGAGCTCATGAGGTTTGGCATGGACAGCATGATGGGAGGCGAAAATGACGCGGATATAAAGGTCGAGGAGCTCTAGAGGAAGTCGTCTACGGCAAGGAACTTATTGCATTGAATGAGTTTGATTCCCTGGCACATTTCAGGAGGGAATTATGGAAATTCGATAAGAAATACAATAACTGGAGGAAACATGAGATACTCGGTTGGAGTACGCCAGTATCGATTTACAGGAACAAAAGGTTTTATAATAAGAATGCCAGATACATTACAAAACGGACAAATGTCCTGATAACGAAACGGACATAAGTATTGTTACTCTACACAATGCTTTTAAAACTTAGCTTAGTAAAGATGCAGAAGTGTCTTTGTGTCAATTGACAAGCCATTTCAAAATAATAAACTGAACAGTAGTTCCGAAAGACAAAACTTCCATTAACACTACATTCTGATAGAAGCTT
>CAYSQH010000002.1:0-39942 GCA_964433165.1 Microcaldota archaeon
CATGTCGCTGTGGGGCAATGACATAAACACAGTTGACGTAGGAGACACCATAGAGGTCGCAAACGGGTATGTTAACGAGTTCAGGGGCACGCCACAGCTTTCCTCTGGCAAGTTCGGCAAGATAACCGTAGTGGAGAAGGGAAGCGGCGGATCCGCCGGAGGGGACAGCGAATTCTCCGAGTCAGGGGAAAACTACGAGGAATCTGAGGACTGATTCCCGGCTGCAAGCCCATTCGGGCTGAATTATTCACGTACGTGTAGGGCGCAGAGCCTGCGCCTGGCACTACTTCTTCTTCCAGTACCTCATGGTATAGAACAACAGCAGCATCCCAAGTATCACGCCGAACCACAGCGTGGCTATCCTTGCCATTATGGTCACGGCGGAGCTTATTGCAGGGCCGATGCCCAGCATACTCCTGGAAAGCGCCACTATTGTAGCATCCGCGACCCCTATGCTTCCTGGGAGCGCGGAGGCCATCCCGAATATCTGCGAGGTCGAGAATATGAAAAAGGATACTGCCGGGTTAGGCCTTATCCCAACCGCGAGAAACGAGAAATACAACCCGAGGGAATTGAGTATGTCTGCAGGTATCGTGAACGCGAGGGATCCAATGTATACACTGGGCCTGTTTAGCCTGCTCTGCGAGACGTAGTACCTGTTGCCATGCTCCTCGAGCTTCCTGAGTATCCTGCCCTTCTTCTTCCTAGACTTTATGGCATTGAACATCCATGGATTTATGACTATTACGAAAGGCACCAGCAGCGCAGCGACGAAAAGGAAGACATAGCCTACGTACCTGCCAATGTAAAGCGCGGTGACCACAGCTATAAGTGCGAATCCGAGGAAGTCGGTGAACAAGTCCATCGTCACTATCGGGACAATGCTCATGAACTTTATCTTCGTTACCTTCTTCATGGTATATGCGGCGATTATGTGCCCAACCCTTCCCGGGGTCAATTCCATGCTGTAAGAGGAGAGGTATATAAGGAAGCTCTTGAACTGGTCGACCTTTATGTCTAGTATGCGCATGTAGTACGACCACTTGCCGTACCTTGCGATATAACCTGCGAACACGCACACGAAGGCCAAGGAGTACAGCTCCATATTGGCGTGCTCTATGATTCCAAGGACGTTGGAGAACCCTCCAAAAATCGCAACCGCGATGAAGACGCCAAAACTCGCAAGGAGGCCCATGGCCACGAAAATACGCAGTCTGTGTATTAGCCTTACGTATTCCTCCCTTCTGACCATGCTCTTCGGCATGGAGGGAACGATGCCATCACGCTTCCTCTTTGACACATCAACGCCTTATTGTATCCAGGAATATGCCCTCGTACTGCTTGGCGATCCTGTCCCAGTTGAACCTCTTCATCATGCGCACCCTCCCCTTCCTTGCCATTTTGAGCGCATTGCCCCTGTTGTCGAGCACATAGTTTATCTTCTTCACTATGCTATTAGAGCTTTTTGGCCTCGAATACAGGCCATCATCGCCCATTATCTCCGGTATTCCTCCAGTCCTCGAGGCTATCGATGGCAGCTCGCATGCCATCGCCTCTAGAAGCGCAAGCCCCGCAGGTTCGTAAAGGGAAGGAAGCACGAACATGCTGCTAGCATTGTAGTGCCTCATCACCCCAATATCGTCGAGACCGTATATGGTCTTGAACCTGTCGCGCATTCCCAGCCCATAAGCGTATTCCGTCAGCTGCTTCTTCAACGGCCCGCCGCCGATTATCAGGAGGTTCAGGTCCTCCCCCCCACTGACAAGCTCTGACACTGCCTTGATGAGGTACACGTGGCCCTTCTGCGGGGCCAGCCTCCCGTTAGTTACTATAGTGGATCCTGACCTGAATCCAAGGTGCCTTTCCGTATTCTCTATGTCTCTGCCGGATTTGCGCGCAAAGACGTTGCAGTCTACCCCGTTATACACCAGGTGCGTCCTGCTCCTGTCCACTCTCGGCACGGTGCTCCTTATGGTGTATTCCGAAACCCCGGTAATGACATCGGCCGCATGCATCAGCTTCCTCCCCCACAGCCAGTCGTAGAACCTGCCCATGTCGTCGGTAAGCTGGTTTATGTTCTTCGGTTTGGCATTGTGTATCGTAAGCGCCAGCTTGCGGTCCATCCCCTTTACGGTCCTAACGGTATCCTCGAAGAACTGGTACCTGTTGTTTATATGGTAAATGTCGCAGTCGACCTTCCTAAGCTCTTTCACGAGCCCATCGAAAAACAGGAATGGCATCGGGAATATAGGTATGTGTTCGTGCAATGAACGCAGCCTTATGACGCGTATGCCCATCACTTCCTCCACGGAGTAATGGTTGCTGCTCCTGTCTGCGGAGGTTATCACTGTTATGTTGTGCTTCTTCGCAAGCCTCCTATATACTTCGAGAAGCACCTTCTCTGTGCCTCCCTTGTAAGGGTAGAAGAACGGGTTAAGCACACATATGTCCAACAACTACACCATTTAAAAGACTCAATCCTCTCGCCATACAAGCTCATTTAAGTAATAAATATTTTTGTAGGGTGCCTGAAACCGTTTCATAGTTAAGTATATATATGGTTTCTCATCTGTAATAGGGTATGCGGCCGGGAAAGAACATCATAGTGCTGCTATTGGACACCCTAAGGTCCTCGGACCTTGGGGCCATGGCTACGCTGAGCGCCATCGCCAGAGGAGCGACCGACTACGAATGCGCGGTGTCTCCGGGCACGTGGACGGCCCCTGCCCACGCGTCGATATTCACCGACAGGAAGGTATCTGAAATAAGGGAGGTCTCGCAGGATTTCCTGTCGAACGGCACATACAAGATAGATCCGTGGATGGTGAAAACGAAGTTTCTCCCAAGTAGTGCAAGCACTCTGGCCTCGAAGATGTCCGGATTGGGATACGGCACCACGCTGCTTTCTAACAATCCCTTCCTGACGAGCTATACCAACCTTGCGGCGGGGTTCGACAGAATCTATGACCTGTGGATGAATTCAAACATAAAGTACGACAGGTCGCTTGCATCCAAGTTCCGGTTCGTATCCGATAGGGGGGCGGCGGCGCGCGCCGCCGTGATAAACACGGGCTATGCGCTTACGAGGATGCTTCCGAGTAGGGAGATGGACTGGCTATACATGCGACTCAGGCGCACCATGCGCGAACACGCCGCCAAGATAGACGGGACGTACCAGCTGGATAGGGGTGTACGGGACACGAACAGGACGCTTTTCAGTATGCTTTCGCGCAACAGGAACTACAAGCCGCAGTTCATGTTCATAAACTGCATAGAGGCGCATGAGAATTACCCAGTCAGGAAGGAAGGCATAGTGCAGGACAAGTGGCTCTACATGAGCGGCATAGAGGAGATGAGCGATTACAAGATGAACGAGCTGCACATGGCGTATCTCAGGAGATTAAGGTACCTCGACAAGTCAGTAAGAGCAATGATATCCGGGCTCAGGGATAGCGGAATGCTGGACAATGCGACGCTGGTTATAACATCCGACCACGGCCAGGCATTCGGAGAGCACAATCAGCTGTACCACTCTCTTTCCCCCTACGAGCAGATATCCAGGGTTCCGCTCATAGCTGCAAACTACAACAATGGCAAAATGGTGCGCTTCAGGGACAGCGTGGGGATCCCAGTATCAGTCTCGTCGCTCAACACTGCCCTGATGGACCTGGCAACGGGAAAACACGAGATGCTTAACGGGAACCTGAGGCGCACGCGCTTCGTGATATGCGAGCATACAGGCATAAGTGAGGGATGGGATGAGAAGCTGCTGAGGATGCTGTCCCCAAGGTCCGAGAAGGCAAGGATGATACTCCATGCCAAAACAAGAAACAATGCGAGGGTAACCGCGGTATACCACGGCAACCTGAAGCTCATGCACCACTTCGGAGCAAGGAAGGACGAGCTCTATGACCTGTCCAGGGATGCTGAAGAATCAACGAACATAATAGACTCTAACAGGTCCATTGCGCATGCAATGGCCGCGGCGGCATGACCTAAGTCAAGATATCTGCGACTCTATCGACTTTACATATCCCTCCTTGCACACGCTAGCCATCGAATTTATCGTGGCATTGCTCATGCATATGTATGCGGTGAATATGTTTGCGCCGCCTATCACGCCCTGTGCGACAGGCGTGTTCGGATTGCTCATGTTGGATATTACCTGCTGCCAATTGTATCCGCTGAGCAGCTGTGGGCTTATTATCGCGCCGCTCTGTATGCTCCTGTTCCCGAAGTCTATGAACGGTATTCCCGTCCCGTACCTGCCGTAGAGGTACCTCTGTATAGGCGTGAAGTCAGCAGCGGTGTTGTTCGCGCCCTGCCTGTTGAATATCTCCGTTGCCGAAAGGCCAATGGTGCTGCTCCTGTAGGTATAGTTGTCAAACGAGAACGTTGCTGTGTTTGCGAATCTGTCGCTGGAGCTGGAGCGCATGTAGGAAAGGCTGGTGAAGTTCCCGAACCTCATCAGAGCGATTATGAGGCTCCATCTTGTGACCGCGCAGAACGGGCAGAAGTCTCCTCCGACGTATATCACACCAGGCTTCCCTGATATGATCAACGGGGAGTCGTTTATCTGCTTCGGCATGTTGCTGTTTTGCCCGGATGTGGCAACTATGCCCATCCCGACCTTCGATGCCGTCGACACATTGTTGGCGATGGCCTGCATCTCCGAAAGCTGGGAACCGCTTACCTGTTTCCCACACTCATTGCATCCGCCGTAATTTAGTGAAAGATATGCTGCAACCGCGATTACTATTATGACCGCGACCGCAATGTAAACCATGTGCTCTTTCTTTAGGGCTGCCATGTTAGGTTATGCCGAAGAAAACTATATATATTCATGCTGGCGCAGCACGCTTATCAGGCACATTTAAAGTCTTTGCACCCATAAAATAAAACATGCAGACCACCCTAATGCAGATTCTGCACTCGATAGCGATAGGCATAGTGCAGGGCATATCCGAATGGCTCCCGATAAGCAGCAAGACGCAGGTGCTGATAACATCGACATACCTGCTGAACCTCAACTTCCAACAGGCGTATACCTTTGGGCTATTCATGGAGATAGGTACAATACTCGCTGCAGTGATATACTTCAGGAAGGACATAGTGGACCTGATAAAGGTGCTGCGAGGGTCGAAGGACCATCACAGCAGGGCGCTGTTCAAGTACGTGCTGGTTACGATAATACTTACCGGGATAATCGGGGCTCCGCTTTACCTTGTTGCCGATTCGATAAAGGGTGTGTCGATAGGCATACCTATGATACTGATAGGTGCGATACTGATCGTGGATGCGCTGCTGATAGGGTACTCAAAGCGTGCCCACGGCTCTTCCAACCATCTTAGGAAGTTCAACGACATGGGGATTAAGGACTACGCCGCTGTAGGCATAGTGCAGGGCATAGCCGCGCTTCCAGGGGTGAGCAGGTCAGGAATAACGACCAGCGCGATGCTCATAATGGGCATAGAACCCGACGAGGCCTTCCACCTATCTTTCCTTACCGGAATATTCGCCTCAATCGCCGCATTCGGACTCACTATAATCGTGTCGAAGTCGAACGTCAAGGCGGCGCTCACTGGCATTGGCCTGCCAGGACTCGTAGTCGCGATAGCGGTATCCACCATGATAAGCATATTCCTGATAGACTTCCTGATAAAGGTAGCGGGAAAGTCGAAGATGAAGTACATAACCGCAGCGCTTGGGATAATAGCCATAGCGAGCGGCCTAGTGTACATATTCTTTAAGATATGACGGGCAAAACGCATTATAATGTGACCGTACTAATCATAATTGCGGGGTTGTAGCGTAATTTGGCAGCGCGGCAGGCTCCAGATGTTTATATGTAATTTGAGCGTAACGCGATGATGAGGATCTGGAATGCAGAAAACCATGAAGTAACCTGCAAATCCGAGTTCAAATCTCGGCAACCCCAAGCCCTGTGGTGTGATGGGTACCAAAAATTCTGCATTGACGCGAAGGCGCTCATCAGCGGTGACGATGGGAAAATACTGCTCCTGAGAAATGCGTCAAGCAAATCCGCCAGCAAGAGACCATCCGGGGATCTTCCCAGGGGCAGAATCGGAAGCGATAGCGTAAAGCAGACCATTTTGGAAGATGCAAGGGGAGGGCTAGGTCTGGCGATAACTGTCAGGAAGATAGCGTTTGCCGCAATTCCCGACTTCAGGATAAACGGCGGAAGGGACTGGCTGATATCTCTGGTATACAAATGCAGCGTACGCCAGAATGCGAGATTTACGCTGAGCAGGGAGCATGATAACTATGAATCGGTTACCGTCAAGGACTCAAGGAAGCTTCTTACCTTCATGCTCCCTGCGGAATCCTTGAGGGAATTGTTTACGCTGACGGCCGCATTTCGCCGCGCCCAATGCGTTGCCAATTGATATAAAGTTTTCCAGACAACCCTAGTGTATGGATGTCGCTGATAGGATTGGTGCGCTGATAGGCCGGAGGAAGGTCATGCGGCCTAGCGTCTCGAGTGCATACTCAAGGGATGAATCCTATCTTCCGGGTGTAAGGCCGCTCGCAGTGGTCTTTCCGGCAAGCCCTAAAGACGTGTCGGCCGTGGCAAGAGTATGCAATGCATCCAATACTGTAATAGTCGCCAGGGGAGGGGGCTCATCGCTCACCGGCGCATCAATACCCGTGCGCAACTCCGTAGTGCTTGACATGTCTAGGATGGCGCGGATACTTGAGACGCACATAGAGGATGAGTACGTCGTGGTAGAACCCGGGGCCACGCTCGATAGCCTGAACAGGCACCTGTCAGGATACGGGTACTTCTACCCTCCCGACCCTGCGAGCTCCGCCTTCGCGACAGTCGGGGGAACGATATCCACCAATGCTGGCGGCCTCCGTGCGATAATGTATGGGAGCACCAAGGAATGGGTCCTAGGCCTCGAGGTGGTGCTTGCTAATGGCAGTATAATACGCACCGGTGGGAGGACGACCAAGCGGTCTATAGGCTATGACCTCACCGCAATAATGGTCGGCAGCGAAGGCACCCTAGGGATAATAACGAAAGCGGTGCTCAAGATATGGCCCAAGCCTGAGGCAACGGGACGCATAGTATCGTATTATCCCACGATAAGTTCCGCCGCCTCGGCAGTTGGTGCGGTAAAACGCAAGGGTATAATCCCGCTAAGCTCAGAATTCATGGATGCAACGTCATTGATGCTTATGCGCAAGTACATGGGGGCGGAATTCCCTTCAGGGGCAAAGTATTCTGTACTAATGGACCTGGCAGGGGGTAGGAAATCGATGCAGCATCTGTTGTCCTCCGCGGAGAAGGCACTGCGCAAATTCGGCGCTGAATCCGTAACCGTATCAAAGTCGAAAAAGGAAATGGGGACAATGCTCAATGCACGGAAGCACCTGTTTGACGCCACGCTCAAGAGGGCGGAGTCCGAGGGAAAGTCAGTGATAATTGCGGACATAGTCGTTCCTTTGTCAATACTGCCTACTGCTTTGTACAGGATGGAAAAGGCACTTCGTCGCAGTGGGATTGAGGCCGCGCTGTTCGGCCACATAGGGGACGGCAACGTGCATGCAAATATGATCGCCGATCCGGGGACCGAGAAAGAAATCTTGGACAGGCTCCAGGAGGAGTTTGGCCGCATAGCGATATCCGGCGGTGGAAGCATATCCGGGGAGCATGGGATAGGCATTGCCAAGAAGCATCTACTCATCTCGGAGCTGAAAAGCAGAGATTCCGAACACTCGATACGGGTAATGCAGGGGATAAAGAAGGCATTCGACCCCAATGGGATAATGAACAGGGGGAAGATTTTCGATTGGCCTATGCACCTGTGAACTGGTGCTTTCTTGGGTCTGTCTCGAGTATTATCTTAGTTACCGAGCTCCTGTTGAAACCCTTGAATCCCTGGTCCCTCTCAAGGTTCTCCATGTGGCTTCCCAATGCTCCTCCGGAAAGGAACTGGTCATATTGCCCCTTGGTTATGTATTCGGATTCCAGGAGCGCATCGAGCCTTCTCCGGTCCACTGGCCACATCTCCCCTTTTGTGAACGCCTGTTTTAGGAAGTCGAAATACGAGAACGGTGGCATTATCGGGACGCCTAGAGGCTCCAGGTCCTTTCCCAGCTTGTCGAAAACGAACCTTGCCTCAAGGTGGTGCATCCCTGCCTGAAGTATGCTTTCCCCATGTAAGCCAACCCATAGGCCTACGGTCCCAAGCTTTTCCTCCTTCTCGGAGAACGGCACATGCGCGAAGTCTACCGCGGTTTCATCAGGGTTGAGGTCCACGTCGGTGAATACCACTATGTTGCATACCGGGTGCTCGAGTATCTGTGCTCCCCATCCTGCCTTCTCCCCGGCGTAGTATTTTTCCCTGCACCAGTATCCCATCACCTCGAATATGCGTATCATCCTGTTGAAGTTCTCCCTTGAGGACCTGTACGTATGGTGGTCGTGGTTGCCCCATCCCAATCCTATGGAATCCTGTCGTGCCTTCTGCGCGCGTCCCGCGCTATTGCGGCTCTCCCAGTACTCCCTCTCAGCCCTGAAGAACGCATCGGAAACCCTTCCATTGCTAAGCCTGTCCAGCATGCCCTTTATCAGATTCTCTGTGTAATCCATTCCCTCCTTGTCAGTATCGAAGTCCCTTTTTCTGGAGCGGAACCCCAAGAGTGCAGCGGTATACTCCTTGTTATCATTAGATTCCTTCACAACAAATCCGTTATAACCCCGCCTTTCTACGGCGGAGAGCACGGTATCTCCATCGGAATTAACCGTTGCCTTCCTGAGCGGCGCTAAAGGAGTACCATTTATCTTGAGATTCGCATTCAGCGCCCTGGACAGGTCGTCAATGCTCTCTGGCTTTATCGCAATTTCAGTGATATTACCATCCCCTATGAGTATAGGGAAAAGGTATGAGTCCGTATGCCTGAATACCGTTGTACCCGCTGGTCTGTCAACACCAGGGATCTCGGACAACCCAAGCGCTACAAGGCTTTTAGGGTCCGTACCTGCAGGCAAAACGATGTGGTCTATCCAGTCTATGAACCTGGTGCTCGTAGAGTCTAGCATCCTGGAAGAAAGTCCCATGGCGAACGCATTACGCTTCAGGAACCCCGACACCTTTTCCTTCACGAGCATGTCAAGCTCGGGATGCAGCTCCCAATCGAATTCACCTGCCATAAAACCGGTAATACTCCACAATACAACTTAATATGTTTTGTCAACGTTGCAATGGGATAATTTATTATATTATATACTATATAAATTTCTTTGAAAAAGTTTGGAATTACCGATGGTAAAAATGGCAACAATCCACATAGCAAGAGGAAATGGAAAGACAAATGCTGAAGGCACAGCGGCATCGAGGGAGTCAATACTGTGCAGCGACGAAAATGTTCTCACGCTTAAGTCGCTGCTCCCAAAAATGCACGATGAGCCCGTTATGCGTCATCTTGGGCCCCTTATGGAGAAACTGAACAACAATGACCTAAAAAAGGCATCTACTGCAATAATGGGGATAACTCTCAAGCTGCTGGGCAATGGAAAATACTCTGAAGACGCACACAGTGCCACGAAGGAACTTCTCAACAAGAAGCCACAGGCCGTAAGACCAGAGATGAGCACGCTAATCAAGACCCTAGAGACTGCCAATGCGTTCGAGAACGGATCCAACGCGACCGAATTCCTTTCAGGAGTGGAAACGATAATGTCCCACATGGCATTGCACAAGCCCAACGAGCCACTGACTAGGCTGGTAGTTGACAGGATAAACGATTTAACCAAGAGGTACATCGATGCTGGCAGGGAAGTCGCAGCGGTAAAACTTGTATCAGAGGTATTGCCGAACAACGCCAAGTTCCTGGAGAATCCGTCGAGCATGATCGATATAGCTGGGGTGTTCTCAAAAGACCTTGGCAGCATGAAGCAGAACGGCAACGCCCTGAGGCTAAGGACATAAAACTAGTACACCCTCGTGCCGGACCTTCCCGACAGGATGCGTTCGAGCATGAGAATATCCCCTATGTACGCCTCTTTTCCTCCTTTTTCTATGAAATCTACGCATGACTCCAGCTTGGGCCGCATTGTTCCCTCCTCAAATTTGCCGAGCATTTTCCTTAACGCAGACGCCTTGATGTTCTTTACCGGTTTCTCCTTACTTGGGTAACCATCATACACGTATTCAGCATTTGTAAGTATCACCATCCTCTCAGCATTGAGTGAACTAGCAAGCAGGCCCGTAGTCCTATCCTTGTCTATTACAGCACTTATCCCATTGATCCTGCCGTTTCTCATTGCCATGGGTATGCCCCCACCTCCGCATGTTATTACGAGAGAATGCTTTGCCGCCTCGGCTATTGCATTAGCTTCCAGCACTGCCTTTGGCTTTGGGGATGCGATCACCTTCCTGTACATGCCGCCTAATTTTACGTAATCGAACCTGTCAATCCCCCGCTCCTTTCGGAGCTCTGCAGCACTGTACAGTCTCCCTATTTGCTTCGTCGGCCTTTTGAATGCATTGTCATTCCCGTCTACCAATACGTGGGCCAGGACCACCTCTATGTCCCTGTCAATCCTGCGCACACGCATCCTGTTCCTCAATGCCGTCGCGATGACTGAGCCTATCGTGGCCTGCGTTTCTGCCGTCAGGAGGTGCACCGGCAGTTCCGGGACGTATTTCCTTGCATGTTCGTTCCTCTCAAGCTCATCCCCCACCTGTGTGCCGTTGCCATGGGTTATGATTACCTTGTCATTGCCATTTTTGCACATCAGCGCTATGCTGTCTGCTACCATATTTATGTTCCTTATCTCTTCGGCCATCGCCTGCCCGCCCGACGGTCTCATTAGGGCGTTGCCGCCTATCCCTATCACAATAGTACCCATGTGCACCATATGGAATGTGCAGAATAAATATAAAGACAGTCAGCTATTCTGCTATGCGATGGCCCGCATAAAACTCATAATCTTCGATGTCGGCGGAGTAATAGACACATTTGATGAGAGGAAGTACGTGAAGTACATCTCCAGGAAGCTGGGCGTGAATGCCGGCAGGTTCCAGGCATCCCTATTGCCGATGCTGGACAGGCTAGAAGTTGGCCGAATGACGCTGAAGGACATGCTTCATAAGATGTCAAAAGAATTCAGGGTGTCTGAAAGCTCCCTGGAATGGGATGCCGCATTCCCTGCGCTGAATTCCGTAAACAAGGATGTCGTTGCCTTAATGGGGCGCCTATCTTCAAGGTACACCATTGCAATACTCACCAACGTAAGCAGGAGCAGGCACCAGATGAAGATGAGGGAATATCTTGAAAAGGTGAGGTGCAAAAGGATATTCGCGTCGTGCTACTTTGGTATAGCAAAACCGGACTCGAGAATATACCGACTGGTGCTCAAGCGCATGGGGTTCAGCCCTCAAGAAGCGCTTTTCATAGACAACATGGGAAGGAATACCAAGGGGGCGAGGGCCGTCGGCATCGATGCGATACGGTTTACAGGGTATAAAGCCCTTGTGGGTCAGCTTTCCAAAAGGGGGATAAAGTGAACATAAGCGCCTCGATAGAGAAGGCGGTTGCCGGAAGATGGATTGCTGGGTACTACTCTAAGGACGCGCTGGACCGGACCTCATTCCTTAACTCAAAGAAAATAAGCACCATCGTCAACTACCTGGGCGAGGAGTTAAAGGACAGGCAGAAAGTCGCAGAGGCGATTGAAACATACTTACATCTGATACCCGAGTTCAGGAAACGGCACATGAGAGCTGCGCTTTCTATAAAGCCTACACAGATAGGCATGCGGATCAATCGAAGGCTGATGCGCTCCAACTACTCGAGGATTGTGAGAGAGGCAAAAAGGAATGGCATATTCGTATGGCTGGACATGGAGTCGTCTGATACCGTTGACGGAACCATAGCCCTGTACATGGATTGCATAAGGCAGGGGAACACTGGCATATGCATACAGGCATACCTAAGGCGCAGCATGGCCGATTCAGTCGAGCTGGTGCGCCGGGGGGCCGCGATACGACTTGTGAAAGGCGCCTATTCTACAAGGCCGGAGTTGCGCTACAGCTCCCGTCATGAAACTGACATGAACTACATGCGGATAATGCGAATGCTATTCGAGAAATCCCGCCGCTTCATGATAGCGACGCACGATTCCAGGATAATAAACGAGGCAATACTGGAGAACAAACATGCAAGGAAGAAGGTATCATTTGCAATGCTCAACGGGATAAGGAATACGTATGCAATGCGCCTAGCAGGGTCTGGCCTTGACATGAATATGTACGTGCCATTCGGTGCTGACTGGGTCGGGTATGGGTTAAGGCGACTCACTGAGCAGAGGCACCTGTCCCTCATAGTGAGATCGATGTTCGAAGCGCGGTGATTAATTAACCATGGCACAAGAATAATAATGCAGCCCCGTCATCTAGTGGCCAAGGATAGCGGGCTTTGGACCCGTTTACATCGGTTCGAATCCGGTCGGGGCTATTCTAACGCCAGGATTTGGTACGATGCAAAAATCGCGATAAGTGTAAATAATGTTTCAAAGGACTTCAAGACCTACAAGACTAAACAAGGCCTTTTCTCCTCTTTCAGTAGAAAGCATTGCTGGAAGCACTTGCAGCGATCTTCCTCGTAATTATATTGCCATGTCTTGTGTTTGATTACCTGATGAAGGGCTATGCAAGCGGCGAGGATGATGCACCATTCATTTGCGCACGCAAGAATTTATTTAAACTAATTCAATCCCAATCTAAATCTGCAGTGTATTTCATGACACAGAAAATCTACTGGGATGACGCATACAAGCGTGAGTTCGACGCGAAGGTAGTTTCGGTTGATGGCCAAAAGATAATGCTTGACGGCACAATATTCTACCCTACTGGAGGAGGGCAGCCGTGCGACCATGGCTCCATAACAATCAATGGCGGGAGGTATCCTATAATTGATGTCAGAAAGAATGGCGATGATGTGGTTCACATGTCAGACAGAGCGATTGATGCACACGTGGGCGACTCTGTCTATCTTGAGATAGACTGGGGGAGGCGATATGCGCACATGCGTTACCATACCGCGCTTCATGTGCTTGATGGGATACTCGAGGCTTCCGCCGCCGGGAAGGCATTCAATGCAGCTCCTGGCGCGATAACCGGCGGGCAGATATACGCCGACAGGGCAAGAATAGACTTCGATCTTCAGGATTTCAGCAGGGACCGGGCGCAGCAGCTGGTAGGGCTCGCGCAGTCGTTCATAGATGAGGGCCATGAGGTCATTGCCAGGGTGCTTACGAAAGAGGAAGCGCTTGCCGCGCCGAACCTTGCCCGGACCGAGCCAGGAAGGGAGCTGCTGAAGCACATCGAGGTAATAAGGGTTATCAAAATATCCGACCTCGACATGCAGCTGGATGGGGGCACCCACGTATCAAACACGAAAGAAATAGGTAAAATCGCGTTATCTAACTTTGAGAGCAAGGGCGCTCGCAGGAAACGAATCGAGATAAAGCTCGAATGAAAGTTACATGCCCTTCGTGTCGTTGTCCACGGTCTTGTGCTGGTACATGAACAATGCCTCCTTTGCGGTCTTAAGTGAAAGCGTTGCACACTTGAGTCTTGCTGGTCCAGGATCTATCCCCAGCATCTCTATGACATCGCTGCCGCCCATGCGCTCTATTTCATCCACTCTCTTCCCTTTTATCATGTCCGTTAGCATGCTTGCGGAGGCCATGCTGATCGCGCATCCGGTCCCGCTGAACTTAACATCGTTTACCCTGTCTTCTGATACTGATATGTAAATCGTTATCTCATCCCCGCATGTCGGGTTCTCCTCGTGCAGCTTTACGCTCGGATTGTCTATGGTGCCCTTGTTGTGAGGATGCTCGTAATGGGATATTATCTCTTCGGCATACATGTCTATTGGCAAATCATTCACCCTTATTGAATACCTTCTTCACCTTGCCTATAGCCCCTACTGCAAAGTCTACCTCCTCTTTGGTATTGTAAAGGTAGAAACTCATCCTCGAGAGCGCAGGCACTCCTAGCCTCTGCCTTACCAAGGGCATGGCGCAGTGATGCCCTGCCCTTATCGCTATACCTTCGCTGTCAAACACCTGCGCAACATCGTGCGGATGCACATCATCCATGGAAAAGGAGACCACGCCTCCTCGCTTCCCGGCATCTGAAGGGCCATAGACGGTTATTCCCCTGATCCCCTCCATTTCCTTCATTGCATGGAACGTTAGCTCCAGCTCATGGCTTCTTATCTTAGCCATGCCTATCGAATCAAGGTAGTCTATTGCAGCCCCGAAACCTATGCCGCCTGCGATGTCTGACGTACCTGCCTCGAATTTCCACGGCAGCTCATTCCATGTGTATGAATCATACTCGACGCTCTTTATCATGTCTCCGCCGGAATTCAACGGCTCCATCGATTCAAGCAATTCCCGCTTGCCGTACAATGCGCCTATTCCTGTCGGTCCCAACATCTTGTGTGCGGAGAACGCGAAGAAATCCGCATCTATGTCTCTGACATCAACTGGCATGTGCGGAGCGGACTGCGCCCCATCGACAAGCACGAGCGCCCCGGCCTTGTGCGCCCTTCTGGATATCTCCTTTACCTCGTTTATTGTTCCAAGCACGTTGGACTCATGGGATACTGCAACAAGCTTGGGATTGTGCTCCAATATTGCGTCAAACGACTGCATGTCTATTTGCTCCTTCTTGGAATCGAGCTTTACGTAGTCGAGCGCCGCTCCCTTCCTCTTTGCGAGCAGCATCCACGGGACAAGATTGCTGTGGTGCTCCATTTCCGATACGGCGATATGGTCCCCCTTGTTTACATTGGCGTTGCCCCATGTGAGAGCGGCAAGGTTTATCGCTTCGGTGGCATTCCTCACGTATATTATCTCGTGCATGGTTTGCGCGTTTATGAATCTGGCCACCTTGTTCTTGGAATCTATGTACCTCTCAGTGGCCTCCTCCGCGATCCTGTATATTCCCCTGTGTATGTTTGCGTTATACTCCCTGTAATAATCGTCCATTGCCTTGAGGACCTGCACGGGCTTCTGCGATGTGGCGGCGCTGTCGAGGTACACCAGCGGCTTCCCATTCATCCTGGTTCCTAGTATGGGAAAGTCCCTGCGTACGGCCTCAACATCGTATCTGCTGTCCTGCATTCACTTACCTTACATATGAGTCGTATCCTTCCTTCTCGAGCTTCTCCACGAGCTCGTGCCCCCCGTTTGCCACTATCCTGCCACCGACCATAACGTGCACGTACTCTGGCTTGATGTATGAGAGAATCCTTTTGTAGTGCGTTATTATGAGGAGGCTGGCCTTCGTAGCCTCCCTTATCCCGTTTACGGACTTGGAGACTATCCTTATCGCGTCTATGTCAAGCCCAGAATCGGGTTCATCGAGTATCGCTATCTTCGGCCTCAGCACGGACAGCTGGAGTATCTCTGCCTTCTTCTTCTCCCCTCCTGAGAATCCTTGGTTGAGCGACCTGCCCAGGAAGTCTTCTCCCATCTTCAGTTCGCCTATGTTATTCTTCACGTCAGTCATGAAATCCTTGGTGTTTACGGTGCTGCCCACAGTTGCCTGCTTTGCAAGGTGCAGGAAGTTTATGAATCCCACGCCCTCTACCTCAACAGGATTCTGGAACTGCATGAACAATCCAAGCTTGGCCCTCTTGTCGGTGCTTAGCCCTATTATGCTTTCCCCATCGACGAGTATGTCACCGGAGGTCACGCTCGACTTTGGGTGGCCCATTATGGTCTTTGCGAGCGTGCTCTTTCCAGAGCCGTTAGGCCCCATGACTACATGGACCTCATCGTCCTTCATCTTAAGGCTGACCCCCTTCAGTATCTCCTTGCCCTCAACATTCACGTGCAGATCCTTTATCTCCAGAATCAAAAAAACACCTACTTAACCATTAAACCGCAGTCGAACTTCTTGTTCCTCTGGCACATGCCACAGACGACCCTCTGTCCGTCGATGTCCCTTTTCGCCATCATGTGGCCTATGAACTCCTCAAGGGATTTTTTGCTTATCCTAACGTTGCTATGCTTGCCCTCGCCGCTATTCAGGTACTTGCTTATCGCCGCCTGTGTAATGCCCAGCATCGCCGCGGCCTCACTCTGCTTAATCCCGTACTTCCCGACCATCATCCTCGCCGCATTGAGCCTCAATGCTGGCATGAAGCGCTTGGAAACCCGCTCGTAATCGGTGAATTCGGCCATCATTTCACGTTCCTGTATTTGTAATGCCCCCTAAACATGCTCTCGCGATCCTGCTCTGCCGCGGCAGAGCCCCATAGATTGCGTATGTTCATGCGCGGCACGCCTCCGAAAGAGCCATTCTCCAGTTTCTCGCTTATGAGAGACATAGATATCTCCTTCATAATGCTATCATGTATCCTAGAAAGGCTTTCAACGAAAAAGCCTGCCACTATGAGCGATTTCACTTCCGCCTCCGTTATCCCCTTGGCCATGAGGTAAAAAACAACCTCCGGATCTATTGGCGCCGTGGCCGATGAATGCGTTGCCCTTACATCGTTCTCATCAACGGACATGTCCGGAAGGCCGTCAACCTTCGCATCCTTGTCTAGCAGTATCCCGCGTTCATGCACATACGATCTTGACTTGCTTGCACCCTTGTTTATCTTGGCGAAGCCCTTCAGTATGCAGAACGACATTTCCTTAAGGGCCGCCTTGGATTCTAGGCTGGCGCTCGAACGCGGGGCACCGTTTACTATGAAAGTGTTTATGTCGAACTTCTGCGACGATGAGCCGAAAACCATTTCATTGACATCCACCTTGCTTTCATTTCCGCTGGCACTTATGAAGTTTCTTATCCTTGTGTGCGCTGCCCCATTGTAAAGTGAGTTGAGCTTCAGGTGCGACCTGCTGCCAATGCTGTTCTTGCAGAAGCCTATCCCTACGGTGCCGCTACCCTCATTATGTATGGAGTTTATTTCGACATTGGCATCGTCGCCTATGCTTATGTCACTTATCGTACCCAATGCGCTCGCACCCTCCGCCTCCGAAGCAAAATATGTGAGCAGCGTGAGATTTGCATTGTTCCCTACCCTTGCAAACATCCTGTAGTTCAGCGGTCCCCCAGCCTCCGCTATTATGTTAAGTCGCACTGTCTCGTTGTCCGGCACGTCTATTATCACCGCATCCTTCGCGCAAGCATTTATGTATGCAACATACTTGTCATCAATGCTATTGTGGAATTTAGCGTACTTGTCCGATGAGATAGCCTCCTCCATGCTGATTATGCGGATGTGCCCGCTGTCTGCCACAGTGCTGCGCCCGGTTGAAAGTACGGCATCGAACTTTACTCCGAAATCCGCCACGGAGAACTTGCTGGGCAATTCAGGAAGCGCAATGAGGTCCTGTCGTATAGGTATGTAGTGCCTCTTGTACAGCTCGCTGGTCTCCTGCGGAAGCTTGCCGTAGTTCGCTTTGGCCTCTTCGACAAACTTTTCGTAGCTCTGCAATGGAATCAACTGAGTCATCCTACCGAATTAGACATGTCCAGCTTTATCAGCCTCCTGAGCTCCAGCGAATATTCCAGCGGCAACGCCTTCGCCAGCGGGTCCAGGAATCCCAGAACTATCGTCGTAAGCGCGTCCTCCTCCGAGAGTCCTCTTGACATGAGGTAGAACAGTTCATCCTCCCCAACCTTGCCCGTGCTTGCCTCATGCATTATGGTGGCGTCATCTCTCTGCACCTCCATGTATGGATAGGTGTTCGTCTTTGAATCGCCATCAAGCAGCAGGGCATCGCAGCGCACAGAGGACTTAACGTTGGATGCATTTTTCCCTATGTGGAGCAAGCCCCTGTATGTTGTGACCCCATCCCCTGATGAAACGCTCTTCGATATTATCTGGGACGTCGTGTCAGGTGCAAGGTGGTATATCTTGCCTCCCGAATCCTGCACCTGCTTGGGTCCTGCAACAGCTATGGACATTATCTCTCCCCTTGCGCCCCTCTCTTTGAGGAATACGCTTGGGTATTTCATGTTCAGCTTGCTGCCTATGTTTCCGTCTATCCATTCAACCCTGGCGTTCTCGTATGCAAATGCTCTCTGAGTCACGAGATTGTAAACGTTCTTTGACCAGTTTTGTATGGTGACATACCTTATGTGCGCGTCCTTGTGGGCGACCAGCTCGACCACGGCTGAATGTAGGGAAGAGCTCATGTATATGGGTGCTGTGCATCCCTCTATGTAAGTAACGTCTGCGCCCTCGTCCGCTATTATCAATGTGCGTTCGAACTGCCCTGCCTTCTCGGCGTTTATCCTGAAGTAGGCCTGCAGAGGCATCTTGAGCTTTACCCCCTTAGGGACATAGATGAAGCTGCCGCCTGACCATACTGCGGTATTGAGCGCGGCGAACTTGTTGTCCGTGGGTGGAATTACCATGCCAAAGTACTTCTTCATCAATTCCGGGTATTTCTTTACCGCCTCATCGGTGCTTATGAATACGACCCCCTCCTTTGCCAAATCCTCTTTTATGTGGGAGTACACGACCTCCGAGTCATACTGTGCCTCGGCACCGGCGAAGAATTTCCTTTCAGCTTCAGGGATTCCGAGCTTGTCGAACGTCTTTTTTATCTCGTCGGGAACGGACTCCCACGTATTGCCTTTCTTGTCTGTTGGCTTAAGGTAGTAATATATGTCGTCATAGTCTATCTCATTAAGATTTCCCCCCCATTGGGGCGTGGGCTTGCCTAAAAACTGCTTGTAGCCCGTGAGCCTCTTTTCAAGCATCCATTCCGGCTCGCCCTTCATTGCGGATATCTCCCTGACTATTTCCTCCGAGAGCCCTTTCTTTGTCTTGAACTTGTATTCGAAGTTGTCGTTGAAACCGTAGGTTCTCCTGTACTCGTCTTCGTCGACGACGACACTGTCTGATGCCCTTGCCTCAACGGATGTCATTAAAACACTATATAACTGAGTTATATTGTTAGAATATATAAATCCTTGTGCTGCAAATGGCGCCGGTGCTTACAAAAGATGCAATATGGCACTCCCTCATCATATGCGCTTTTTATTGTTTGCCTGCGTATTCAACATAGTGATTTGACGGCTGACAATAAGCTGATAATTGTCGGAATTGTTATATTGGTGGTAGCCATAGCCGCTCTGCTGTTAATAGCGGCTCGCCCCGGTAGGCCAGGAGGGTCGCAATCCGGGACGAACACCATTACCAGCAATTCCGGCTACAACGAATCAAGCAATTCTACCGCGTTCAATACAACGTCGTCCACCACTACAATATCTATAATAATCATAAACTCCACTACCATTTCAGGAGCCAGCAGCACCACGAGCTCCACAACTACGACAACCTCGATATCTTCTGGAACCAATTCCACCTCC
Organism: Microcaldota archaeon; assembly: GCA_964433165.1. Lineage (GTDB taxonomy): Archaea > Micrarchaeota > Micrarchaeia > Micrarchaeales > Micrarchaeaceae > UBA12276. The sequence continues at coordinate 19,389 of CAYSQH010000002.1, forward strand.
CAGCTGAACCAGAGCTTCAACGAGTCACCGACATCGACATGGGTCTCCCATATTTACTGTGTGGGTGGAAATGGAGCATACCCGTTCAACCAGAGCTACTATGCCCCGATAACCAACCTTGGGATAGGGGAATGGAACCTTACTACTAACTACTCCACGGAATTCTACGGCTCAGGGTGCACGATATACGGGGACCACATATACTGCGTAGGCACACTGGATAACCTATCAAATTCCTCCTCATACTTCGCTACCGTCTCAAGTTCCGGAATAAGCAATTGGAGCAAGACTACGAGCTATCCTACTGGGATGTACTTTGGCAGTTGCTCCTCCTACAACGGGTATATATACTGCGTAGGAGGTGGCAATTACGAATCTTCATACCATTCATACTATGCGCCGATATCCGATACGGGGATAGGCCAATGGAAGCCCACGACAAACTACCCGTCTGGGTTCTACAATGCGGGATGCCAGATATACAACGGGTATATTTACTGCATAGGGAACGATTACATTACGCCAAATCTAACATCGGCATACATCGCGCAGACGCAGTACGTTTACTATGCCCAAGTATCGGCAAACGGCATAGGCGCCTGGTCACTCACTGGAAATTCCTCGGCTGGGGAAGGCATGTATCCCGTGCCTTTCGTTGGGGAGGGTTGCAACATTTACAACAGCACGATATACTGCGTCGGCAATCTGTACAACTTTACCAATGCGTCTACATTTTCTTACTATGCGCGCATACTAGGCAACGGAGCGGTCGGCAATTGGATCCCAACAACCAGCTACCCCCTCAGTCTGGCCCTTTCCGGTTGCTCCGTATCTAACGGGTACATATTCTGCGTAGGGACATTTTACGGCAATGACACCAGCGCATCATACTATGCACCCATATCGAGCCAGGGCATAGGCCAATGGAACGAAACCTATAGCTATCCAATCCCGATGCACTACGCATCCTGCTCAGTGCCTGGCGAAAGCGGGGGCCTGTACTCAGGTTAGCAGTTGGCTACAATAGGGATAAATAGTTTCAGAGACAATCCACATGTCCTCGTTTTGGTGAAGTCCATGAAAAATAAATTTGTCAACGAATCAACTTACAAAGGGTTTCTTGAATCGAACAGGGAAGGCGAATTCGATGAAAAATTCGACGAGGCAGTAACCGCGTCGCTCAACTCATTCGGGAAGGCGCACCCGATGTACATTGGTGGCAAGGCGGAATACGCCAAGGAGCTCATAGAAGAGAAGTCGCCGATAAATTCAATTACCATAGGCACATTCCAGAAGGGAGATGAGACCCATGCAAGGCTCGCGGTTTCCGCAGCAAGTAACGCATTCGCAGCATGGTCCGGAACGGATTACATGGAGCGCGCGGCGATTTTCAGGAAGGCAGCGAAACTTTTGTCCGAAAGGAAATTCGTTACGGCTGCGATCCTCAGCTACGAGAACGGCAAGTCGCGATTCGAATCTATGGGCGAGGTGGACGAGGCGATAGATTTTATGAAGTACTATGCCGATGACATCGAATCCAACAGGGGCTACGTAAGGAAGAATTCAATAGAGCCGAGTGGGAAGCTTGCGGAGCTCGGCTTCCAGGGAGCGCCATCACCAGGCGAGAAGATAAAAATATCATTGAAGCCGTATGGGGTGTTCGGGGTCATAGCCCCGTTCAACTTCCCAGTATCCATATCGATAGGGATGAGCACCGGTGCACTCATAACTGGAAATACGGTTGTATTCAAACCGTCGTCAACTGACAACATGACGATGCTTACCGGTCTTAAGATCTGGGAGCTATTCAGGGATGCGGGGGTGCCTCCCGGAGCATTCAACTACATAACGGGTCCCGGAGATGTTGTGGGCCACGAACTGATGTCGAATGACGGCGTATCAGGAATAGCGTTCACAGGCTCGAAGTCAACAGGACTTGGGATGATGGCCGAGTGCTTCGGCTCCGGGAAACATAAAGCATTCATTGTGGAAATGGGCGGGAAGAACCCTGTGATAATAACTAAGTACGCTGACCTTGATCTGGCCGTATCCGGAGTTGCAAGTGCCGCCTTCGGCTTTTGCGGACAGAAATGCAGCGCTCTCTCAAGGGTATACGTGCATAAGGCCGTCAAGGAGCAGTTCATAGGCAAGCTTATAGACAAGGTGCGTGAATTCAAGATAGGGGACCCCCTGGACAAGGAGGTTTACATAGGGCCTTTGATAAGTCAGAGCGCATACAAGAGATTCGAAAGCGTGGTTGCCTCGGCAAGGACAAACGCCCGCATTCTCTACGGAGGTAACCGCGTAAGGAACGGCATTGCAGACAGTTACTACGTCGAGCCAACGATAATAGAGATAAAGCACGACAACGAGCTTGCCAGGCGCGAGCTCTTCCTGCCCGTGCTGACGATAGAGGAATTCACAAACCTGGATAATGCAATAAACATGGCCAATGACACGGAGTATGGTCTCACCGCAGGGTTCTACAGCAGAAATGCCAAGGAGGTCAAGAAGTTCACGAACGGGATACTGGCAGGCGTGGTATACGTGAACAGGGGTATAAGCGCCACCACCGGAGCGATAGTTGGCATGCACACCTTCGTTGGCTGGAAGGGCAGTGGCCTGACCGGAAAGGGTAGTGGCAGCAGATTCTACCTGCAGCAGTTCATGAGGGAGCAGAGCATATCGGTAACAAAGTAGGCGCGCATATGCTGAGGATGCTTTCGGCAATGCAGAGATATTCGGTCTACAGGGTTGAGATCAACGGCGTGCGCCTGAAGGCGTACATGGCCGACAGCGGAATCAAGAAGATGCTCGGGCTCATGTTCTGGGATTGCATAAACAAGGGGGAATGCATGTTCTTCGGGTTCGGCGGCATGTCAAGGCCCGGGATATGGATGTCCAACATGCTCATGAGCATAGACGTCATATGGCTGGATGACAAATTGAGGGTGGTGGACTACGCGGAATCGCTGCAGCCATGCGGATCCATCTGGAACTGCAGGACCTATTATCCAAAATCAGATTCCATGTATGTCATAGAGGCGCCGAGGGGTTTCGTGAAGTTGAGTAAGATACGGATAGGCTCCATGGCAAAGCTCGGCACGGCATCTGCACGCAAGGCTGCGCCTCGCATCGGAAAATCATAAAGAAAAAGATCAAAAAACGCCCGATCCACAAAGTGTGGACGGGCAAAGCCTGAGAGGAAGAATTATTTCCTTCCCCTTCTGTTCATCTTCGCTCTGGCGACATAGCCGCTCTTGTCGATGAAATATAGGTATCCCTTATCTCTCTTTACTCGCTCGCTTCCTATCTTCGCCTTCTTCCCTCTTGAGTTCGTCTTCATAGGTGTCCTCCATACGAAGCCATCCTTGCCAAGGTAATAAAGGTATCCATCTTCTCTCGACAGTTTTTCAGAGCCAATTCTTTCTGCCATCAAACTCACCGTCTAAATAACACACGGCACATTTAAATAACTATCGTCGATTTACCGTCAGTATTTATTTGCACCCGAATCCATAAAGATGGAAGCCTGCAACGGAAATCAAGCCTAAACTATAAAGCTTTTCCCGTAATGATTAATACGTGAGTCAATGATAAGCATAAAACTGTTCGGCAAGACCGACATCAAGAATTATACTCTAATAGAGGGATTCCCGGGCGTGGGCCTTGTGGGTCCCATGGCAATAAGCTACATAGTCGACAAGCTGAAGATGAATTACATAGGGTACGTGGAGAGCGAGTCATTTCCCCCCCTGGTTTCGGTGCACGGCAGCACCCCGATGCCTCCGATAAGAATCTACGCCTCGAAGGAGAACAAGCTGGTTGCGATATTCGCAGAATTCGCAGTAACGATGGATCTCGTCTATCCCCTGAGCGCCGCGGTATACGATTTTGTCAAGGAAAATGGCCTTTCCTCAATATACTCAATAGGTGGCATGCCCCTGCCTCGGCAGGGCCCTGGCGCCGATGCGCCATTCGCAATAGCATCTACTCCTGCCGCCCTTAAGGAGGCAAAGGACGCGGGGCTCAAGCCAGTGGAGGAGGGGGTATCCACAGGGGTCAGTGCGATGCTGCTGCTTAAGTCCGCCAACGAGAAGAGTAAGGACATAAACATAATGGTGCCAGTGCAGCAGAACATTATAGATCCGTCTACCGCGGTGATAGCCATACAGAGCCTCAACAAGTTGATGAAGCTTAACATAGACATAACCGAGCTTGACAAGGAGGCGAAGATGGTGCAGGCTAAGATAAAGGAGATCATCAGCAAGCACAGGGAGACGCACGAGGGTTACAAGAAGACTGTTGACAGCACCGGCCCGTCAATGTACGCTTAAATTGCAGGGGTTGCGGAGTCTGGTTTGGCGGCATAGCCACGGAAAATCGCGCAGGACTTAAGATCCTGTGGCCTAGCGCCTTCGTGAGTTCGAATCTCACCCCCTGCACAACATTCCTCCAGCGCGCGCATTTGTCGTCATTCGACGTGAAGACTACAACGTTTATATATTAGCCCGAACAGCAAAATACGCAATCTATGCAATCAGGATATCCTATACGACGCTTTATGTTTATGCAGGTGATAAAATGAACAAGCTATTCAGCAAGGCAAGGACACGCCTTGACGGCACATCGAGGGAACTCAGGCAGGCGCAGGATGCCAATGCGCCGGACGAAATCCTGTACGGACTGGTCAGGGCATCGTCCGACGACAGGAAAGCTGGAGTCCTACTCGCCATAGCAAGAAACAGCAATTCCAGCTCCAGAACGTTGGATGCAGTATCTGATGTCGCGATGATGACAGGGCAGTATTACACCCTGATGGAGGTAATAAACCACAAGAACATACGCGCGGAGACTCTTGACAAGATACACAGGCGCATGGAGGACATATCAATGGACCTGTTCGATTCCAGAGACCAGCTGTCTTTCATAGAGCAGATCAGCGAGCTGGAGGGCAGCATAGCGAAAAGACGCAAGGAGCTTGAGGAGCGCAGCAACACGCTGATAGAACGGCATGCCCATATGCTCGAGCATATGAGGCTCAGGACATAGCATTCGGAAGTACGACAACCGACGGTGCCCATTCAATGTTTATATATCTCGGATGATGCGTCTATACCGTGATAAGATGCCTGAGAAGACAATAAACCAGAGGAGGAGCGATGGCAATAAGTCTGGCATGGCAACGTCGTTTGCCAGAGTTAGGGATACGGCTGCAAAAGTCTTGGACAGGCCGTATGTTGCACCTGTGCTCGCCGCGGCATCGCTCGGCGCGCTTTACGGGACCATCTCCTATTACAACGTGCATCACCTTTCAGTGTATACTGCCCATGGGAAAATCGCAATAGGCGTGGGCGTGGCGGCATTCTATGGCCTCCTGGACTCATCCGCGGTAACCATGGAGCGTCTCGGGAGATTCCTGAGGAGAAACCATGCACCAGACAAGACAACACAGTGATAACATGGCATCAAGAACGACGAAGAATCAAGCGCCCGTGCGCAATAAGATCCCTGAGGACCTGAAGACGCTGCGGAAGAACATGGCTCATTCGCTCGCTTTCGCGGCGTTTGCCATTGCTGCAGAAAAGGGAACCGCGTTTTACCTTGCACATAACCTGTCCATGCGCTCTTATGATGGCGCCATTGTCGTTGCCGGAGTCACATTCGCGGGAGCCGCTGCGGCTTATTCGCTGTACGGTTCCATGCACAATGCCTGCAAGCTCCTAAGGAGAGCAGGCGGAGCGCAGAAACAGCCTAAGGATACTGATGGTAAATAATGAATTAGGGCGTACCGAATGTTTTAGGCACATTCAAATCCCGAGGGCGACAAAAAGCTCATTTCCAGGGTGGCTAAGGCCGAATCCTCCTCAGAAATTAACGATATCGCGGTAAAGGCGATAATGCGAAAGGACCACAAGCTCTTGATGCATGTTGCGAACAATGAGAATATATCTCCGCGGGTCCATTAAAATAATAGTGGAATACGTAGACAAAGGTTGGTAGGAGCTGTGGCCCAATACATGTTCGGAAAGGCTGAATGGTGAACTAACATTTGTCTAAGACCCCGCATGCTTCGAAATGATAAGGGAGGGCATAGCGAGGCGCCCGAACACCTCCCAAGGGGCATTGCCGATTACGTAAGGCACCACCTGCTGCAGAACTTAGGCATGAAGGCCACCACCGCAACGCGTGGAGAATCTTTAAATAAATAGCTGAAAGAATAATACTATCTGTCTCATACTTTTAATTTCAGTGCTTAGCATGCAGGATAACTACGATGTAATTGTTGCAGGCTCGGGGCTTTCCGGGTCGCTAGCGGCGGCGATGGCAGCAAAGGGCGGCGCAAAGGTCCTGCTCCTCGACAGGAACAAAGAGGCCGAGGTAGGCAAGAAGACCAACTGGGGCTGGACGTGCGGGGACGCGGTAGCGGAGTCGCACCTCGAATACATAAGAAAGAAGGTCGACCTCGGTTTTTCGAAGCCCGAGCTGGACCTGAAGGTCGATGGGGTAGTGGCGCTTTCGCCGAACCTGCAGAGCAGGTTCCTGTTCGACGGCGAGGGATACGTGCTTGACAGGCCCTCATTCGAACGCAAGCTGCTGAAGCATGCGCTGGACTCCGGGGCAGAATACGTCAGCGAATTCGAAGTCGAAGGCCCATTAATGAATGAAAATGCCATTGCAGGCATATTCGGGAAGGACAGGAACAAGGAGCACAAGGAAATACATTCAAAGATAGTCATAGATGCTCTCGGGATAGCCACGACCCTTAGGAGGAAGCTGCCGGTCAACCCATACGTCGACAAGGAGGTCGACATAAACGACGTGGAATCTACGGGCAGATTCATCTACGAGTTCGAGCTTGATTATGAGGACCTCAATTATTACGATCCAAAGAATGCGATAATACACCTCAACCAGCACTATGCCCCCGGGGGCTATGGCTGGGTGTTTCCGAAGAGCGGGAAGAAGGTGAACATAGGCCTCGGGGTTCAGAGGAGGAGCCTGGAGCTAAGGAACCAGAAGCTCGGCAAGACCGACACGCTGCATTCGCTGATAGACAACTACGTCAAGGACAATCCTGTCATAAAGAACGTAAGGCAGTACAATGCCGACAACAATGGCAAGGGATACTGGTCCGTTGCGGTGCGAAGGCAGATGGACAGCCTCGTATTCAATGGGTACATGGGCGCCGGGGACAGCATGGCGATGCCAAACCCTATAAGTGCCGGAGGGATAGGCCCCGCCCTTGTTGCCGGAATACTCGCGGGGGAGCATGCGGCAAAGGCGGTGCAGAACGGCGACACTTCGATAAAGGGTCTTTGGGAATACAACCTTGAATTCAACAAGGAGTACGGCTACAAGACCGCAGGGCTGGAGGTCTTCCGAATTTACCTGCAATCCTTGAACAACGACCTTCTGAATTATGGCATGAAGATGTTCGTAACCGCGAAGGATGCAATAGACCTGGGATATGGACGCATACCGGAGCTCAGCATAGCTAGCAAGTTCAAGATACTGCTCAAGGGCGCAGAGAACCTAAATGCATTCTCCAATCTCCTTTACGTTGTAAAGAAGATGAAGCTGCTGAACAGCCTTTACGGGCGCTACCCGAGCTCTCCAGAGGGATTCGAGGGCTGGCGCAAGGCAGTCGCCGCAGAGATGAAGGAGGCTAAGGACAGGTTCCAACCCAACCCGATATAATCGAATCTAAAAACTTTGTTGCTTAATTATTATGTCAGCGGCTGATTTACATGGACTACACAAGATTTGAAAAAGCAAGGATTATAGGTGCAAGGGCATTGCAGCTCGCTTATGGAGCACCGCCGCTGATGAAGGTTCCAGAGAACATGGTCAACCCTCTTGATCTTGCGGAGCTGGAGTTCGATAAGGGGATAATTCCGATAACGATACTCAAGGAATCGCGCGAGTGAAATCGCGCCCTACGAATCAATACCTATCCCGTCGAGACCCAGGACCGTCTCGCGCCTGAAGGAGCTTGCGAATAGCAATTTGTCGTATTTGTTCACGTCAGTGCCGATTATCAGGTCGTTGAATGCAGGCACCGAGACGAGCCTTTCATTCCCGTTTTCCTCCTTGTATATGCACCAAACCTTTTGGGCGTCCCTGATACCATTCCTCTCAGTCTCTATCGCAGGGTGCATGTGGCCCATCAGTATGCAGTCTACTCCATCCTCAATCTCTCCCAGCCTTCCATAGCCGTGCGCAAAGTAGAACCTGCCTAATCTCAGGTTCTTCACGATGTTAATGTCGACCACGTCAGCCAGCATCGCATCGTGATTTCCTGCGGTTACTGTCACCTCCATGCCCTTCAGCGAATCGAAGAAGCCCCTTATCAACCTGGCCTCCGCCTCGTCAGGCCTCAGGAAATTCTCCTTCACGTCGCCCAGCATTATCATTCTGTCAAGATCTGCATCCCTCATCATGCCAAGAATCCTTTCGGACATCTTTTTTGTCGCCCCGTAAAGGTGGACACCCTTTGCGGAAAGCTTGAGCTCCATGCCTATGTGAAGGTCTGATACAACGAGGTACCTGCGCCTGCCGCACGTGGCTATAAGCGCAGGCTCGTCTCGTATGAATTTTACCCCCCTCAGCATAAGGAATCACAGCGGTTAATAAAGATGCCATAAAATATTAATATGTGTTGGCGATGGCGGAGTATTCCCCAAGGATAGCGACGATAGGAGGGATAGACATAGAGCTTCACTGGACCTTCATCATACTTCTGCTCATATCGTTCGCATTCAGCGCATACCTGTTCCTGGTGATGGTGCTGCTCTTCATGTGCGTCCTTGTGCATGAGCTGTTCCATTCGATAACATCAAAGATTAACGGCATAAAGGTGAAGAAGATAGTCCTGAACTTCTTCGGCGGCGGCTCCGTGATAGACTTCGAGCACATAAGCCCGTCGATGGAATTCAGGATATCCCTTGTTGGTCCGGTGGCAAGTCTGCTCCTCGCCGCGCTGTTCGGGCTTCTCAACATAGCGTTCAGCTTCGGCATCGTCGGAAAGACTCTGCAGACGCTGTTCGCGCTGAACCTCTTCCTTGGGGCGTTCAATCTCCTTCCGTGGCTCCCGCTGGACGGCGGCAGGGCCCTGAGGAGCTATTTGCAGAGAAGTATGAGCTTCCTCGACGCCACGCGCATGGCGATGAGATCCAGCGCAATAATAACGATACTGTTTGTCGCGGGCACGATAGCATATGCCGCCCTCGCCCACGGGTACTCCCTCCTTTACAGGGAGTTAATAGTGCTGTTGGATATTGCGATAGCGATATTCATATACGGAGGGGCGCAGTCGGAGCTGCAGGCTGCATTCATAAAGGAGAATTCATCCGACCTTAAAGTGCGCGACGCGATGACGAAGGACTACGCCATAGTACCTGGTAAGGTCACGGAGAATAAGCTGTACGGACGCATACTCGGCGGAAGCAGCCACATAGTGCTGTTCAGGGACAAAGGGCAGATAATGATGTTCTCCGGCAAGCCGGTGCAGCAGCCTTTCAGGGCGCCATCATCCCAGGGCCAGGCGCTGGGTAGGCCAATACCCTCTGTCGATTCGAATGACGGGCTTTATGGCGCTCTGTATAAGATGGGTTCGGAGAACGCCGGCGTCGCCGCGGTGCTTAAAAACGGGAGATTGCGCGGCATACTCCTCGCATCGCATGCGGAGTCCGTGATAACTATACACATATCGAAAAAGCGTAAAAAATCGGGGACAAAGCCCTCCAGCTAAGAGTTTAATAACCTTAGTTGCATTAGATATAGACGACCGGTGTGCTGATGCCATACCTAGACAACATCACTATCCACAATTTCAAGTCTTTCAAGCATGCGAACATAAAATTCAGCAAGGGGTTCAACTGCATAGTCGGAGCCAACGGGTCTGGGAAATCGAACATACTGGACGCGCTTCTTTTCGCCCTGGGTGAGAGCTCCCTGAAGCGCATGAGGGCACTGAACACCGCACAGCTCATAAACAGTTTCGCAAAGCCCAAGGGCGATGACGGGGTCAAAAGGGCATACGTGCGCATAAACTTCATGGGCGAGGCGCAACCTCTCGACATAACGCGAATAATAAAATCCAACAACAAGATGGGGTACAGGCTGAGCGATAGGCACGTAACGAGGCAGGAGGTCATAGACGCCTTAAGGGGGTTCAGGAGCGAGATAAACGAGACCAACATCATCGCCCAGGGGGAGATATCCTACATGGTAAACCTAAACCCTAAGGAGCGCAGGGAGCTGATAGACGTCGCTTCGGGGATAAAGGAATTCAATTACAAGAAGGACTCTGCGCTCAAGGAACTCGAGAAGGTCGAGGCGAGGATAGGTGAGGCCCAGATAATGCTGAACGAGCGCAAGGGGTTCCTAAGCCAATTGGAGAAGGAGAAGGTTGACGCTGAGAGATATATACGGCTGTCCGATACACTTAAGCGCGCCAGCTATACGCTGCTGAAGAACAACCTCCAGAAGTCCGAGTCAGACTACGGCTCCATGATGGATTCCCTGAAGGGAATAGAGAAGCGCAAGTCCGATATGTCATCTAAGATATCGGAGCTTGACCTGATAATCGAGAAGATCGCCCATGAGAGGGAGGATTATGCTAGGAAGCTTAACGAGAGGTCAGTGGAGCTAAGCGGGACGAACAGGATTTTGGAGAGCATAAACAGGGACAGGGCGGTCAAGGCCGAGCAGATAAAGTCGCTCAGGGAGAAGCTCGATGACCTGTGTGCGAGGGAATCGTCATTGGAATCCTCTGGGTCATCGCTCTCAAAGGAACTCGACGAGATAAGGGGAAAACTTTTGAATGCCGAGTCAGAACTCAAGGCATCGCTTTCCCGCCTCAAGGAACTGGAGGATTCATATCCGCAGTCGTCAACAGATTCGCAGTTAGAGCGCATAGAGGCCAACCAGAGACGCATGGATCAGCTGTACCAGCAATCGGATGCCATATCAAGGAAGGCCCTGCAGATGAGGTTCGCGCTGGAGGAGGCGGAAAGGTCCGTGTCCTCATGCAGCAAGTCCCTTGGGGAGGCGGAACGCAATCGCACCGCTGCGGAGAGGGATGCGCGTTCCTATGATGAGAAGGCTGCAAGGTCGAGGAAGCTGCTCGATGAGCGAACAAAGGCGCTGAAGCTTACGGAATCCGAACTTCTGCAGCACCAGAAGCAGATGGATGGCATATACACGGAGCATGTCAACCTGAGGGAACAGCTCGCCCTTTCCGGCGGCGGAGAGGATCGGATAGCCGCCACGCTTGCAAGGGAATCAATACCCGGGTTCCATGGCAGGGCGCATGAGCTGTGCACATACGATTCCGCTTATGAGGCTGCGGTTAATGCCGCTGCCGCGTCGAGGCTCGGGTATTTCGTGGTGGATTCCGCGGAAACCGCCGACATGTGCATAAGCATCCTGAAATCCAAGCAGCTAGGCCGCGCATCATTCATACCGATAAGCAACATAGTACTCAACGGCGCACATGATACGGCTAGGCAGAAGGGTCAGCGCGACATGCTGATAAGTCACGTGAAATATGACAGGAAGTACGAGCGGGCATTCGCGTACATATTCTCAGACACCAGCATAGTGCCAAGCATAGCCTCCGCGAAGTCGATGGGGTTCGGGACCGGGAGATTCGTCACGCTCGATGGAGAGCTAGTCGAGCGGTCTGGCATAGTTACCGGCGGAGCGTTCAGGTCGCGCATGTCGTATTCCACGATAAAGTCAAGGCTGAGGGCCCTTGAGGAGAAAAAGGCGGAGAACGAAAAGTGGATGTCAGAGCTTGCAGCGGCTGCCGAGAAGGCACGCAGGGAATCTGCATTGCTTCAGGTGGAGGCAGCTGCCGCGAGTAATGAAATCAAGCACATCAACTCAATTCTGGAATCCCTGAAGGCCGAGGAATCCAGGCTAAAGGCCATCGCCGAATCGGACGGCTCGAGGGCAGAAGGGCTCAGGGCATCATTATCTGCGGCAGACAAGGAGCGGGCCTCTCTGCTCGATGAGCTTAATGCGCTTAAGGAGGAGAACGAGCGCATATACTCCTCAACAGCTACTTCGCAGAAATCCCAGAAAAAACGGAATCCCGGCGCCGGGGACGCGCTCAAGGCGGAGCGCGAGAAGGCCGAGGGCGCCAAGATAGCTGTGGCGACGCTGTCCAAGGAAAGGGACATCAAGGCCTCGCGCGCAGCGGAGACGGAGCAGCAGATAACTGGCATATCGAAGGAGAAGGGCGATGCGAGCAAGAGGATAGCGATACTCGATTCGGAGCTGTCGGAACTTGGCAAGTCCATGAAGGAGCTTCAGGAGAAGATGGGAAAATCCGACGAAAGCTCGCGGGAACTCATAAAGAACATGCAGGACATTGAAGCGAGGATGTCGAAGCTGTCCTCGGATCGCGGCAGGTTCAGCATGGAGCTTGAGAAGGCAAGGAGGGACCAGGTGGAACAGGAGACGAGAAAGATGCAGGTCCAGACAAGGATAAGCGACATAAAATCGGAACTCATATCCTACGAGAACGTGCAGCCGCTGGACGGATTCACAACGGAGGAGCTGGAGGCGAAACGCGCGATATCGAAGAGCGACATGGAGCGCCTAGGCCCCGTGAACCTGAAAGCGCCGGAGGTCTATAACGACAAGCGCAAGGACGTCGAGGAGGCGGAATCGAAGGTCACTGTCCTTAGGAACGAGAAGGAATCGATAATATCGATGATAAGCGAGATAGAGTCGAGGAAGCTCAGGATATTTTCCGAAACGCTTTCAAGCGTAAACGAGAATTTCGGCAAGCTCTACGGATATATATTCGATGGCTCGGCGACCCTCCAGTTGCAGAACCCCAAGGACACTTTCAGCTCCGGCCTCGACATAAAGATAAGCTCGCCTAAGAACAGGAACGGCACGGTGGAATCGCTTTCCGGAGGGGAGAAGTCCCTTGTCATAATAATGCTCATATTCGCGATACAGGGGCACAACCCAATGTCGATATACGTTTTCGACGAGATAGATGCGGCGCTAGACAAGGAAAACTCAAAGAAGCTCTCTAGGCTCATGAAGGAGGTAAGCAAGAAGTCCCAGTTGGTGGTGATAAGCCACAACGATTCCTTGATAACCGCCGCAGACACCGCGATAGGCGTAGTCCACAGGAGCAACGAATCCAAGGTTGTCGGGCTGCAGGTAACGCAAGGAGGCGTGGAGGCAGCTAGGTAGTCGCGCAATGGCCGGGAAACGCACAGCGAAAAGGAAGGTCGCATATTCTGAAAGGGGAGAGCAGCGCCAAAGTGTCCGACCCGCAAGGAGAGAGTCCCAGATACCTGTTGTTCCATTGTACATAGCGCTAGCTGTAGTATTCGTGCTCTTCATAGCCTCACAGGGGATGCACTCGCTCTCTTCGATGCTCGGGATAATACTGTTCATGCTCATAGTCGTAATAATAGCGCTCGAGGTTACTAACAGCCTCAAGGAGGAGCACGGGATTAGGGGCATTGTGGAGATGGCTATAGCGGTTCTCGCCGTGGTTGTGGTATTCTTCCTATTGAAGTTCCTTCTGCATACCAACTACCCTATAGATGTGGTGCCTAGCTGCAGCATGCTACCTAATCTCAAGAGGGGGGATCTGATAACAATCTACGGAATCTACAATGTCTCGCAGCTCAAGGCGCCCATAGTCAACGTGAGCCAATCGGAGTATGCCAGGTTCCAGCAGAACATAAGTGGCGAATTCATGTCATGCGTTGCCTATAAGGCGTTAAACGGCCGTGCATACATATCGCAGCTGGTCGGGCCAGGCTACTCTATAGGACTGTACAATCCCGCAAACGGGGGAGAGATAATAAACCCCTCAAGTCAGAGCGGGCTCATAAGGTATTCGTGCGGCTCCGAACCCATAAGGTACTCAAACGGCACCACGGCAAACGAGGCGTACACTAAGTCCATAACCATAAACGGGATGACGATATACGAGAACAGGAGCAATTCAATCATAGTCTATGCGACAATCCCCCAGGACTACTTCTACAGGCTCGGGGACAGCTACATAGTCCACAGAGCATATGCGATAATAAACTCGGGCGGGAACTACACGATACTCACGAAGGGGGACAACAATCCAGGGCTTGACATCCAGTATGGCAATTATCCGATAAGCATAAAGCAGGTGGAGGGGAAGGTGATCTTTGCGATACCATATGTGGGGTACCTTAAGCTGGTGTTGAGCAACAGCTTCGTTGAACCATCCGGATGTAACTCCACGGTCCAGTACTCATAGTGTGCGTCTGTCAGGTGGAGCTGTAGAACTTGGTCCACCCTGTGGTGTATATTACCCCGTTCTCGGTGTTGGCATCATTTCCGTTGCCTGAGTAGTCATTCCCGTTTCCGTTCAACGGCCACCACCCTACAAGATTCTGCAGTCGCGCGGGGACGGCGCCCAATCCGTTCCTGTACATGGCGTCCACGGCGTTTGCGCCCAGGGTCGTGTTGTATGCCTGAACGTTTGTTATGTATCCCGGGAAGTACGTCTGGTATACCTCCCCCCCGGAGTCCGTGTTTGTTCCGTCACCTATGACTATCTGCGAGAAGCTAAGCGATCCTTGCCCCGCAGGCGCTGTCCCTACGGCCTCTCCATTGAAGTAAAGCGTCACCTCCTTGGAATTCTGCGTGTAGGAATAGGTGCCGCACAGGAAGTTCCACCCGCCTAGGTACGTATTGTACTGCACCGCGGTCGGGCCAGCACCCATCCAAAGCGATACGGAGCTGGAGGAAAACTCGAATGCGCCGTTATTAACCTTGTCGATGTATAAAGGGGACGTGCTCCCAACTTGATAGCCTCCTACGCTGCCAGGGCTAGGGAGCTCGTACTCCCAGAAGCATATGCTGAACTGCTGCAGGCCCTCCTCATATAGCGGTATGGTGATGGAGGCATCCTGCCCGTTTAGCTGTGGCATCTCCCTAGGGGCCTCGCCGGTGCAAACTCCAGTAAGGGAAACCTGCGCGGTTGTGTTGGGTCCGTATGGCCTCGTGACCTGGCATGCGCCGGCCTGCGCCTTTGCGGTATACTGGTTAGGGTTGAATATTCCAAGAGAGAAGAGGACCGCCAGCGCAACGGCGATTATAAGTATTGCCCAGCCGTAAGTCATCAGGTACTCTATTGCCGCCTGCGCCCTCATATCAATCGTCCGGTATTAAAGTAAAGGTAAATCATTATATATCTTTCTTAGGCAATTATTAACCTGAATCAAAACGGAAGGTTAGTCATCGGCACATTCAGGTGCGATTTATGGCAGATTTATCGAACGATATCAGGTTAGCTGTTGACAGCGGAAAAGCACTGCTAGGTGCGAACAGGGCGCTGCAGTCCATAGCTGACCACAAGGCAAAGATGGTCATAGTCGCATCCAAGAACAAGGAGGGAAGACTCGGGGACTTGGAGCACCTGACAAAGCTCTCAGATATACGCATACAGGAGTTCGAAGGGACTCCAATGGAGCTCGGGATTGTGTGCGGAAAGCCTTTTTCCGTCTCCGTAATATCGATAATAGAGCCTGGCCACTCAAGGATTCTTGAAGAGACATATTGAAGTGATGTATTGCCAAATGGTGAATTCGCAGCAAGAAAGCTTTTGAGACAGAGGAAGCATCAGCGCCTCTTGAAGAAGTGGCTAAAGAGGAAATTGCTGAAGCTCAAGCAGAAATACGATGCGATGGGCACTGTGCCAAGGGCAAAGGCGCTGGTGCTGCAGAAGTTCGCCGTAGGCCAGAAGCAACCGCACTCAGGCCAGATAAAGTGCGTAAAGGTGCAGATAATCAAAAACGGTGCCGTAGTGGGTGCCTTCGTGCCTGGGGACGGCTCAGTTGGTTTCATAGACGAGCACGACGAGGTCACCATAGAGGGACTCGGCGGATCCCAGAGAGGGCAGATGGGATGCATACCTGGAATGAAGTACAAGGTAGTTGAGGTTAACGGCGCCAACATACAGCTGGTAAGGGCAGGCAAGAAGGAGAAGCCGAAGAGATGATATTGATGGCAGAACAAGCTGAGCAGCAACCTGAGCATGCACAGCCGCGCAAGAGGCCAATGAGGAAGGCGGTCTCAAGGCAGCATGCGGCACAGGGCCCAGCCCAGTCAGGGAGCCCAGGCAAGGTGCTGCTTTTCGACATGTACGACTACGAGGGCGTGGAGGTCCGGGACCTCAGCCTGAAGAGGTACATAAACCTGAAGCCTCTCGAGTACCCGACCACATTCAGGAGGGGGAGCAGGAAGAGCTTCTCCAAGGCGAACATAAATATCGTGGAAAGACTGTGCAACTCCCTGATGAGGGGAGGGACCGGAGGCAAGATAAGCGGACATCTTATAAGGACGAAGGGGCGCCTGCAGGGGAAGAAATTGAAGGCAATGCACATAGTCGAGGAGGCATTCGGGATAATAAACAAGAACTCAGGGAAGAATCCGTTGCAGGTGCTCGTGAACGCGCTCGAGAACAGCGCGCCAATAGAGGACACCACAAGGGTAATCTACGGGGGGATAAAGTCGAATGTTGCGGTGGACATAAGCGCGAGCCGAAGGCTGGACATAGCGCTGCGCAACACGGCGATGGCCGCTATAATCAGCGCCTTCGGAAGCAGGAGGAGCATCGCGGATGCGCTTGCATCGGAATTGATGATGGCAGCGTCCAGCGACGTGAACTCATACTCAATAAAGCGCAAGAACGAGATTGAGCGCATGGCAAGGAGCGCAAAGTAATCAGGACTGGTTCTCATGGTAAGGAAAGAGTATATTGTCGAGGAAATTACGAAGATAATGGGGAACACGGAGCAGATACGCAACATAGCGATAATAGCTCACGTGCACCATGGAAAGACCACGCTCACAGACTCGCTGCTTGTAAAGGCGGGCCTGATATCGAAGACGGTGTCAGGGGATGTCCTGTACACTAACTACGAGGCCATAGAGAAGGATAGGAGGATGACGATAAAGTCGGCCAACATATCCCTTGGGTTCGATTACAAGGGGAAGGACTACATAATAAACCTCATAGACACTCCTGGGCACGTGGACTTCGGAGGCCACGTGACGAGATCCATGAGGGCGGTCGACGGCGTTGTGCTGGTAGTGGACCCTGTAGAGGGCATAATGCCGCAGACAGATACCGTGCTTAGGCAGGCGCTGAAGGAGAAGTGCAAGCCGGTGCTGTTCGTCAACAAGACCGACCGTCTTCTCACGGAATTGAGGCTGACACCGGAGCAGACGATGGAGCGCCTGATGGACCTCATAGCGAACATCAACAAGCTGATAGACCAGTACTGCCCGGAGGAGTTCGTAGGCAAGTGGAAGGTATCCGTGGAGGACGGAAACATATGCTTCGGCTCCGCATACGACCGCTGGGCGGTCTCCAAGTACATCATGGACAAGTACAAGATAAACTTCAAGCAGGTATTCGAGTACAGCTCCCAGGGCGAGGAGGGGATAAAGAAGCTCCAGGAAGTCGCGCCTATAGATGATGCGGTGCTCGCGATGATAATAGACCATCTGCCCCCCCCAAATGTGGCGCAGAGGTACAGGATACCCCAAATATGGCACGGCGACTTGACGAGCGAAGCCGGGAAGTCGATGCTGGACGTCAACAAGACCGCGAAGGCGAACATAGCGATATTCCACATAATGTACGACCAGCACAGCGGCGAGATAGCGGTTGGCAGGGTATTCTCCGGAGACGTGAAGAAGGGGACCGAATTCAACATATCCGGAAGGCCCAGCACCCAGAAGGTGCAGCAGGTAGGCATATACATGGGCCAGGACAGGGTAATAATCGACCATCTTCCCGCAGGGAACATAGCGGCGCTCATAGGCCTCAAGGACATCTCCGTAGGTGACACGCTGAGCGAGGGGGAGCTAGAGCCGTTCGAGCAGATAACCCACTACTCCAAGCCTGTAGTTACAAAGGCTGTAGAGGCGAAGGATTCAAGGGACACCACGAAGCTCATAGAGGCATTGCGCGTGCTCTCCAAGCAGGACCCAACCATAAAAGTAGAGATAAATCAGGATACGGGAGAGCACCTGGTCAGCGGGATGGGGGAGCTGCACCTTGAGATAATAGAGACGAAGCTCAGGGACGAGTTCATGGTCCCCGTAACAACGAGCGAGCCGATAGTCGTATACTTCGAGACGATAGACAAGCCAGCCGGGCCGATAGAATCCAAGTCGCCGAACAGGCACTCTAGGTTCTACATACAGGTCGAGCCGCTTCCAGAGTCGATCAGGAAAGCGATGGACGACGGGATAATAAAGGACGGCGCCCCGAAGGGCCCAACAGCAGTGCAGAACATGATAGATGCGGGGTTGGACAGGCCGACGTCAAAGAGCGTGGTTCACGTATCCAACAACTGCATCCTTGTCGATTCGACGCACGGGGTGCAGTACCTTAATGAGGTAATGGAGCTGTTGATAGACGGTTTCGTCGAGGCGGCGAAGGACGGGCCTCTCGCGAGGGAGAAGTGCGCAGGGGTAATGGTTCGCATAATGGATGCTACGATACATGAGGATCCGGTGCACAGGGGCCCGGCACAGATAATACCTGCGATGAGGAGGGGAATGTACGCCGCGATGCTCACCGCAGGGGTGCAGCTCATGGAGCCTAAGCAGCTTTTCACGATAAACGTTCCGCAGGAGTACTTGTCCGATGTCATAACGCTTCTTCAGAGCAGGAGGGGGCAGGTCCAGAACATAGCACAAGACAGGGAGCAGATGAACATAACCGCGAAAATGCCAGTATCTGAAGTGCTGAAGGGGTTCTCGAACGGCCTGAGGAGCTCCACGCAGGGCAGGGCCATATGGTACTACGAGTTCGCAGGCTACGAGAAGCTTCCAACGGAACTGCAGAACAAGATAGTCAGGGAAATAAGGAAGAGGAAGGGCCAGCCTGAGGAGCCGCCGGCTCCTGAGCAGTTCCTGGAATGATATAAATACGTTGATTGCGGAACACTTTTGTGAATGCCATAGGCGTCCTGGCACTGTCAATTGCATTCTCGATTCTATTGTGCACAGCCCTGGGCCTCGTCCAATACGACCTTAACTCCGATAATACCTGCATACAGGATAATCAACTGGAGCCAGTCCGGAATACCCGAGGGCATACCTGCGATTCCTACAGTATGCGCCAACGTGGAGAATTCCCCGTATAATGCGCAGGGCAACGGCGTCGCGAATGACACTGCGACAATACAGAACGCGATAAACGCCTGCCCGAACAACGAGACCGTCTACATACCTTCGGGCACCTACAGGATATCTAACCTCTCGATAAGCCATCCTATGGTCCTGGAGGGAGCGGGATATGGCAACACGGTTCTGTTCATAACCGGCAGCGGAATACACGTTGGATACAATGTCAACATAGATGGCCCTGCAGGGGCATATCCCACTGATGGGTATGTGGTAAGGAACTGGACCGCGAACTATACAAAGGGCGCAAATACATTGACGCTTAACAGCACAGCCAACATCGGCGTTGGCCAGGTTATAATAATCGACGAGCTCAACGATCCAACGTTCGTAACGATCCACGGCAATGAAGGATATCAAAACTGCGGCAGGAACGGAAGCATTAACACATGGAGTGGACAGAACAGGTGCCTCTCCCAGATTGTGACCGTAAAAGCAATCAATGGCAACAATCTGGTGGTAAGCCCGTCGCTAGATCTTACATTCAACAGCGCGCTGAACCTCGAAGCCTGGTTCTGGCCTACTAATTGGTACCCAATGACCAGCAATGAGCCAGGGGTTTTACACCCTATGTTGGGATAACAAAGATAAAATTCAGCGGCACGGGAATCTACGGCAGCCCACAGACAATATTGGAGTTCAACAACTGCGCATACTGCTGGGTAAACGACAGCTATTTCATCAACGTATCAAGGGATGCCATCCTTACATGGCTTACGTTCGACAATGAAGTAGAAAACAACTATTTCAGCACATCATTAGGGGCTGGTCCTGAGCATTATACCGTTGAATTATGGTATACTGATGGGCTCCTTGTGCAGAACAATATATTTTACAATCTTATGACAACATTGATTCCTGGGGGAAACAATGGAGGAGTCGTCTTTGCGTACAACTTCATAATGCCTCCTCATAATGACAGCGGTTCGACGGGCCAAACAGGAGTATCCTCAATAGAGCCACATGAGACATACAACCACGACTTCCTCATAGAGGGGAACAAAGGGGTTGTCTATGCAGACGACCACATCTGGGGCTCCTCCGGGTACAATATCCTATTTCGTAACACCCTTACAGGATACAGGCCCGGGCAAACGATATGGTGGGATGACCTTCCAGTGATATTGAACAACTTCTCAAGATATTATACAGTCGTCGGAAACATACTTGGAACTCACGGGGTGCAGGAAGTCTATCAAATCCCGAATTCCACGGCCGCCGCGGCGCCAGATCGGCCATTTTACATATATGCCCTAGGGTTCTACGACCTATAGCTTTCCTTGAAAGTTTCACAACTAGATTTGGGCAGAAAGTAGTGCCTCTA
>CAYSQH010000003.1:0-38795 GCA_964433165.1 Microcaldota archaeon
AAGAGCAAAGAATAATAGGTTTCCATTCGATAAACTATTTATTCAACAGAGCACAAATGAGATTCTCTTTCGAGAACAATCTTAGGAGGCCAGGACAGCAGCATGCCCAAACCCGATAGCACATCATACGCGCAAAGCCAAGCCTGTAGAAAACTATTAATATTATTTGCGCTGTAAGAAAAAAGATGGTTTAAATGACAAGAACAACGCGACAGACACCTACGAAAAGCCATGCGCTCAAGGCCAACAGGCTGGAGGAGCTGAGGAGATGGAACTTCGCCAGGGAGCATGGATCTGTAGACGCTGAGGAGCTTCCAAACATGAGCGTCGCCAATGCTGTGGGAAAGAAGGATCAGAAAATTATATTCAGGCCGCGTCATGAGCGCGGACTCAACGCCCACCTTGCTGCGCTAAAGCGCACAGAGATCGGGGAGGCCTGATTCTAATAGCATGCTCCGTCCTTTTTAATTTGGTTTGTGCAATACTATTGGCATTGCACTTGGATGGTACGCATGAAACTGGTAAAGTTCTACGAGGCAGCGGGCTCGCTCAGGCTCAGGGTGGACACGCTTGAGGACCTGTGGACCGCCCAGCGCGTGCTGTTCCCAAATGACATCGTGAAAGCGGAAAGCGAGCGCAAGTTCAAGCCCAGCGAGGGCTCCGAGGGGGAGCTGAAGAAGGTGATGGTGACCCTGCGCGTAGAGAAGACCGAGCTGGACAAGAGCGCGATGAGGCTTAGGGTGCTGGGGAAGATACTGGACGGGAAGCCGCTGGAGTACGTAAGGATAAACAGCTACCATACGATCAACATAGCCCCCGGGGATACCTTCGACATCCTGAAGCAGGAGTGGCACAAATACATGATAGACATGGTAAGGAATGCGGTCTCGGATTCGAAACGCCCGCGCCTGGGCATACTGGTTGTCGACGACGAGAAGGCCCTGCCTGCGTATCTTCTCGGATACGGACTGGAGTTCAGGGACGACATATACAGCAGGTTGAGCAAGAGGATGACACCGAAGGACTTCCAGGAGCAGCAGAGGAAGTATTTCCAGGAGATACTCGACATAGGCAAGGACATGGAGGTCGATACCGTGGTAATAGCCGGGCCCGGCTTCACCAAGGACAGCATAAAGTCTTATGCGGAATCCACCGGGATGCTCGGGAAGATAGGCAAGCGCATAATATTCGAGAGCATAAGCAACGCGGAGCGCTCAGGCGTTTACGAGCTGATACGCAGCGACAGGTTTGCAATGATACTCGAGAAGGAGCGCATAAGGTCGGAATTCAGGCTCATGGAGGATTTCCTGACCAACCTTGGCGGCGGGAGGTCTAAGTACGGCGTGGAGAACGTATCCGAATCCATAGGGAGCATGGAGCCGGACGTGGTACTAGTTAACGACAGCGTCCTCGGGGAGAAGCCAGTGCAGGACGTGCTGGCCCGAGCTGAGGAAAACAGGATAAGAATAGAGGTATTCAATTCCTCTGACGAGGTTGGGGTGCAGCTGCACTCCTTCAAGGACATAGCATGCGTGTGATCCCATGGGAGTCAAGGACATGATAAGGAAGGAAGGCAAGGAAGCCTCTGTCAACCCCAATCCGACGCTCCAAGGCGGCCCGCGGAACGGCAAGGGAAGGCGCGGCGAATACACAATCTGCGTGATAATGGATGGCGACAGGCTGCTCCTTAAACATGCAAACAGGGACATGTGCAAGGGCAAGTGGAACTTCGCCGGAGGGAAGATAGAGGAGGGCGAAACCAAGGAGGAATGCGTGGCTAGGGAGATCAAGGAGGAAACCGGACTGACGCTCAACAATGCCTTTTACCATGGGAGAGTCGACTGCCACTATGGCGGCGGGAATACGAGAATGGTGCATGTCTTCTCGTCGGATTCCTTCAGCGGCACCCCGACAGCAAGCGAGGAGGGTGAGGTGGACTGGTTTGGCAGGAACAGCCTTCCGATGGACAGCATGTTCAGGGACGTGGTGCTGTGGCTGGAACGCGTGTACGAAGGCAAAAGATTTGAGGTTGCGGTGAGCTACGGCGGCGATGACGTGGATGCGATAGTGGGGTGGAGCATGGAAGTTAAGGGCGGAATGCTTTCAAGGTCCATATGATGCACAGCGTCTGGACAAAAGACTTTTATATTGTAGCGTTTCATCTCTACATGATTTAGAATCACAGCAATCTGGTGTACTGATGCAAATGTTACAGACATGGTATTCGAAGTTTTCCATAGTCATGGGTAGCATAAGCATTATAGGCATGTGCGTATACAGGCTCCTGAAGCTGAATACGCCGGATTTCGTCGCTGCATAAACCTCATAAACTTTTTCTAAATCCATTGGGTGTTTATGTGGCGCAACTAACTAGAGTGGAATCTAAGGAAACAAGCCTTAGCCTGCGCGAGCGTCTGATGGTGCTCGAGATAGGGAATGACAAGATAGACAGCGCCTCGTGCTTCGTCGAGTACATGAGCTACACCTACGGTCTGTCCAAGAGCTCCGTATGGTACTGCCTGAACAGGTTGAAGGAGTTGGGGCTCGCGAATTTCGCGAACAGGGCGGAGCAGGGAAAGCCATTGGCTTTAACAAGAAGGGGAGCGGCTGGACTAGCCAGGCTGGAGCCCGAGAGAAACGCTGTAGTTGAGCACTTCAGCAGGATGCACGTTAAGCAGCTGCGCACTATGCGCGGCGTCGATGGAAGGGATTACGCTTTTGCTTAGGAAACGCACTGGGTGGTGGGGTTTCTTACGGCCGCTGAATGCGGCCGGTTCTTTTTATGGGCAGCCTTGCCCCCTCGTTCCTCAGGAGAATTAATTTCCTGCGCGACTCGCCAGGGCTTCCCGCATACCTCCCTATCCCATCGGTCCTTGTCACCCTGTGGCATGGTATCTTTATCGGGAACGGATTGAGCCTCAATGCGGTGCCCACCGCCCTCTGCGCCCCTGGATGCCCTATCATACTTGCGAGCTGCCCGTATGTTACCGTGGAGCCCTTCCTTACGGACATGACCCCTTTGAGCACCGATCTCTGGAAATCCGTAAGCATGTACCCGTCAAGCATCATGAGCAGCAGCTCATTGCGGGTCGGATTGGAGCCCGCGAGCAGGCTGTTGTTGTACCTCCTGTCGTTCGTCACCTCGCGGCCGAACCATACCGGAGGCCTGAATGCCCTTGCAGCGGCCATATTCTTGAACTCAACCTCCGCGGTTACAAGCCCATCAAGCTTTCCGTGATAGACGTTTATCCCGATGGTGCTGGCCCGTTTCCCAATTACGTAGCGTGTCTTCTCCAGGCGGGCTGGTTTCGTCCTGGGCCACAGCCTATCGAATTCCCCCTTGCCCAATTTCCTCTCCCGCTCATTCCTCCTGATGCCTGAGCCCGTCTTCCTTGTCGAGAAATAGTCCACGCGGCCATTGCAGGAACTCCTGCGCAGCCGAAGCCTGTCGGGCATGTAACCCTGGGTTATCTCCATGCGCGGAAGCCCGTTGAGGAGGGGATGCTTGCTGAGCACGAACCTGCGCTCTATCCCGATGGCCATGATTAATATATTGTGCTGTTGTTTATTTATCGTTCGAGGTGGTTGGACTGCCCAGGCGAAACGTTAAGGAGCCGTACTGCTGGCTTGACGGAAAGTTCATCAGGGAGAGCGAGGCGAAGGTACCGATACTCACCCATTCGATGCAGTACGGCAGCGGCATATTCGAGGGGCTGAGGGCCTACAGCACAGGCAGGGGCGTCGCGGTATTCAGGCTCGATGATCATATCGGCAGGTTCATGCGCAGCGCCGACGTGTACTCCATGAAACTTAAATACGGGAAAGGCGAACTTGCCGATGCGATGAAGGGACTCGTAAGGAAGAACTCCCTTGAGTCGTGCTACATAAGGCCATTCGCGTTCTACAATGACAGCAGGATAGGGGTCAGTGCTATTGGGAAGAGGGTGAGCGTTTTCATAGCCGCGCTGCCGCTCGGCGCATACTTCGGCAAGGAGAAGGAACGGGGGATAAGATGCAAGGTGTCATCGTGGCGCAGGATGAATTCCGACGTGCTTCCCCCGCAGGCGAAGGCGAGCGGCAATTACCTAAATTCGGTGCTTGCAAACATGGATGCGGTATACTCAGGGGCAAACGAGGCGATACTGGTATCTGACGGCGGGCACGTTGCCGAGGGACCTGGGGAGAACATATTCATAGTCGCGAACGGGAGGCTCATAACCCCCTCGAGGGATTCCGACATACTCCTCGGGATAACTAGGGATTCCGTGATAAGGATAGCGGAGCGCATAGGCATTCCAGTCGAGGAAAGGAAGGTGCACAGGGAGGAGCTTTATTCATGCGACGAGGCATTCTTTACGGGAACCGCAGCGGAGATAACCCCGATAATATCGATAGACTCAAGGGCCGTAGGCAATGGTAGGCCGGGGCGGATAACTAGGATGCTTTCAGATAGGTTCTCTGCTGTAACCGCAGGGAGGGAAGCAGAATTCTCCGACTGGCTCGCATACGTCTGATGTCCTCAGGCGCGGCGGGCATCGGCCTGCACAGATAGTACCTGTCCTCTATTTTCGCCTCCATGCGCCTTATGCGCTCCAGTTTAGGCCGTTCGCAGGCGCCATTGATATGGGCTTCCCTAAGCAGGCGCACATATCTTGCGAGGGCCTCGCGTTCCGCTTGGTGCCTTGCAGTGCGATGCCTATCCTGTAATCTCATGCACATGCCACACGATCGTTACTGCAATGGAAAGAAACGAATAAATATCAATCGCACCAGCTGCGGCTACAGCAGCTTCATTCCCCTTGTGAACTGCTCAATCTCCTCGGATCTCCATGGGCCTATCCCCAATGCGGTCTTGGTCCCCGGAGGCAGCTGGGTCAGCCCCGCATCGCTGACAAGCGCGCAGGGCACCTTCTTGAACTCGAACGCCTTGAACAGCTTGACCAGCGCCTCCTCGTCAGATACCTTGAGCACTATCTTCTTTTCCCCCGTATCTAGCCACTCCTTCGCTATGGAGCCATCCATCCTCTCAGCCTTGAAGTAGGACATGAGCGACGCATGCGCCGCCTGTGCGGCGAGCTTGCCCTTCCCCATTTCAAGGTCCGACCTCACTATTATGGCCTGCTTTATCTCCTGTTGGCGCACTGCTGGCATAATGTATTTTATTAGTGCGATTTAAAAATGATTGGGGTGTACGATTGTTTGGCGCAAGGGAGGCTGAATTCGCCACGGGCATGATAAGGAGGTATTACAAGGAGCGATGGGGCGCGGCGGTAAACGGCATCGAGCGCAGGGAGTTCGGGTTCGGCGATTTCGAGAGGAAGATAGCGTTCAGGCACATGGGCTTCGGAGACGCGAAGGCGCTCAAGGATTACCTCGTTGCCAACGCCCCGGCATTCGTATCCGCGTCATGGGCTGAGTACAGAGTGCCCGCCGCAAGACCCATGGAGAAGAAAGGGTGGCTCGGAGGCGATTTGGTATTCGACATCGATGCGGGAGATTTGAATCTCCCGTGCAAGAAGGAGCACAGCGGTTTCTGGGTGTGCGGGAAATGCCTTGACGGGGCCAATGCGGAGACCGTCAAATTGGTGGAGGAGTTCCTAATGCAGGACTTCGGATTCAGCGGCAAAAGCATAAGCATAAACTTCAGCGGCAACAGAGGATACCACACAAGGGTGCACGAAGATGAGGTATTCAAGTTCGACGGAAAGGCAAGGAAGAGCATAATCGACTACATAACAGGGACCGGCATAGACATGAACGTCTTCTTCCCGGCACTCGGGAGAAGGGGAGTCAGGCTCGACGGGCCCAAGCCCACAGACTATGGGTGGGGAGGAAAGCTCGCCAACGGGGTCCTCAGGGCCCTGGGGGGCGGCACATCCTCATTGATAGAGATGGGAATAGACAAGGGAACCGCGGAGATGCTAACCAGGAAGAGCGCCGAGATCAGGCTCGGCATATCAACGGGGAACTGGGACAAGATAAACATACCGAAGAAGGCGGAGTTCTGGGGCAAGGTGCTTAATAGCATAAGGATAAGCCAGAGCGACGCGATAGACAGGAACGTCAGCACGGACATCTACCATCTGATAAGGCTGCCGGAAACGCTCCATGGAGACACCGGACTCTCGTCGAAGATTGTCGGAAGCACGAAGGACCTCGAGAGGTTCAGCCCGATGGACGATGCTGTGGCATTCGGAGATGATGATACAAGAATAAATGCAGCAGAGGTGCCAAAATTCGAGATGCGCGGCAGGGCCTTCGGCCCATACAGTAATGAAAGCATAACGCTCCCGGCATATGCTGCAGCGTACCTGGTGCTCAAGAGGCTGGCAGTGCTTGCATGAAAGGTTCCATTTACTTGGAACATGCCGTTAATTTGCGTACGTACTGATAGGCTTTTAGTCTTTTTCTGGGAAAATTTACATAGGATATCATGGCCGAAAGAATCCTGGTGCTAGCGGTAGACATAGACAACGACCTGTACCGCAAGACCAAGATAACTGGACCGGTAATAGGAAGGTCCGAGAACTACGGGGCAGCAGCAAAGCTAGCGCTTGCTGATCCGGAGGATCCCGATGCGAATACGATGTTTGAGGCCGTCAGGAAGTACGACGAGCTGCGAAACAAGGGCCATTCTGTCAACATAGCGACCATCACGGGCGCGGAGAAGGAGGGATATGTCGCTGACGTGGAGCTGGTGCGCCAGGTGGAGATAGTCATAGACAGGCTGAAGTGCGACGTCTGCGTTCTCGTCACGGACGGCAGCAGCGACACAAGGATACTACCACTCCTCAAGAACAGGATAAAGATAAACAGCGTCGACATAGTGCGCATGAAGCAAGCTGAAGGCATTGAGAACACATACTTCGCTGTCCTCGAGAAGCTCAAGGAGCCGCACTACTCCAGGATAGTTTTCGGCATACCAGCAATACTAATGATACTTTTCGCCGTCAGCTACTACTTCAACTTCGGGTGGCAGCTGCCCGTATCGCTCATAGGCATTTACCTTATACTGAAGGGATTCGGCCTCGAGGAGGCGCTGGTCAGCTCATTCAGGGGACTGGGATTCAGCATAGAGCGGCTCAGCTTCGTATTCTACATGGGCTCCATCATATTCTTTATCATATCTGCCCTCGTGGCATACTCCGCATATACCGTCGGATTGCATGTGACCGGTGATTTGCTCCTGCTTTACGCGCAGTCGCTTGAGGTGTTCCTTAGCCTGTTCCCGGTCAGCCTGGTGCTGTATCTCGTTGGCAGGATAACGGACCTCGAGAACAAGCGCATGAGGTACAGGGCGATATCGCAGGGCACCAACATGGGCTACGCGATAGTCGCGCTGGCGCTTCTTTACCTTGCCTCAGCATGGGTCATAGGCCAGATATACTTCTGGGAGTTCCTTCTCTTCAGCATAGTGACCATGTTCCTCGGGTACTGCGTATCCCTGTTCAGCGCATTCCTAAGAAGGAGGGCGATAAAGAGCGCCAAGATAAAGGACAAGAAGGTGATAAACGACATAGGCGCGTACATAGGCAGGATAACGGAGATAGACTCGAGGCGCGGGCTCATCTTCGTCAAGACTGACTACGGCAGCGTGATAAAATACGACATCGACCGCATAACTGGAGTATCAGACAGGGTAATAATAAGGTAGCGTTTCGCCCAACCCTCCCTGAATATTTTTATATTAGGAAATACAGAGGTAATCCCGATTAGCATGAATTCCAACGCAAGGCGCAGGCTCATAGAGAGGAACAGGAGCATACTGATACATTCTGATTCCAGGGACATGACAGGTTTCCTGAGGACCGTCAATGACACCAAGGACCTTTCAGAGGTAGGCGGCTACATCATAGATACCAGCCTGACGCTCAGGTACGGACTTGAGCGTACGGTAGGCGCGGCGAAATACAATACGGAAAAGCCCATCATCTACATGGCCCGAGCGCATGCCGAGGATTCCGACAGGTTCGCATATGTATGCGGCAAGGCCAAGGTCGACGGTGTAATACTGAAGGCCTGCGACGATTACGGGATATCCTTCACGGCATACTCCCTCGTAGAGAGCGGAACAACGGTAATAGCGGACTGCGTGGGCAGCGGCATCCACCACGATCCTAAGAAAATGGCGCATGATGTAAGCGAGGCGTACCACGACGCTTCAGGGAACGGCATAATAAAGGACTTCGTAGTGCCGCTCCGGCTCATGGACGCCAAGGCCTTCAAGGCATGGAACGAGGCAGTAAACGGCTCCGGAGCCCCGGTTGACAAAGAGAACGTTTACTATGCCAATGCGAGAGACACCTTGAGCCACTACAACTATGCAAGGGAATTCAAGGATTCAGGGCAATGGCACATAATAATATCCGACGCCAACATTGGCAGCAATGACATGAGGGGAACCGTGAACAACTGCATTATGGCGATGGGAGGCTTCGGGAGCATGGACACCATGGATATCGAGTCGTGCCTCGGCAAGAGCGACCCCATCGACCGCGGGACACTGCCGACGGCGGAAATGGAGTAAAAAATCGCCATGAGAAGGAACTTTAATCCTGCATCACCAATTAATAGCGCATAATGCGCCTGCGCATGGGATTGCTTCGGGTTTGGGATAGCACAACCCGGCTCACAAATCAGGGAAAAGGTTTAAATTAATGCACGAATATAACAATAAGAACATTGTGCTTCATGAGTTGATAGGCCTGCATGCAGAGGTAATAGGCAGCAGGGATCGCTCTCAGATAAAAAAGAATGGAATAGTCGTCAACGAAACAAAGAATCTTCTGTATCTGAAGCATGGCACGAAAACAAGCAAGGTAGTCAAAAAAATCTCCATGTTCAGGTTCACATGCGGGGGCGATCATTTCGTCGTTGATGGGAATGAGATAAACTTCAGGCCGCATGAGCGTACTGAAAAGGGTTTGAAATTTTACAGGAAAAGGTCGAAATGACATGGCTGAATGCAAAGATCCTAAATGCCCGGTGCACGGGATGCTCAAGACTAGGGGCAACGAGATAGACGGAGTTGTGGTCAGCGACAAGGCCAGGAAGACCGTAATAGTGGAGCATGCATATACCACGTTCCTGCACAAGTACGAGAGGTCCCTCAGGAAGACTTCGAGGATCGCGGCATACAACCCCGAGTGCATAAACGCCAAGACAGGGGACACGGTGCTCATATCCGAGACAAGGAGGCTCAGCAAGACGAAGTCGTTCGTGGTAACGAAGATAATAAAGGAAGGTAGTGCCGCATGAAGGGTCTGTCCACAGGTATATCCAAGGTGCTCGTGCCGGGCAGCGTGCTTACCTGCGCGGACAACAGCGGCGCAAGGACCCTGATGATAATCAACAGGATAGGCAAGGGGGGCAACAGCAAGGGAAGGTACTCGAAGTCTGGGCTTTGCGACATAGTTATAGCAAGCGTGAAGTCAGGGACGCCCCAGTACGTAAAGAAGAAGGTCAGGGTAATAATCATAAGTCAGAAGGCCCCGATAAGGAGGTCCAATGGCATGCGCGTGAAGTTTGAGGACAATGCAGGGATAGTGGTCACGGACTCCAACCTTGCGGTGGGCACCGAGGTGAAGGGTGCGATGGCGAGGGAGGTAGTCGAGAGGTACATAAAGCTTGCAGGCATAGCGTCAAGGGTAGTGTGATATGATAAGGAGCAGCAAGCCAAGGAAGCAGCGGAGATTCAGGTTCAATGCGCCGCTACACGAGAGGCAGCACTTCACGCACGCACACCTTGACAAGGCGCTCAGGGCAAAGCTCGGCATAAAGAAGGCCGCGGTCCAGATATGCAAGGGCGACACGGTAAGGGTAATGGAGGGCTCCAAGAAGGGGACCACAGGAAAGGTGACCTCGGTTTCGCTCAGGAGTGGCAGGATAACGCTTGATTCACTCATCAAGAAGAACGCAAAGGCCAAGGAGTTCGGGGTAACGGTGCATGCGAGCAACGTGTACATAACGGACCTCAACCTCAAGGACAAGTACAGGGCAAACCTGTTGAGGGTGAACCAGGCGGCAGCACCGCAGCAGCCGGCGGAGCCGAAGGAAAAGGAGAAGATTGTGGCTGAAGCAAAGAGCAAAACCTGATGATATAAATGGCAAGGAAGGGAAACAAGAGGTACATAAAGAGTCTCAATTCTCCTAGATTCTTCGCTATCCACAGGAAGGGAAACAAGTACGTCGTAAGGCAAAACCCAGGCAGGCATTCGGCGAGCAGGTCGATAGCGTTAAGCCTTGCGGTAAGGAAAATGGGGGCTGCTGAGAATGCAAGGGAGACAGAGAGGATAATAAGGTCCGGACTCGTGGGCGTAAACGGCACGACGAGGAGGGAGCCCAAATTCCCGGTAGGACTTAACGACATGATAAGCGCTGGAGGCGAGAGCCACTCCATATCTATCGACAGCAACGGCAAGATAGTGATGTCCAAGGGCAAGGCAGGAGAGGCCCAGATATACAAGATAGTTGGGAAGTACAAGGAGCGCAAGGGGGCGGTAATGCTCAGGCTCAACGATGGAAGCGTATTCAAGGCAGGCAAGGAGGAGGCAAATGTCGACGACTCCGTTTCGCTGTCCGGAAAGGAGAGGCGCATACTCAGGCTTGGGGAGGGATCCTCTTGCAACGTCATAGAGGGGGTGCACGTAGGCAGCGCCGGAACGGTAAAGAGCATAAAGCCTGGCAGCAAGCACAAGCAGAAGAGCGCGGTCATAGAGACAAAGGAGGGCGCGACATTCGAGACGCTCGTCAGGAACATAATAGTAACAGGATGATTCAAATGTCGGAAAAGAATGTCGCGGATGGTAGCAACCCCATGAGGGGCATATCCATAAGCAAGCTCGTGATAAACATAGGCACGGGCAGCGACGAGCAGGTGCAGGGCAGCGCCAGGATGCTCATAGAGACCATAACAGGCAGGAAGCCCGCCGATGGGAGGTCGAAGGTCAGGAACCCATCATTCAGGATAGCGAAGGGCCAGAAGATAGCGGCTTTCGTTACCGTAAGGGGCGATGATGCCAGGAAGCTCGCGAAGAGGCTTTTCGAGGCCGTGGACAATAAGGTTAACGAATCTGCGATAACCGATAACAGCCTGAGCTTCGGCATACCGGAGTACATAGACATAAGCGGGGTCAAGTACGACCCAAAGATAGGGATGCTTGGCATGAACGTAAACATATCATTCTCAAGGAAGGGCCTCAGGGTTGCGATGAGGAAGTCGAGGCATTCTAGGATATCGCGCGGCCACAGGGTAATAGGGAAGGAGGAGATAAGGGAATACGTGAAGGGGGAGTTCGGGGTTAGCCCCATTGAGCAGGTGAACTGATGAAGGTCAAACCCGAGGAGAAGTTCAAGGGCAAGGGCATAAGGAAATGCAGGATATGCGGCACGGCCAGGGGGCTTATAAGGACGCACAACCTATATGTGTGCAGAAGATGCTTCAGGGAGGTCGCAAGAGACATAGGCTTCAAGAAATACGGCTGATTTGATGGACAGATTCGCTGACGCAATAAACAAGATAAAGACCAACGAGAGGATAGGCAGGAGGGAGTGCACGCTATACTCCACGAAGCTCCTCAGGGCCGTGCTCGAGATCATGAAGCGGGAGCAGTACATAAACGATTACGAGGAATTCACCGAGGGCCGCATAAAGAGGGTCAAGGTGGGCCTTTCCAACAGGATAAACAGCATAGGTGTGATAAAGCCAAGGTATTCCGTAAAGAGCGAGATGATAATCAAGTACGAGTCAAGGTACATACCGAGCAGGGATTTCGGGATACTTGTGCTTACGACCCCGGACGGGATAATGACGAACAAGGAGGCGAAGGAGAAACGCATAGGAGGAAGGTTGCTTGCATATGTCTACTGAAAAGGTTTCAAAGAAGAAGGAGGCGAAGGCCGCAAAGGCAAAGAAGGCCAGCATTGCGGTGCCGTCTGAAGTTACCGTGAGCATAAACGGAAACGTGATTGAGACCAAGGGCGGCCTCGGCGCCAACAAAAGGGAGTTCAACGACGCACTGATAAAGGTATCGAGCTCCGGCAGATCCATAGAGATAGAGCCGGTAGGGAAGGGTTCGCTGGCAAAGAAGTCGGCAATGACAGTGAATTCTTTCTGCAAGGAGCTCTCGAATGACATGAATGGCGTGGTGACGCCCTTCGAGAAGCACATGAGGATAGTGTTCGCGCACTTCCCGATAACTGTTGAGTCAAAAGACGGCTTCGTCTACATAAAGAACATAATCGGAGAGAGGATGCCGAGAAAGTCGCCGATAGTGGGCGGCACGAAGATAGAGGTTAAGGGCCAGAACGTAAGGGTCTACGGAACCAGCCTTGACGATGTGGCGCAGACCGCGGCCAACATAAGAAAGACATGCAGGATAAGGAACAAGGACAGCCGTGTGTTCCAGGACGGCCTGTATTACGAGATAATGTGAGAGTGTTGATGATGAAGAAGAAAAGCCACCCGGTTTTCAGCGTGCCGAACTACGGCGCGAAGAAGAGGAAGCGCGTGAAGCCTAGGTGGAGGAAGCAGAGGGGCATCGACAACAAGAAGCGCATAAAAAAGAGCTTCATGGGAGCGGAGCCGACCATAGGGTACGGAAACCCCGAGGCGCTGAAGGGGGTCAGGGCGAACGGGAAGAGGACGGTACTGGTAGGCAGCGAGGCGGAGCTCAGGGTGCTCATGGGCGGAGGCGCGAAGGACTTCGATGTGACGCTGCGCAAGGGCATATCTTCTAGGAAGCGTGCCATGCTGCGCGGAATTGCGGATAGGGCAGGAATAAGCGTAACCAACGGTGCCTGATATGAGCATTAAACTTACAAAGAGGATAGCTGCACAGATCATGAAGAGAGGCGAGAGCAGCGTAAGGATAAAGCCCGACTTCACAGCGGATGCGAAGAAGGCGATAACAAGGGAGGACGTAAGGGCGATGATAAAGAGCGGAAGCGTTTATGCGATAAAGCCCAAGCACAACCTCAGCGCATATTCGAAGGTGCTCAAGAAGAAGAGGATGCAGGGCAGAAGGAGGGGCCCGGGAAGGAGAAAGGGCACATCAAAGGCTAGGGGCACGCTCGAGTACCCGAAGAAGGTGCGCGGGCAGAGAAGGGTCATAAAGGCGCTGAAGGCCGAGGGCGCCATAGACAACGAGCAGTTCAGGAAGTACTATGCGCTTGTCAAGGGAGGCACATTCGTAAGCAAGGCGTCGCTGATAAACCACATAAGGAACGACGGCGTTGCGATGGACGACGATAAGGCGGCAAAGCTAAGGCACATGTGATTGCGAATGAAGAAACTAATCAGGAAGCGGAGGAGGAATTCCAAGACGGATTACAGGAGCAGGGCGGCGATGCTCAAGGGAGGGATGCCCAGGCTCGTGGTAAGGAAGAGCAACAGGGCGGTTACCGTGCAATTGATAGAGTATGACTCGCAGGGCGACAGGACGGTTGCAATAGCCCGCTCAGCGGAGCTGAAGAGCAAGGGATGGGAGCCGAGATGCAACATACCCACGGCATACCTTACAGGTATGCTTCTTGCAGGCAAGTCCAAGGGGAGCAAGGAGGCGGTGCTGGACATAGGCCTGGCAAGGCCGATTAAGGGATCGGTGGTGTTCGCCGCCGCAAAGGGCTTTCAGGATGCAGGAGGAAGCATTAGGGGCAGCATAGAATTCGAGGAGAAGAGGCTGAGCGGCGAGCACATAGGGGCCTATGCAGGAATTAATGATAAGATGTTCTCCGCATACGCAAAGGCGGGGTTCGATGCAAGGAATATAAAGACGAAATTCGATGATATAAGGAGCAACCTGAAAAAGTGATGCATTGAAGCGCAGATTCGATAGAAGGGAACGTGAGAAGGTACATTTCAACATAGAGGCATGGCAGCCCAGGACCGAGTTGGGCCGGGACGTCAAGTCTAGGAGGGTCACCTCGATAGAGCAGGTGTTCCACGAGGGCCGCAGGATAGAGGAGCCGGAGATAATAGACGCGCTGCTTCCTGATCTGAACAACGAAATCATAGAGATAGCGAGCGTACAGAGGATGACGAAGAACAACAGGAAGATGAAGTTCAGGGCAACGGCAGTGGTAGGGGACGGAAAGGGCCACGTAGGTGTCGGCTCAGGGAAGAATTCGGAGGCGAAGGCAGCGATAGAGAGCGCCATAACCGATGCGAAAAGCAAGGTCATACCGATAATAATGGGATGCGGCTCATGGCAGTGCATGTGCGGCACCAAGCACAGCCTTCCGTTCAAGGTCAGCGGCAGGTGCGGCAGCGTGGAGGTAATACTTAAGCCGGCGCCGAGGGGACTAGGCATAGTGGCCAGCACCCCGGTGAAGAAGATGCTGGAGCTCGCTGGGGTCAAGGACATATGGGCCTTCTCGAGAGGGCGTACAAGGGCGAGATACAACGCGGTAGTAGCGGTCTATAGGTCCCTTGGCAGCATAAACCGCATGAAGAACATATCAAATGCGATAGTTGAATGACATGGCAGGCAATTTCGTCACCCCTGGTGAAAAGGTAGGGACCGAGGAGGAGTTCTCCTCAGGGGAGAATACCTTCTCAGACGAGGGAATAATATACTCGATGGTCGCCGGGAGGGTCAGCGAATCGAATGGATCGGTGAGCATAGAGCCAGCGGCAAGGAACATAAAGAAGATAGACAGGGACATGCTCGTTGTTGGGGTAGTGACGGATGACATGAAAAACGTTATGTTCGTGAGGCTCGAAAACATGAGCTCTAAGGGCAAGGATTTCCTCGCCCTGAAGGACGGCAAGATACTCGCGCCAAAGCCTAGGCCCCAGCACTTCGGCGGAAGGGGAGGGGACCGCGACGGCGGGAGGTTCCGCAGGGGCGAGGGCGAGAGGCCCGAAAAGCCATGCGGTCTTGGCGACACCATACTCGCAAGGATCCTGTACAACGACAAGGATTCCTATACGCTGTCGCTCAATGGGCCGGAGACCGGCGTGATACACGCTGCATGCGCGCAGTGCGGCGCCAGCATGGGTAGGAAGGACGGCAGCGTACTCGAATGCAAGGAGTGTGGGTACATCGCCCGCAAGAAGCTGAGCGAATACTTCGGGAAACCTGAGGAGGTAAACAACCTGCTGTTTACATAGTGATTTAGATGAAGATAAAGGTGCTTAAGGACGAGGGCAAGGAGCTGATAATAGAGTTCGAGACGAAGGACCTCACAATACCCGACATGATTGCGGGCGAGCTGCTTGCCGACGACAACATAGAGTTCGCAGGGGTGTCAAAGGACCATCCAGAGACGGGGAATGCGATACTCTCGGTGAGGAGCAAGAAGGCGGCGAAGGAGGAGCTCCTCAAGGCAATAGAGAGGATCGACGAGCAGGTATCTGAACTCAAGAACCAGCTATCCTCCAAGAAGTCGAAGTGACGGCGCCGCAGCAGGAAAACGCTCATTCTGCCGAATAGATAAATTTAAGTATTACTGAACGGTATAAAAATATCTGAGTAACATGGCCACCAGCAAGAGTCATTTGAGAGCGGCCGTAACAACGGAGCTTTCGCCTAGGCAGGTTCCGGATATGCTACGCAGGGATGAAGATAACCTCAGCTGCATCAACGAAGCATGCGACGCCAGGGGAATTCCTTCCAAGCGCAAAAAAAGACGTCCGAACGAACTTACAGATAGGGAGCTGCAAGTCGCAAGATGTCTAGGCAACGACGATGGGATTGCAGTTCCCAATGCCAAAATAGCTGAGATGCTCGGGATAAGCTGTCGCACTGTTGGGTACCACCTGTTGAATATGGGCCGTAAACTAAATGCCAAAGGCAAGACGGAGATACTCCTGGCTCTTGGCATACGCCCTAAGATAAAGGATGGAAACGGCATGTGCGTCCCAGTCACAAAAGCCGAGATGGATGTACTGAATGCGTTGGCCGATGACAGGGGCATTGCCTTATCGGATAAAGAGGTAGGAGATAAGATTTTCCTATCGCCGAAATCCATACGTTTCCATTTGCATAATTTATTTAGGAAATTCGGCGTGAAAAGCAGGCATGAGCTGCTCGGTTTCATTCACCTTGCAGTGTTTGGGAATGTGCGGCACGGGAGCGAGGACATTGGCGAGGCCCCGGAGCAGGTAAAGGTGACTAAACGGGAGAACGATGTTCTGGAGTGCTTCATAGGCGGGAATCGCATGCTGTCCAGAAAGGAAGTGGCGCAGAAACTTGGCATAAGCCATCATAACGTACGCAACCGCTTCCATGCCCTGCTCTCGAAGTTCAACGTGCCAGACAGTTATGCATTGGCAGACAGGTATGCGGAAATGAAGGGCAACGGCTCGGTAATTGTCGAGGAGATGCCTAGGCCGCTGACGCTCTGCAACTTGAATCCCGAAATCCTTCGCAGGCTCGACGGGCTCAGCAAGAGCACCGGAGAGCCGAAAAGGGAGATAGTCGAGATGGCATTGGACGAATACATGCGGAAAGCGCAGCGCTGAGCGATACCATTTATGGAAAAGCGATTGCATGACTAGCAGCATAACGGCAACCCAGCAGGACAGGGCCCACGAGTCGGCCAAAAGGCTTTCGCCAAGGGAGATGCAGGTCCTGGACATGCTCCGCAGGGATGGCGGGAGCATAAGAACCGACAGGGAGATTTCGGAGATGCTCGGGATAAGCCTGCGTACGGCCAAATACCACGTCGGGAACATAATGCATAAGCTTATGGTGGACAGCAGGCATAGGATAATGGAAGCTGCAGGAGTCCCACCCGTTCTGGTCAAAAGCGATGGGAAGCGCATTTTTGTTAGCTGGACACAAATGGATGTGCTGGAGGCGCTGACTGATGGCGAAGGACGCGTGCGTTTTAACAGGGATATCGCAGCGGATTTGGGGATCACGGAGCGCACGGTTAAATTCCGTCTTGCCAATCTCATGAAGAAGTTCAGCGGGTTCGGCGTAAGGAACAAGCATGATCTTGCCCTACACAAGAGCAGTGCTGCACAGGACTGGCGCAGTCGTAAATCGCGCAGCTGAAGTACCAAGAGTAATTGAGGCGGCTCCTCCTTGCGGGTGCGCACTTCCGCTAAAATAGATAAAAGGAGCGCATAGAACACTTTAAATACCTTTTCATAAAATTGATATCAGTTTACGGCCAAGGCTCGCAAGACATAAAATTATAAATGTGATTATCGATAATACTCACGACAAATGGTGGCTCAAATGGTAAAATTCATAATAGCAAAGCAGCTGGTTGGGAAGAAGGTTATTACGAGCGACGGGTTCGACCTTGGAAGATTCGTTGACGCGGAGATAAGCAAGGTTACCGGGAAGCTGAACAACCTGCTGATAGAGCCGGATCCGGACAGCTCCCTTGCAAACAAGATAAAGAGCGAGGATGACCAGATAAAGGTGCCGTACAATGCGGTGCAGGCCGTCAACGATTACATCGTAGTTGATAGGAGAAACCTCTAATTCTTTTCAATTCCGGTGCTCGCATGCTTAGATGTGGCGGCGATGAGGCCGGGAGAGGAGCCGTGCTTGGGCCACTTGTCATAAGCATGGTAGCTGTGAGGGACAGCAGCGTGCACAGGCTCTCCGAGATAGGGGTAAGGGACTCCAAGCTGCTTTCCGACAAGAAGCGCAGGTCCCTTTTTAACGACATAGAGGACATAGCCTCGGAGATAAAGGTCGACAAGATATACCCGGAAGACATAAACGAGGCGATGAGGAACCACATATCCCTCAATGAATTGGAGGCGGTGAGGTTCGCAGGGCTGTTCGACAAGATGGACAAGGGCATAAGCTCCGTTTATCTCGACTCCCCCGATGTGATACCCGAAAGGTTCGGGACGAGGTTCAAGATCGCATCGATGCGCCACACGAAGGTCGTCGGGGTCAAGTCCCCGAAGGAAAGCGGAACTTCTGCCAGGGTAATCGCGGAGCACAAAGCCGATTCAAGATATGCGATAGTCTCCGCTGCAAGCATAATAGCGAAGGTCGTCAGGGACAAGGAGATGACCAAGATAGAGAGGTCCCTGGGGATCAAGCTGGGCTCGGGGTACCCATCGGATTACAACACCATAGAGGCGATAAAGGCGAACCTCAAGTCCGGCGCATTGGACAGCCACATACGCCAGAAATGGATAACGATGGACAGGATAAGGCAGACCCAGCTCACCAGCTTCTGAGCCGCTTTCCACACCTGAGCCGTTACTTGCGTATCCCTATGAGCACGCGGACCCTGCTCTGCGGCGAGGTCAACCTGCTTAGGTTGAATCGCACCCGCTCATGGTGGACCAGCGGGGACGAGAATATCACATTATTGACCTGCAACGTAAGGGCGTGTATTCCCGGATGGTACCTCAGCATGTACTCCGGATTGGCCGTGCCTTCGCACGGGATTATTGCCCCGGACTTGTTGACGGTAAACTCCGCCCCCATGGGCCAGTTCGCCTCGTCCAGATAGAGCGTGCTTCCCAGCATCCGGTCCCCAAGCATAATTTTCATCAGATCCTTATTGTCGAGTATGCTAGCCAGTATAACCTTGAGGCTTGGCCTGACCATTCCCTCGTTTCTTAGGAGCCTTGAGCCATTATGATAGTCGATCCAATCGGAATGGCATTCCTCGTCCGCGGCCCGTACGTGCAGCTCGTTCCCCGCGGCATGCACCGTCCTGAAACTAACGTTTGGCGTTGTTACAACTGACATGTATACCAAAAGGCGTTTACCTTGAAGAGATATTTATGTGTTTTGATGAGACGGGGCGCTTGTATATAAAAGCGGCGCAGTAGGGCTGCAGCGCGAATCGTTTCCGATGCGCAGCAGAACAGCAAGCAGTAATAATTGGATGCTGCAAATAGTAGAGTGGGCCTGTGGCGCAACTTGGATAGCGCGCCTGGCTTCGGACCAGGTGGTTGCGGGTTCAAACTGGCTGCCAGGAAATTAGGCGGCCATGGAAATCCCGTCAGGCCCACATTTGCGCATAAGCAGGGCCTTTACGGCCCGCCATGTGCGGGGCAGTAAGATTTATAAGCATCAACGATATAATACCTATGCTGATTTTCCCGGCAATACTGCATCGTGCAGGAGGGATAACATGGAGAAGGAAACGTTCGAGAAGTTCAGTTATTTCATAAGCGAGAACAAGGGCAAGCGCAAGTTCAGCCAGAGCGTGGAGCTTGCGATAAACTTCACAGGTATAGACACATCCAAACAGGACAACCGCCTGAACCTCGAGATAAAGCTCCCGAACCCCAAGGGGAAGAAGCACAGCGTGATAGTTTTCGCGGACAACAAGTCCATAGCATCTGCCGCGCAGGAGTCCGGGGCTAAGGTGATACCCTCGTCGGAGCTTGATTCAATAACCACGAACAAGCAGATGCTCAATGAGCTGCTCCAGAGCGAGCTGCTCTCGGAGCCGAGCATGATGCCCCAGATAGCAAGGCGCCTGGGACAGTTCCTCGGACCAAGGAACAAGATGCCGAGGCCGCTGATTGGAACAGAGATAAGCAAGGCTGTCGAAGACACCGCAAGATCCGTATTCATAAGGAGCAAGGGCAAGTATCTCCCGACGGTGCACTGCATGGTGGCGACTGAGAGCATGGATCCGCATGCGATCGCCGCAAACATAGACGAGGTGGTCAATGCAGTGATAAGGAAAGTGGGGAAGGACCACATCAAGTCGGTATACGCGAAGCTGACGATGAGCGGCCCGATGAGGATAGTATAGGTGCGTTTATGCTTACAAAGACACAGAAAAGGGATTTCGTATCAGAGCACAAGAAGGCGCTCAAGTCCTACAAGGCAGTAGGGGTAGTGCAGCTCAGCGGGGTCCCAGACAGGCTGCTCCAGAGAGTAAAGAACGACATGAGGGCAAATACGATATTCATAATGGGGAGGAAGAGCCTACTTTCAAAGATACTGGAATCCGACGATGTCATGAAGGTGCTTGCCGACAGCCTGACATCGACATCTGCGATAGTGCTCAGCAACGATGACCCGTTCGAGCTGTACGGGAAGTTCAAGTCAAGCAGCATAAGGCTGGGCGCAAAGCCCGGGCAGGCCGCTCCTGATGACATATTCGTAAGCGCGGGGGAGACTAGCGTGCAGCCGGGGCAGACGGTAACGGAGCTGAAGAATGCCGGGATAGACGTGAAGATAGACAAGGGCAAGGTAGTGATATCGAAGGACAAGGTGCTCGTCAAGAAGGGTGACATCGTTACAGTGCCAGTGGCAAAGGCGCTGCACACGCTCGACATATTCCCGTTCAGCGCATCGATAGACCCGGTATCGATAATATCCAATGGCATACTATTCGGTAGAAAGGCCCTGGGCATAACAAGGGAGAGCACTGAATTGGATATATCGCGCTCGTTCAGGTCGGCACTGGCGATATGCGTGAAGACAGGCATAGTGAATTCATACACGATAAACAGCCTGCTCGCAAAGGCCTACAACAGCGCGATGTTCCTTGGAGTCGAGGCTAAGATGCTCGATTCAGGGATAGTTGACAGGCTGCTGGCAAGGGCCGCGCTGCAGGCTGCGGCCCTGGGCGCGAAGGTCAAGCCTGAAGTGGGCCAATGATAGGCCATGATGCTTAACGATTAAGGTGAGTTTAAATGGAGTACGTATACGCTGCGCTCCTGTTGGATGCCGCAGGAAAGGAGATAAACGAGAAGAACATAGAGGACGTCGTCAAGGCAGCCGGCATCTCTCCGGATGAGGCACAGGCCAAGGCAGTAGTCTCTTCGCTTAAGGGCGTGGACATAAAGGAGGTAATAAAGAACGCCCAGAGCGCGCAGGTAGTGCAGGCCGCACCGGCAGCTGGCGGAGCGCCGCATCAGGGCGTGGAGAAGAAGGAGCAGAAGGACGAAAAGGCCGAGGGCAAGAAGGAGGATGAGGCTGCAGGAGGCCTTGCAAGCCTGTTCGGCGGCTGATAAATGCGTGTAGGCCCGGTTAGGCACCGGGCAGCAAGCAATTTATAGCTTCCAGAGCATATAAGGATGATTCCGATGGATGTATATGTGAATAAGACCAAATGCACGGGCTGCCAGCACTGCAAGGACGTATGCCCGGTAGCGGTCTTCGAGATGCACAGCAGGACAGACATGGAGAGAGCCAATGCGGATACTGCGCCTGATGACGCGAAATGGAAGGGCGCGAGCCAGGCGGACGTGCTGCAGAAATGGCAGACGGTACAGGACGGGCACAAGCACTTCGCGCCGGAGAACGACGGGACCTCAGGAGGACTCTCAGTTGCTGTCCAGGGAAGCGCGTGCATACTCTGCCAGGCCTGCCTGATAGAATGTGAAGGGGAATGCATCCATATAACGGACGACTCCGGAGTCAAGTACGACTCCATTTACAAGTAACGGACAACCACGAGCCAGGCGGGTCTCACCCCCGCATGTTTCTTTTCCTTCACGGTCGCAGCCACAGCGAGGCGATAGAATGATACGCAATGCGGGAAAGCCCTACGGAGATGATGAGAGCCTGGGAGTGCTCAACAGCTACGTTAGGGACTGGTTCAGGGCCAACTTCAGGGAATTGACCCCTCCGCAGAAATACGCCTTCAAGCTCATAAGCGATAGGGAGAACATACTGATAACCGCGCCCACGGGAAGCGGAAAGACGATGTCCGGATTCCTATCCATAATAAGCAGGCTGTTCGACTACAGCCTGGACGGCAAGCTCGAGGACAGGATATACTGCCTTTACGTATCGCCGCTCAGGGCGCTCAACAACGACATCTACAACAACCTTTCCAGGCCACTGGAGGAGATATACGAGAGAATAAAAAAGGACAAGGGCACAGACATAATAAAGAACAACATACAGCAGGTCAGGATAGGCACGAGGACCGGGGACACCACCCAGCAGGAAAGGCACCGCATGCTGCTCAAGCCGCCGAACATACTTGTCACCACGCCGGAAAGCCTTGCGATATTGATAAACTCCGAGAGGTTCGTTGAGCACTTCAAGGGGCTGGAGTACATCATAATAGACGAGATACACGAGCTCGCGAACAACAAGAGAGGGGTGCACCTTGCGCTCAGCATATCGAGGCTGGAGGAGATAATAGGGAAGG
Source organism: Microcaldota archaeon (assembly GCA_964433165.1). GTDB lineage: Archaea > Micrarchaeota > Micrarchaeia > Micrarchaeales > Micrarchaeaceae > UBA12276. The sequence goes on from CAYSQH010000003.1 coordinate 22,057, forward strand.
AGGTAGTGAAGATCGGATTGGGCGCTACTCTGCACCCGATCGATGAGGCGGCGAAGTACCTTGTGGGATGGGACGGAAAAGGCCCGAAGGACTGCACGATAGTCGACGCGTCGTGGAGCAAGGAATTGGACGTCAAGGCCCTGAGCCCAGTCAAAGACATGATATACGCGAAGGACGGCGAGGTCGAAAACGCGATGTACAAGGAGCTAAACAGGATAATAAAGGCGAGCAAGTCCACGCTCGTCTTCACGAACACAAGAAGCGGAACCGAGAGGGTAGTATACAACCTGAAGAAGCGCTACAAGTACGGGGAGGAGATAGCGGCCCATCACAGCTCCCTATCCAGGGAATCAAGGCTAGAGGTTGAGGAGATGCTCAAGAAAGGCTCGCTTAAATGCGCGGTATCCTCGACAAGCCTGGAATTGGGGGTCGACGTGGGCGCGATAGAGAACGTAATACAGATAGGGAGCCCGAAGAGCGTGACAAGGGCTGTTCAGCGCATAGGCAGGGCAGGCCACTCCTACAAATCCATAGCGAAGGGCGAGATAATCGTGCTCAACCGCGACGACCTCGTAGAATGCGCCATACTCCTCGATGCGGCGCTCAAGCATCACCTTGACGCATTCGTGGTCCCGCAAAACGCCCTCGACGTGCTCGCACAGCACATAATAGGGATGTCGCTCACCAAGAAGTGGGACGTCGATGATGCGTACAGGCTCGTAAAGGGCACATACCCGTACCACGATCTCCCAAGGGATGACTTCATGTCCCTTGTCAACTACCTTGCCGGAAACTACGTGGGCCTAGAAAGCAGGAGGGTGTACGGGAAGATATGGTACGACGAGAAGGAAAGGATGTTCGGGAAGAGGGGCAAGCTCGCAAAGGTGATATACATGCTCAACCTCGGGACGATACCGGACGAGGTAGCGGTCAACGTCCTCGATTCCAGCAAGAGGTGGATAGGGAACATAGAGGAGGAGTTCCTCACGCGCCTCAAACCGGGTGACATATTCACCCTTGGCGGAAGGATGTACAGGTTCGACTACGCGAAGGGCATGAAGGCATACGTTACCCTTGCGCAGGGGATGACGCCAACGATACCGCCTTGGTTCTCCGAGCAATTGCCGTTGAGCTACGAGCTTGCGAACGAGATAGGCAAATTCAGGAACACGATGGCCGAGCTGTTGAGGAAGCATGCGAAATCCTCGAGGCTTCCCGGCAAGAGCGGAAAGATACCCGCAGAGATAGACAAGTTCCTTTCAGAGCTGCCGATAGACGCAAACTCTAAGAGCGCGATATACGGGTATTTCATGGAGCAGCTTCTGTTTGCAGGTGAGGTGCCCAGCGACTCGCTCTTCCTCGTGGAGCTCACCAAGGACATATCCAAGGAGGGCGGCAACTACATCGTGTTCCATTCATTGTACGGAAGGAGAGTCAATGACGCGTTATCTAGGGCATTCGCCATCAAGCTCGCGGAGATGTTAGACATAGACGTCGACATGATGATAAACGACAACGGATTCGTATTCAGGACCGAGAAGCCGCTGAAGCTCACCGAAATGGGCATCAGGGACATGATAGGCGACCTGCATTCCTCGGGGATATTCAACATGCTCAAGAAGAACATAAGGCGCACCGAGCTCCTGCGAAGGAAGTTCAGACACGTAGCGGCGAGGAGCTTCATGATACTGAGGAACTACAAGGGCTACAAGATCCCGGTAGGCAGGCAGCAGGTCAACTCCCAGCTCGTCTTTAAGGCCGCCGAGGAGATAGACCCCGACTTCCCGGTAATAAAGGAAACATACCGCGAGATATTCAACGAGACCATGGACCTTCCAAGAGCAACGGAAGTGATCTCTATGCTCAAGACCAGGAAGATCACGGTAAGGCTGATAAGGACGCAGGTGCCATCACCGTTCTCACATTCGATAATGACATTCGGCCATGCGGATGCGATACTCATGAAGGAGAGGAACAGGTACCTTCAGAAACTGCACAGGAGCGTCATGAAGAGGATTGGGAAGGACCGGGGGTAGCCGGGGGGACATGCACCTTCGTTGCCGCCTCCTCAGCCTGCCAGCCGACCTCGCGATGCGTTCCGTCGCAGAAGGGCTTGTTCTTGGAGCGGCCGCATCTGCACAGCTTTGCGACAGCCTGCCCGTTGACCAGTATGTGGTTGGAGCCGTCCTTTTTCGAGCATATCATTATCTCGTCCATTGCACCGCTGCCATTTCGAAGCGCGGCATAAATAATCTTCCGGTGCCGCACCACTTAAATAGCTCAATCCAAGAATAATACTGTGAGGATTGACAGGGACGTCGAGCTTGTCGAAGGGCTTCCGATGGCGTTCATAAAGAGCATAAACTCCATAGCTGTCGCTGACCTGCATCTCGGCTACGAGGGCAGGATGGCGAAGAGCGGCGTGTTCATACCAAAGGCCAACCTGAAAAGGATAATGAAGGACATCGGCGGCGCGATAGATTCCACTGGCGCGGACAGGATCATAGTAGTCGGCGACATAAAGAACGAGTTCTCTGACGTCGCGCAGGAGGAGTTCAATGAGCTCAACGACGTGATAAGATTCTGCAATGAGAGGGGGGTGGGCCTAGAGCTCATAAAGGGCAACCACGACAACTTCATAGATAGGTACAAGGAGAGCATGGGATTCGCTTCCCGCAGCGGCAGCGCATTAATCGGAAAGTACCTCTTCTTCCATGGGGACAGGCTTCCTCAGATGTGGGGCGCCAAGCCCCGCATGCTGATATCCGGGCACGAGCACCCGTCGATAGGGGTATTGAACCCCGCGGGGAGGATAGAGAGGCTAAGGTGCTTCCTGTTGGGGGAATACAGAGAAGCCAGGCTCATGGTTCTCCCCGCGATAGGCTACTTCGCCACCGGCTCAGAGATCAACATGACGCACAACAGGCCGCTCTCCCCTGTACTGAGGAGCATCGACGTTGGTAAAATGCATGCAGTAGCCGTAGGATACGGCTCGACCATGGACTTCGGCACGATAGACGAATTGAGGGAGGCCGCATACAGGTAGCGGCATCTATAGGTACAGCAGCCACGGCAGGGCGTTTATTATCAGGAGTATTATTACAAGCGCCCCGAGGAACCTTGTTATGCCCTTGCGCTTTATGTTGACGTAGAATATGCGCCATCCGTCAAGCCCCGGGATAGGAAGCAGGTTCACGACCGCGACAAGGAAGTTGAGGACCATGCCAAGGGCGAGCACGGAGTATATGAAATACGCCGCCTTTGCGTATGGCGTGTCCAGGATGGGTTCGTATCCCAGGGATACGCCTATGATGCCGCGCGAGTTGTTTGATGGCTGCGGCACCGCGGTCATGTTGTATGTGCCATCGTTCGTGAGTACGGATACAGTAGAATTAGGCCTGTCTGATGCCGCGGCGGCGTCGAGCGTCGCTATGCTGCTTACCGGGGCGCCGTTCCATGATATTACATGCATCCCTTTCCGCAGCACCCCGTTTGCGGGGTAGTTTGGGACAGTTCCCGTCACCACTATCCCATAGTGGTATGCGTGCGGAATGACATACGCATGGAATGCGACGAACAGAGCGAAGAAGGCCAGCATCGCTATGAAGTTGGCAGCTATCCCTGCGGAGAATATGCTGGTCTGCTTTATGCCGGGCAGTTTTGACACCGCCTTTTCATCAGGCTCCACATAACCGCCTATGGGTATGAACCCGAACGCGAGAAGCCCTATCGACTTGAGCTTCACCTTTGCCCTGCGTGCAAGGACCCCGTGGGAGAATTCATGTATAGCAAGCAGTATAGCCAAGGATATGATGCTCGCGAAAAGAGGCACGTCTATCCCGGGGATGAGCGGCGCCACGCCTGGCACCTGGCTGCTCAGGCCGGAGCCGGATTCGCCAAGGGCTGGATTCAATACGAATCTCGTGAAGCTCCACAGTATGGAGCCGGTGTTTGCGATGAGGACCGCGAATATGTACGCAGAGAATCCGCCGACGACTATTATGGCGTAGATCGCATAGGTTATGATGGACGTAGGCACGTATGGCTGCACTGACGGGGACGCGGCAGCACCGGAGAGCTGGGGCAGGTTTATGAACTGTATCGCTGACGCCGCTATGTACGGCATGACTATTAGCACCACGGCGAGCAACGATATTATGCCAAGGGCGTAGGCCCTCCTGTCTATCCTGCCCCTCATGAGCGGATACGCCAGAAGGCCGAAACCCATGGTGAGGCCCCATTGCCACATCAGGTCCCAGAAGGCCCCGTGCTTGGTCGCTATCCTGTTTATCGTTGCGAGGCCCATCCTGCTTCCCAGCATGTAAAGGCCGAAACCGCCATTCAGCTTCAGCGTCCTCTGTATTATTGCCCCGACAACCATCAGCGTCGCTATCGCGAGCACCGCGCGGACTATTACGCTTAGGGGGGACGCGATGTAAAGAATGTATATTATCGCGATTGCCGCGACTACGAGAAGCGCCACAAACGCCTCGGATTCATGCCGCTTAACCGGCGCCTTACGGGACATGGTTAGTATTCTCTGGGCAAGCTATATAGAATTATCCGCCGCCTTCCGCATCGGATGGATAGGCATTTTAAGCCCAAAGGGTAAATATATACGGTGATGGGATGGAGGAATGCGAGATCTGCGGATCCAGGATGTCTGATGTCTATGCTGTTGATGTTGAAGGCGTAGAGCTAAGGGTGTGCACCAAATGCGCAAGGGGCAGGAAGGTGCTTTATGCGGCATCGGAGAGCAGGGCGACGCACATGCCTGCAGCATATGCGAAGCGAAGACCATCGGGGAAGGAGCACCGCGTCGTAGATGATTATGGGAGCAGGATGCGAAAGGCAAGGGAGGCGATGAACCTGCCGATGAAGGTGCTTGCCGAGATGATAAACGAGAAGGAGACCCTGCTCCTCAGGGTAGAGCAGGAGAAGACGATACCCGCGGTAGGGCTGAGCGCAAAGCTGGAGAGGGCACTCGGGATAAAGCTCGAGGAAGCGCAGGAAGGCGATACTGAGGAAAAGCGCGGCGGCGGGCCAAGGGCCGAGGAGGCGACCCTCGGAGAGTTCGTAAGGAGGAGAAGGCCGTAGCAGGTTAGGATAAGCATGGCAGTTGACCTAAGCAAGATAGCGCACAGGCGGAACATATCGTTCGAGGAGCTGCGCGGCAAGGCGATAGCGATAGACGCCTACAACATGATATACCAGTTCCTTTCGATCATAAGGCAGCCTGACGGGACGCCGCTGACGGACCAGCACGGCGATGTGACCAGCCACCTGTCGGGGATCCTTTACAGGACAACGGACATGCTGGACATGGGCATACGTCCCATATACGTGTTCGACGGATTGCCTTCGGTGCTTAAGCAGAAGACAAATGCTGCGCGGTCGAAAAGAAGGGAGGAGGCATATGCGGCGTGGCAGGATGCCAAGGAAACGGGAAACGTGGAGGCGATGCGCGCCCATGCGATGGCCAGCACTCGCATAGACAAAAGGATCGTGGAGAGCTCGAAGGAACTGCTCAGCCTGATTGGGATAGGGTCCATCAATGCCCCTGGCGAGGGGGAGGCCCAGGCCAGCTGGATGGCAGACAAGGGGCTTGTGTATGCCGCGGCTAGCCAGGACTATGACACGCTCATGTTTGGTGCAAGAAGGGTGGTCAGGAACCTGAGCTTCAGCGGGAGGAGGAAACTTCCTGGGAAGAACGTATACGTGGACGTGGAGCCTGAGATGGTCGACCTCGACGAGACGCTCAGGGAGGAGGGGGTAAGCAGGGAGCAGCTAATATGGGTAGGCCTGCTCCTTGGGACGGATTTCAACGACGGGATAAGGGGGATAGGCCCAAAGACCGCCATGAAGATCGTTAAGGCCTCGAGGAGCATAGATGACGTAGAGAGGGCCGCAGAGGAAAAGAACGGCAGCGGCTTCAGCTCGGACGTAAGGAAGGTGTTCGACCTTTTCATGAATCCGGAGGTCAGGAAAATTGGGCATGAGGAAGCGGAAAAGCTATTCGAGATGCACTACGATACCGACGGCATAATCAGGTTCATGTGCAAGGAGCACGGCTTCTCCGAAGATAGGATAGCGAAGGTCGTGGAGCGAATAGGCAAATCCAAGGCGAGCTCAAGACAGAAGGGCATGGGGGCCTGGCTCAAGTAATCGTTTAAAACCTTGAGGTAAAAACTTCTTTGGTGCAATATTATGCAGATAAACGTCAAGCGCTCGAGGAAGCGCATAGGCAAGGCGCACAGGAGCAAGCAGAAGGTAAAGAGGCTAAGGAAGGCGCACAGGAAGCTGCTGAAGAAGAGGAAGTAGCGGCTCATATGTCGGCATACATGCTGTCGTTGAATTCGTACATCGTCTCATCTTCCGAGGCGTGCAGCGATTCCAGGGCCGCCTTGGGAGAATCGAACTCCTTGATGCTGCCTGCCAAATCCATCAGGCAGGTCCTTCCCGCGTGCTTGTAGTATACCATTACTTCCCTTCTTGAATCGGATGACCTGACAAGCACCCTTGTCGAGGGATTGCCAAGGCATATGAGCAGGCTGCACAGCAGTATGTTGCGGTCAATGGAGTCCCCCAGCCGGAAGTCAAGCGTCTCCTCGGGAGTCAGCCAGAACTGCAACGGAAGGGTTATCTGGCCTATCTCCTCCTTAACGAAATTATAGGCCTTTAGTGCGGCCTCCCTGAAATCGTTGTCGTAGCCGTATCCCTGCATAGAGGCCTTGAGCTCCGCTGCCTTGGTCTCTATCCTTTGGTTGTGCGGCGTAACGAGCGTGGGCAGCTCCGCAACGGAAAGGTTCTCCTTCTCCTCTATGTAATCCTTGTACCTCGATATTATCGCAAGGCATATCCTGCTGAATCCGTCCGATTGGCGGCTGGCTTCCCCGGGGTGTTGCATCTTACCTATTCAGTTTCTCATCAAAGCAATAAATGGCAGTAGGGTGCATGGAGCATGCATTTTATCCTTTGCCTGAGCATTATGGCAGATGGCAAACAGGATAATAGCTGACATGTTGGATGAGATAGCGGACATGCTGAGCCTGGAGGAGAAACCGAACATCATCTTCGAGGTCAGGGCATACAGGAAGGCGGCGCTCACCATATCTACGTGGCAGGAGGACGTCGAGGACATATACAGGAGGGAAGGCATTGCGGGGCTCATGAAGCTCCCCGGGATCGGCAAGGGAATCGCCGGCTCCATCGAGGAATACGTCACGAATGGGAAAATGGGGAAGTACGAGATGCTCAAGAGAAGATATCCGATAGACATGAAGGGGCTCACAAGGATAGAGGGCGTGGGGGCCAGGAAGGCGATAGCCCTATACAAGAGCCTGGGGATAAGGAACGTAGCGGACCTTAAGAAGGCATTGGCCAAGCACAGCATAAGCAAGCTTCCCGGCTTCGGTGAAAAGAGCGAAGAGCTGATAGCTAAAGGCCTCGAGGTCGCAGAGGCATCGAAGGGAAGGATGCTGCTCGGGGACGCGCTGCCGGTAGCCGAGATGTTGGTCAGGAAGCTGAAGGAGAGCGGTTTTGTTGAGACCGCAATGGTTGCTGGCTCGTCGCGAAGGATGAGGGAGACCGTAGGGGACATAGACATACTTGCGCTCTCCGGCGACGGGGGCAGGGCTATGGAGCACTTCCTCTCCCTTCCGGAGATATCCGAGGCCATAGCCAGGGGGCCGACAAAGACATCCGCAAGACTGAAGATAGGGATCAACTGCGACCTTAGGATAATACCGCCAGAGAGCTTCGGGGCTGCGCTGCAGTACTTCACCGGCAGCAAGGACCACAATGTGCAGGTGCGCACTATAGCCGTTGGAAAGAAATACAAGCTCAACGAGTACGGGCTTTTCGACAGCAAGGGCAGGATAATGCCAGCGAAGGACGAGGCTGGGATATACGAAAAGCTTGGCATGCAGTATGTGCCTCCGGAGATGCGCGAGGCACGGGGCGAGGTTGGGCTCGCACGGACAGGCAGGCTCCCAAAAATTGTAGACATCCTGGACATCAAGGGAGACATGCACACCCACACAAAAGACTCGGACGGCGCGGACAGCATAGAGGAGATGGCCAATGCGGCCATGTCGATGGGCTACCAGTACTTTGCCACAACCAACCATACGAAGAGCCTAGGGATCGCAAGGGGGATGAACGAGAAGGGCTTCGAGCGGTTCTTCAAGGACGTTGACAGGCTGAACGGCAAACTTGACGGCAGGATAATGGTACTCAAGGGCGCCGAGATAGACATACTCAAGGACGGCTCGCTGGACCTCTCCAATGGATGCATAAGCAAGATGGACTTCGCAATAGGCGCCATACATTCGTACTTCAAGATGGACGAGAGGGATATGACCGACAGGATCATCAAGGCCCTGGATACCGGACTGCTCCACGCGTTAGCGCATCCGACAGGGAGGGAGCTGAATACCAGGGAGCCCTACGCGGTAAACCTAGAGGAGGTGTTCGAGGCCGCGGAGCGGAACAAGGTATCGCTGGAGATCAATGCGTTCCCGCAGAGGCTTGACCTGAACGACACGAACATAATGAAGGCATCCGAGTACAGGGTGATGTTCCACATCGGCACAGATGCGCACAGGACGTCACATTTCGCGCTGATGAGGTATGGCGTAGGGACCGCAAGGAGGGGCTGGCTGCAGGGCGACAGGATCCTCAACGCTATGCCGCTTGGACGACTCATGAAGGCACTGCAGAGATAATTTCCGATGAAATAGGCACCTATTTATATCAGGAAAATCAAAAAATTACTGTGATAAGGTGTACAGGGCTCACGAGATACGCGAGCAGTTAGAGGGCAACATCAAAAAGTACAGGAAGGCGAAACGAAACAACATGATGATGCTTCTCAGGCCCACGATGATAGCGGCGGGAGCAAGCGTCGCCTCCAAGTATGCGGAGCCCGTATTCGATTTCATGAGGAACAGCACCACGGTGCACCTTAATTCGGCCGCAATAGGGAGCATGCACATGGCCATAGGCTATGCCGCGGGCGCCCTATATGGCTATCTGAGAAGCGAGAAGAAAAGCAGGAGCATAAATCCGCTCGTGTACTCGTCGCTTGCGATGCTTCCCGGATATTTCGCCGCGGAGCACCTTGACAAGCTGATGCCAGCCAGGGACATATTCAGCCACATGCCCGTAACAGGATTCGAGGTCGGGGCGGCCTACATGCTTATAGGGTTCCCAATAGGGTATGCGGTAAACAGGTTCGTGCGCCTAAGGAGGGAGAAAAAGGCTGCGGAAAATTAGCTGTGCTGGGCACTCACATAAACTTCGACAGGTTGAACTGCTTCGTCTGCATGAATTCCGTCTCCACGCCGAACACGTTCTTTATCTCGTCCTTTATCAGCGCGAGCCTCTGCCGTATGTAGGGCTCTATGTTGTACCTCTCCGCCAACTCCGTTGCCATGACGAGATACTTTTCTATGCTCCCCTTCGATATTGTGAGGACGAGCTTTCCCTTGCAGCTGGTGCACGAGCCGGTCAATGGCACCCTCCTGAACTTCGCGTTGCATGCCACGCACCTGAAGCTCTGCCTGGAGAATGAGTGCATGTTGCCTATGAGGTCGGGTATGAAGTGGCTTATTATAAGGCGTTTTGCGGAATCGGCCTTGTCGACGCTGCACAGCATATCCATCAGGTTGAACTGTACCTCTATCTTCTCCTTCATGCTGTTCAGCGTAGTATAGACGCTCCTGTGCGGCGCGGTTGTTATTGATGTTGCCCCGCTCAGGTGGGTGAAGTATAGCCTGTCGAATTCCCTCTTCTCGAGCATCCGATTCCTGACAAGCTCAACCTGAGCCTCTGCCGGTGGCAGCCTCTGCATCGTCTTCTCGTAGAACTCAAGGCCATAGTCCCTTACAACCTCCATCTCATGCACCTCGTCGTCGACCTCCGACACGTCTAGGCGTACCGTGAGTATCAGCGGCGCATCCATTGTACCGCCTATGGTCACAGGAAGGTAGCTCCTTGAGAAGTTCACAAGAGCATCAAGGAGCAGCATCGTGGTGTCCTCGTCGCCGTCGCAGTTCCTCCTCCTTGCGGATATGACGTACGGATGCGCGAACCCCACGTTCGCTTCCGTGAAGCCGATTATCCTGCAGAGCACCCCTGCAGAGGTGTGAGGCGAGAGGGTTATCGCGCTGTGCCCGACCAGGCCCTGCAGATCCTTGATGTTGTAGAACGCATCGACATGATAGAACTTCACCAGCAGCTGGTCAACGAACCTGGCGACCTTCAGGAAGAACTCGCCGCCCTTGCTGTTCAGCACTATGTCCTGCGGGAACATCTCGACCAGTTGGTCAGGGCTTTCGAGCTCGTTTCCAAGCCAGTCCTTCGTGTATCCCAGCTCCCTGAGCCGCTCCACGCCTGTACCTATCTCGCTCGGATAGAAGTGGGTCATCGGCATGTCGGTGGCATCGAACCTCGATGTGCCGTCCTTGAACATGTGTATGTTGTTGTCGGCCCTCAGGACACCTTTCTCCAGCGGCTCAGACATCTTGTCCCTGCTGGTCAGCCCCTTGACGCCCTTCATGCTCTTGCCCATGGCTATCCCCAGCCTTGATGCAACGGCCTCGAGCTCTGACTTTATGTCTATGAGTATCTCGCCTTTGGCATATGCAGCCCCGCCGCATGACTGGCATTTCGTTGAGTTGGATATCCTGCCGCACTGCGAGCACGTCCTCTCCAGCGATGCGGGGCATGAGTGCCTGTAGCAGAACGATGCGTGCAATTGTTCCCTGCCCTTGGAGCACCTGTACCTTGCCACCTCCACCTTTATCCCGAAATTGCCGAACTTCTTCTTCTCGTTGGCATACGCCTTGTATATGTTGCGCTCCTTCCCGCCGTATTCGCCTATCGGAAACAGGACGTTCGGTGCGGGCTTCATGAGGCGCTCCCTCGCCTTTTCCGGCCTGCCGATCCTGCCACCTATCCTAGTGGACCTCCTCATTATCCTGAATGGGGACGAGGAATTCACATTATCAAGGGCTGAAGCCTCCATGCTGTACTCCTGCTTCCTGGACATGTCAATGGCACCGCCATCGGCTGAGAATCCCAAGGAGGCTGCAATGGCCTGCGCATGGTCCCCGGTTATTGTTATGCCGTCAGGGCCCTCATTGTGAGGTATGCACAGCCTTTCCAGTATCCATGGAAGGCCGGAACCGTTGGGCTTTGCAAGCCTTACGGCGGATATGCCGAACAGGCCGTTCCCGGATCCCTCCGCGCTCGATGAGGCGAAGGATTCCCTGAGCTCCGCCAGTTCCGCGGATGTTATATCGGAATAATCGTAGATGTACTTAGGGTGCATCGGCACGTTGTATTTCCCGGAAAGCGCGAAGGCTTCCGCAAAGCTGGGGCAGGCCGCCGCATCGCCTTCGAAGCCAGCCGCCTTGATCTGCGATGCCCAGTACTCCTCGACGTAGCTGGTCGGCACCAGCGGGGTATTGGACTTCCTGAAGTCCCCGAACGTTATGAGTATGTCCCCTACGGAGATTATCTTCGCTATGCGCCCCCTGAGCGCGCGGGCCTCCTCGGCGCTGGATATCCTGAGCGCCTCGCCGCTGTCCAGCTTTACGAACGGCCCCTCTATCGAATCCACGGGCGCGGCCACGCACCCTTTCCCCGGTTTCTCTATCCTGAGCTGCGTGCCGCAGGCTATGAACTCTTTCAGGACCACCATCGTGGCTGGGCTGAATCCCTTTGCGGCTATCCCGGTCAGCCTGGACCTTCCGTACCTCAACCTGAATGATCCGTTCCGCTCCGGGTAGGCGAGCACTGGCCTTCCGGCAATGAGCTCCTGCAGGAATACGGCGGCCTTGTCCTTCGACTCGCTCTTCGTCGATGTCTTGTCGGCCTTTATGACGTTGTTGAGCCATGACCAGTCAAGGCCCGCATTCTTCGTGTGCTTCAGCACGCTCTTCGCCTTTTGCGCTATCCCCTCGCACACCACGAGGCCTATGCCGCCGCGGACCCTGTTCGTAATGGGCTGCTCCTTCCCCGACTTATCCAATCTTTTCATGTTCCTGTGTATGTTGACCTCGAGCTTCTCCGTCGGCATCCCGTCGACGCATACCTCAAGGCTGCTGAGTATCATTTTCATGTCGCTTTCCGGCGGGTAATACTGCAGCCTGGCTATCCTTGAATGGTATATCTGCATCTCCTCGATGTAGCGCTCCACCTCAGACTGCTGCGCCCTGTACGGGCCTATCCCGAGCTGCCTGCGGCCGTAGTCCGCTAATGCGACGGACATCGCAGCTCCGGTCCCTCCGGCGCCCCTTATAGGGCCTGCGTACACTATCGCGACGTAATCGGACCCGTCAGCGTTCTTGTGCAGCTCCGCGGCCTGCAATCCTTCCGTAGGGGCGACTACGACCGCGTCGGTTATTATCGCAAGGCCGACCCTCGTAGCGGAGAGAAGGCGCTCCTCGATCCCCATGTGCTTCAGCTTATCGCCAAGGCACAGTTCCTTTACCATCGCGAAGGCGAGCTCCTGCCTGCTCTTGCCATGCGCCATCGACTTCATCATCGAAGCGAGGCCGTCTATGCCTATTATCCCCTCCACCCTTGAGGCAAGGTCTGGCGCCGGCTTTATCTCGACGAACCTCTCAGGGTCCATGCCCTTCTCCCTGGCGCTGGAAGCGGTCGAGAATGCCCTCTCGAAATCGCTCTTCAGCATTGAGAAATATTCGTCAGGGTCCAATCTATCACTTCACGAAGCTCACGGTGGTGAACCTGCCGTGCTTTGTCTCGTATATCGGCACTATCCCAGGGCTGGGTATGTGGCCCTGCATCAGCTGGTAATCCGTGGTGGCCTGCCACGTGCCGCTGTTTATTATGTCAACCCCATGGTAGTTCGCCATACCATTCTTGTGCACGTGCCCCATGTGCAGTATGTCGGGTATCGCGTCTATGACAAGGCTGTCGTTCTTGCTCGGCACTATTATGTTGCCCCCGTATATTGGCGAAAGGTGCCTCCTCTTTAGTATCTCGACCATTGGCTTCTCCGGCTTTGAGTAGCTGGTCCCAGGTATTGCGCTTATCACGGAATCCAATGATGTCCCGTGGTACGTGAGCACGTCCACCCCATGTAGGGTCAGATAGCTCGGGTTGGGGAGTATGTGGACGTTGTCGGACTTGAAGTCCCCGAGCAGTTCAGGCCCTAGCTGCGGCTGCGGTTCTGCCCTTTGCACCGCATCGTGGTTGCCGGGTATCACGAAAACGTGTATGTAATCCGGGATCATGCTCATGAAATTGAAGAATATGCGGTACTGGGTGTATATGTCGAGCACCGTAAGGTCCCTGTCCTGATTAGGGTACACGCCTATTCCGTCGACGACATCGCCCCCGACTACAAGGTACTTTATCTTGCTTGCGAGGTCCTTCTGCTCACTGTAGCCGCCGTTCAGCCATGATATGAAGTTGGAGAAGTTCTTCTCGAGGAATACCTTGCTCCCTATGTGTATGTCGGATATGAATGCTATCGCGACGTCGTCCTCCGACCGCTTGCGCTCGTGTATAGGCACGTCCGGCCATATTATCTCCGATGCTATGATGAACGGTCCGGATATCTTCCCTTTGATTGCAATCGTCTCGTCGTTGACCAGGTGCCTTGCCTTCTCGAATAGGTCCCTAGCCTGCTGGGAGGTCCCGTTCATGAACATTATCTTCGCCTGAGCGGTCTCGTCCTCCAGGACCACCATTATGTTGCCGTTCTTGGTGGTTATCCTGTTGTAGATTATCCCGACTATCGTGACCTCGCGGCCGCTGGAATACGATGAAAGCCCCTCGAGTGTTGAGACCATCCCCGATATTGATGCCCTGTGCTCCTCCACTATCGATCTCAGCTTGCCCAGCCTGCTCCTGAAGTGGGATACGAAACCATCTACAACCCCATTGGAGTATTCTATGTCGCGCTTCGCTATGCTATAGTTGGCGTCTATATCCGAGGATATGGCATGGTATCCACCATTATGTATGACCTCGATGGGCCTGGGAATCTTCTCCTGCAGAATCCTTTTTATGACATCCTCTATAGCGGCATTCGACACTATCGTCATGCCGGGATCCGAAAGCTTGTCCTCTATGAGCCTGGAGGTTATGTCATTCATGCTGAACCCCTCAAGCGTCTCGGGCCTTACGTCAGCGGCTACCAGAACGCCAATCTTTGACAGCTCCATTACGAGCTCCTTGACAGCGTCGTCGCCAGGCATATCAACCCGTCTTTATCGATTCAAGCATGCTAAGTATGCTCCAGACAGAGGTCCTTGCCTGTGCCGGAAGGTTTATGTCGTTGCTTATCGCATCTATGTTGTATATCGCAGATGAGACCTTGACTATGTAATCCTCCTTCTCGCTGTTGAGATGGTCCCTCGCCTCCTTTATCGCGCTCTTCACGTTCTTCGGTACGCTCGTGTCCCCAAGCAGAAAGTCCATCTGCCTCTTTATCTTGTCTATCGTTTCAGTCGCTTCCTTGTCATCCATAAATTCACCCCCTTGGAAATAAAAAATGAAAAGATTCCATTGATATTGAGCTATGAATGTATTTATTCCTATCGCAGATATGCCATCGCGCGACGGGCATACGTTTTTTAATGCAAGCATCCAGATCTATGCTATGGATGGCAAGGGCGGCGGGGGGCGCTACAATTTCGCAGACATAATACTCGGGGGGCAGGACGGCATAGTTAACGTCCTCGGCATCGTCTTAGGTGTCGCGGCAGCCACGACTGACACGCGGCTCATCTTCGTTGCGGGGCTAGCGGCCCTTGGCGCCGAGTCCATATCCATGGGAGCCGTGGCTTACACCTCGATGGTCGCAAGAAGGAGGAGATACCTCAAGGAAAGCGCCGAGGAGGCCAGGGACCTCTTCAAGGTTCCGAAGAAGCACACCCTAAGAATAAAAGGAATATTCAGGAAATGGGGCTACAGGGAGAAGGAGGCCGACTCGCTTTCGAGAGGGATAATGTCAAATCCCAAGGCGGCAAAGGACTTCATGCTCTCGTTCGAGAGGAATGTCGCCTATGTGGATGCGGAGGCCCCTGGGCGCAGCTTCGTTACTGTTCTTGCGGCCACGGTAATAGGCTCTGCGATACCATTGGTGCCGTTCATATTCTTCACTAAGAACATAATGACAGGGGCGATAGGCGCGGTAATTGTAAGCGGCATTGCGCTTTTCAGCATGGGCTGCTATGAGGCCAAGACAACCATAGGCTCACTTTGGAGGAGCGGGGTGCAACTCCTGATAATAGGGCTTGCCGCAGGTTTCGCAGGCTACCTGATAGGCCACTTCGTAGGTGCACTGCCGATATGAGATGTCACAGCACGTGCGGGAATAACATGCATGTCTTCCTGGCATAGTCCTCGTATTCCGGTCCGAAGTGCTTTCTAAGCGCCTTCTCCTCGACGTATATGCGCGACATGTATACGGACATCATTATCAGCAACGCCACAAGCGCGGCTGCCCACGACTGCATCGCAAGCCCGATCCCAACCATGGATATTATCCCCCCAAGGTACCCTGGGTGCCTTACGTGCCTGTACATCCCGTTCCTGATGAGCCGCTGCCCCTCCACTATGATAACCGCGGCTGTGAAGGACCTGCCGAGCGTGTGTATGGAGGTCTGCCTTATGATTTCCCCCAGAATCATCATAGATATGCCTATGTAAAAGACGAATTGCGGGAGGGCGGCGAATCCGGAGTTCGCGCGCGCGTCCCCAAATGCAAATGCCAGACATACAATCATGACAGAACCGGCCACCAGGCCGAGCATTGACAGCCTGTCGTTCCGCATGAGGATCTTCGACTCCTTGTGCAACATCGTTATGTATACCTGATCTATGAGCTCAAAGAAATACCACATGACGTATATTACCGCGAATGCGTAGAGGCCGATCATTGACGGGAACAGCGCTGACACGAATACCCGTATTCTAGCTGATGCGCCATATTAATACGTTGCTGCTTGGCATAGGGGCCGTACAAAAGTATTATAAGAATTAAAATCAGAATCCAACCGGTAGACATGGAAGCGGAAAGACATAACGAAAGGAGCAGGATGGGCGAGCGGCTCGTGGACTTCATACGCGAAGGCGATGTGGAGAAGGCGGTAGCTGCGGCGAGGTCCATAGACCAAAAGGAGCTTAACGAGATAATAAGGATAGAGACCGTGAATGCCCACGGGGGGAAGGACCCGATGCGGCACATAGTGTTGAGCAATCTGACCAGAAAGCCCGAAGCGTTGCGAAAGGATTAATAAGCTCGGCTCAGCTACGAGAGTATGGCGGGAAGAGATTTCGTATGGGAGGACAGGGTAAGGATATACGATACAGATGCGCAGGGCATAGTCCACTACTCAGGCTATTACCGGTTTTTCACTAATTCGTTCGAACAGTTCTCGAAGAGCAGGATGGGCACCGAGTTCCCGATCATAAGCGACAGGCTGTGGCTTGTCGTCGTCGAGTCTAGTGCAAGGTACTACAAGCCCGCTAGGTGCGGGGACACGCTGCGCACCCACGTGCATGCCGATGTGATTGGGAAGAAGGCTATACGCTTTACCTTCAGGATACATAGGGGAAGGGAAGTGCTCTGCGACGGGTATGTAGTCCAAGTGGCGATAGACAACAGAAGATGGAAGTCAGTCGCGCTGCCTGATGGTATAATTATAGCTTTCCTTGAAAGTTTCACAACTAGATTTGGGCAGAAAGTAGTGCCT
>CAYSQH010000004.1:0-31432 GCA_964433165.1 Microcaldota archaeon
CCCGGTGTTGATGAGTATTATCGCATCGATGTTCCCCAGGCCGCTGAACACCCTGCCAAGGCGCCCTCTTATGTCCATTTATCCCACTGGTATAAATGCCCAGATAAGCTTAACTAGTTTTCAGGTGCAAATGATTTGGTGGCATGGACAGGAAAGCTATTTTTTCTGATCTTGAGGAGCATTTCGGAGTCAAGAGTTCCGACATAGTATACAGGCACATGAGGGATCCGGCGCTCCTTAGATACTACTACAAGGTAAAGACCATGCCGTTGACCAGCAAATTGGAGATAGTGGGCAGCACGCCAACCGACCTTTTCATAGGAAGATTCGGCTACCCCTATGTAAACATAGGTCCCCTTGTGCCCCCGGAATTCGGTGATACGTCAATACTTGGAACCCCGGAGCGATGGCACAGCATGGGAATAGAGGACATAGTCAACATGCGCTCCAGGCTCGTGAGGGGGCTGCACAGGGCCAAGGTGCATGACGTCGAGAAGGGGAGAATTGAGGAGTTCGTGCGGGACCTCGCATTGGCGGAGAAGTCGGCGGAGGCGGAGGTGAGCTTCGCATCCAAGCCCTTCATAAAGATGACCCTGAAGGACGAGGTGGAGCCCTTCGGGCCCAGCGCCGCGATGAAGGGCTTCGAGCTGTACAACATAAAGGCGGACCGCAAGGTCGAGAGGCTATATTCCGATACTGATGCAGGAGCAAGGACCGCGATGGTGGAACTGTATGACAAGGGCATCCCCGTATCAAGGATACAGAAGGGGCTGTCCGCAGGGCTGTTCGGCCTTGGGACTAGGCGCAAATTCGTGCCGACGCGGTGGAGCATAACAGCTGTCGACGATACGCTTTCTAAGAGCAACCTCGAGGAGGTTAAGTCATGCAGCCCGTTGGATTCGATACATGCGTATTTCAACAACGCGCTCGACAACCGGTGGCTGATATTCCTGATACCAGGGAACTGGCAGTACGAGTCCATAGAAGCATGGTACCCGAAGACCGTGTGGAACGAAGACGGCAAGAACATATCGATATTCGGCTCATACGAGGGATACAACGGCAGGAAGACCTATGCCGAGATAGGCGGGTGCTACTATTCCGGGAGGCTGGCAATAACGGAGAAGTTGCAGAGCCTTGAGCGGCAGGCGGTAGCCCTCATACTTAGGGAGGTGCACGACGGGTACATAATGCCAGTTGGGGTATGGAATGTCAGGGAGCACGTCAGGGAAACCCTGCAGAAGGAGCCCACGGTGATGCACACATTGTCCGACATGCTGGACTGCATTAAATCCAGGTTCGAGATAACCGGGAGGGACTGGATAAGGAACAGCACCATACTGCGCAACATGTTGCAGCAGAAGAGGCTCTCGGAGTTCGTGATAGCGTGATATGCTCACTTCACGCTCGCGACGATGCCGTCTATGACTCCGTTCACCCCGATCCCCCCGGTCGACCTTACGACCAGCCTATGGCTTAGTATAGGCTTCGCGAGGTACCTGATGTCATCGGCCGAGACCTCGTTCCTGCCCTCTATGAGCGCCTTCGCCTTGGAGCATTTCATGAAGGATATCTCGGCCCTTGGGGACCCCCCCATCACCACGTGCATGTCCTTCCTCGTCGCATCGACAAGCCTCGTGATGTACTCGATGTTGTCCTCAGATATCCTGACGTTGTTTATGTCCTTCTGCAGTTGGAGTATGTCAGCGGTGCCCATCACCTTCTTGGTCTCGACCTTAGTCTCGCTCTCCTTCAGGTGCAGCATCTCGACCTCCTCAGGCCCGGACGGATATGTGACGGCTATCCTCATTATGAACCTGTCGGCAAGCACCTTTGGAAGCGCTGTGGTTCCCTCTATATTCAAGGGGTTCTGCGTGGCGAAGGCTATGAATGGCGGCTCCAGCCTCTGGGTAGGCGCCCCTGGTATGGTTACCTGCCGCTCCTCCAGCACCTCAAGGAATGCGGCCATTGTCCTAGCCTGGGTCCTGTTCAGCTCGTCGACAAGAAGGATGTTCGTGAAGACCGGGCCCCTCTTGACTTTCAGGGTGTGATCGGACTCGTCCATGTAGGTGTAGCCGATTATGTCCTTCATTTCGAGATCCGGGGTGCCCTGAACCCTGGCGAATTTGGCGTCTATGGCCGAGGCGAGCGCCTTGGTCATCTGGGTCTTCGCGACCCCAGGTACCCCTTCTAGGAGGCAGTGTCCGTCGGAGAGTATGCCTATGAACATCAGCTTTATGACGTCATCCTTGCCCGCTATGTGCTTCTTCACCTCATTGAGCACTTGTTTATACGAGGAGCCTGCATCCACCATGAATATCCTAGTTCTTATAAAATAAAAGAGTTAAATACCTAAGTGCCAAATAGATATATTAATCAGTGGTCAGGATGGAAGTAAAAGAGACAAGGGCAGTGCTCATAGACGAGGTTATAGGGGTATTGGAGGGCAAAAAAGCCTCTGACCTTACTTACGAGCAGCAGCTGGCGCTTCAGCATGCCAAGAAGTTCTCCGCAGCTAAGGCCAAGGCTGAGAAGCTCAGGAAGGAGCTATCCGCCATGGGCATATCCGATAGGAGCGCGATAAAGATGCTCGAGATAATGCCTAAGAGCGCAATGACGATAAGGCAGATCCTCGCGCCGGAGAGGAAGAACTACTCCGACGAGGAGATTAACAAGATGCTTTCTATTCTAAAGGAGAAGTGATTTCTTTTTGCTTTGGTTGGGAAAATGGATGGAGAGGAGAAAAGGGAGGAATATGCCTATGTGCTGGACTTCATGGCCACCGGCAAGTCCTTTTCGACCCGGTCGGAGCCACTGACGCAGCTCATAGGAGAGGAGAAGTTTACCATACTCGAGGCTACGATAAAGCCAGGGGCGTCGCTCTCGCTTGGGGAGCGCGTTTACATAGGGCGCGAAGAAAGGGACAAGATACTGCTCATAAAGTCTAGGATAACCTTCAACGACCTGACCCAGACTGCGAAGAACGAGCTGCCGATAGTCATATCGAAGATAGTCAAAGACAACGAGCAGAAGTTCATAGTGATGTTCAACGGTGCCGGGCCGCTCAACATAAGGCAGCACTCCCTGGAGTTGCTCCCTGGCATAGGCAAGAGGCACCTTGACGCGATAATAAAAGCCAGGGACGAGAAGAAGTTCGAGAGCTTCAGCGACATATCAAGCAGGGTACAGCTGCTGCAGGACCCGATAAAGCTCATAACAGACAGGGTAATAACGGAGCTCCACGGCGACGAGCGCTTCTACATGTTCACCAAGCCCTACAGGAGAAGGGAGTATTGAATCTCAGTATAGAGGCCCCTGCCTTTTCCTTGACAGGAAGATAGCGAATTCCAGGTTGAGCGCAAGCTTCTTGCCAGAATCCGAATTGTTCTTAAGCGCTATCAGGTGGTTCCTTATCCTGCCCTTCCGCTTTGGGCTGCAGGAATTGAAAGCATCGGAGAACACCTTAAGGTCCTGCCTGTACAGCTGCTCGCTGTCCAGGAGGCGGGCCAGCAGGTTCGTGGTCTTGTCGCACATACTGTCGGGGCCTGCGGACAGTATCGAGGATGCGAGCAGACCCACAGCCTCCCTCCTGCCAAACCGTGAACTTTCTTTCATGACATCGAACAGCGTCTCCGCTATCAGGTATTCATCACTGAAACGCGTATTTGGGTTCACAGCTATTCTGAACAGGTAGTTCGCGGCGTGACCGGCCTCGTTGTCGTCGCCGTACTTCAGGTTTATGATGCTGTTCCGCAGCGTAACGTCCTTGGTTTCGCGCAGTATCCTGGCTATGCTTGCTGATTTGAGCTGAGAGGCGCGCTCCATCATTGTACCTTTTTTAGGTGCAGACCGGGTACCACAAGCCTCTTCGTTGCCTTGAACATCTTAAGCTCAACGACATAGCCGGAGCCGCGGCGCTCTATCACCTTGGCTATCCTGCCCCTGTACCTTGGATGGGGGATATTCTTGACGTTCCCGCGGGGCACTATAGCGACGCTGTCCCCGTCATTGAAGCTCTTTACGGTTTCGCCTATGCTCAGGGACGACGGCCTGTTATGCCTGGCGAGATGCCTTGTCTTTCCCGAAAATAAGCCATTCGATCTTTTCGACATGTGTACCACTGATAAGTAGCGTAGAATATGTGTGCATAAACCTATTTAAATATGCGTGTGGAATCATTATAGGATTATATTAAAGTGCATGAAAATGGCAAAGCGTTCAAACCTGTATCCACCGCACAAGAGAGTGGTGCTAAAGCCCACCTACAAGGTGCAGAACATAGTCACCAAGGCAGAGCTCAACGTGGACCTCGACCTTTACGGCCTGGCGAAGCTCTCTCATGACGTCGACTACGAGCCGGAGCAGTTCCCCGGGGCGATATTTAAGGTGCACGAGCCCAAGGCTGCGCTGTTGCTGTTCAAGAACGGGAAGATAATATGCACCGGGGCAAAGACCGTCGCCGACGTCAAGAGGGCGATAGACAAGGCGGTCGAGCTCGTGAACAAGTACCTCAAGAGCAAGGGCAGGTATTGATTCTTAGTTGGCCTCAAGTCCCCTAAGCCAGCCGACAACATTTTTCGACAGTATTGCATCCTTATCCCTGAACCCGTGGTCTGCGCCCTTTATCACCATGCTGGAGAACTTCCTTGAGGAGGTATCCCTTTCCAGTATATTGAGGTAGTCTCCGACAGGCCTGTCGGCATACTGCTCATCGCTGCCGAATATTGCAAGGATCGGCACCTTGATGCGCGAGAATTCTGTGAGCTTCCTGCGGTCGTAATTGAATATCCGGGCCTCCCTTCTTCTCGGGTCGGAGAAGCTTAGGAACCTTCCTGCGCTGAACATCTGCCTCATGTGCCTCTCAGGCATTATCGAATGGCTTCCTGCCCTTCGGGCATAGGATACTGCGGGTTTGAATCCTCTCCCCATGTTAATGCGGTTTATATTGTAATCGTCCGCAGGCGCGAGCAGCACCAGCGCCTTTACGTTCCTGTCCCCTGTTTTCCAGACGTAGTGGGTCGCCTTCTGGCATCCGGTGCTGTGGCCTACCAGGTATACGTTCCCGTATCCCGTGCCGCGGAGGAACCCTATAGCTCCACGTATGTCCCTTGCGCTGTCCTTGAACTTTTCGAATGCGCCGCCGGCCATGAAGCGCCGCTTGCCATTCCTCGTGAACCCGAGCGCGACGTAGCTGCCGCGCTGCTCGATAGACAGGAATCCGATGCCCGCCTTTGATGCATCTTCCGCCATGCGGTATATGTAGTAGTTCCTGTAAAACGTTCCGCACAACCCGTGCAGGTACACTATTGCGTTCCTACGATTCCTGCAATGCTTCAGGAATCCGTGCAGTTCAACGCCGTCCGGTGTCCTGAACCTTACAAGCTCTCCGGCAATGCTGTTAGAATCCATCTATACACCACAGCAGGATTGGCAACCATTCATTTTATTTCTTGCGTGTCGTCTAAGCGAATGAAACGCGGCTGCGAAAGGTTTAAATACGTTGAATAATAATCTAGTACGCGCATTTTTTCGAAGATGCGTGTTCTGTAGAACCCTATTCTCATCCACCCAGGCGTATGCACTTGCATACGCCTATTGTATTGCACCTCAGCGGATGCGCGGACGCACGTTATTTCTGCGCGAATACAAGGTAGGCGGTGTGCCATACCCCTTTTGTCGACGGCCTGGTTCCCTGCTCCCTTACGAGCATGTCCCTAACTATCGCTTCCATGGTGTTTATGTTCCTGAACTTGCTGCGCGACAATGCCTTTATGAATTCCTTCACCTGCTCCATGTGCGGGAGATAGCCGCATATGAAGCCGTCGATTTTCAATGATTTCCGCGCCCATTTCACGGCCTTGTGGGAATCGGGCATGTCAAGGACCACGAGGTCCGCGTCCTTGGCGTTGCCGAACCCTTTCGTGACGTCCCTTTGCTCTATGTGGAGGTTCTCAAGGCCCTCCGATGCCTTGTTGCGCTCGGCGATCTTTATGAATTCGTCGCGTATGTCGTAGCTGTGCACCTCCCTGCACACGCGCGCAAGGGATACCGCAAGCCATCCGCTGCCCGTCCCCGCGTCTATGCATACGCTGCCCTTACCAACGCCGGAATACGCGAGTATCAGCCCTATGTCCTTTGGCAGTATAACCTGCGGACCCCTTTTCAGCTTCCTGTAATGGTCAGGTATGAACATGTATACACCTCATTGTTTTGGTTTCCTTGTGCGGACAGAGGCTGCCTTGGTCGCGCCGGCCGCCTTTGCCGCCTTCTTCCTTTCCGGTTTTGCTGCTGCTGTTTTCCTTGCCGAAGAGGCCGCCCTTTTTTTGGACGTCTTCGCCGCGGCACCGGGTGGAGCGGCGGATGCATCATTGATTGTCGATGCCTTGCTCGCGGCTGGAGGATTCCTGGACTTCCATTTCTCCTTTGTCACGCAGTTCGGATCAAGGTCCATCTCGAACACCCCCTTGCCGTGCCTTATGATTTTTACTATCGGCGTCTTGCAGTGCTCGCAGATCTTTCCTGAGGGCACAACAAGGGCCTGCTGGGGTATTGAATAGGTATTCGTGCAGTCGGGATAGTTGTTGCATGCGACGAACTGCTTCCCTGCCTTGGACTTCTTTATCACGAGGTCCCCTCCGTCCTTCAGGCATTTCCCTATTATCGTTTGGCTCTCCACAAGGCCCTCCTGCATCTCCTCCCCTATGCGCTCCTTGTTGCTGTCGAAGGCCTTTATCGCCTCGAGTAGCATCTCCTTGCCCTCGTTTATGACGTCGTCTGGAGTCTTGTCCCCGTTTGCGATGCGGTCCATCTCGTGCTCGAGTTGCCTAGTGGTCTCCTCGCTAACTATCATGTGTACGTTCTCGTCAAGGGCCTTGTACACGTTCAGGCCGAAGCTTGTCACCTTTATCGACGAGCCCTCTATGTATCCGCGCCTGAAGAGCGCGTCTATTATCGCCGCACGAGTTGCCTTCGTTCCAAGTTCCTTCTTCTCCAATTCCGCTATAAGGCCGGCCTTACCGAAGCGCTTCGGGGGTTGCGTCTGCATCTCGTTCATGTATGCCTTCGTAGCCCCGGCATTCTCGCCCTTGGTGAACTCCGGCAGGGGCTTGTCCTTCGGCATTGCATACGTATAGAAGCCGTACCAGCCCTTGTCGAGCATCTTGAATCCCTTGGCCGAGAATTTGTCGTCCCCTATTGATATGACTACGGACATGCGGGACACCTTAGCATACGGGGCAAAGCACGACAGGAACCTCCTCGCTATCATGTCGTACAGCTTCTCCTCATTGTCCTTCAGCGCCTTGGGGATTATCCCTGTGGGGTATATCGCTGGGTGGGCCTCGTCCTTCTTTATGCCCTCGTTGGGCCTGAACCTCTTCTCTGAGATGAGCATGTTTGCCAGCTCTGCATACCTTGGGTTCTTTGCCATCTCCCCTATTATCTTAGGAAGGCCGAGCGTCGGGGGCAGCTTCTGCGACGATGTCCTAGGGTATGATATGTACGCCCTTTCGTAAAGGGACTGCGCCACTGCAAGCGTGACGGACGGATCCATCCTGAGGAACCTGCTCGCATCCATCTGCAATGCGGTGAGGTCGAACGGGGGATACGGCCTTACCATGTCCTCCTTTGCCTCGACCTCATCTACCAATGCACTGCCAACATTCGCATTTGCACGGTCGAGGAGCGCCGTCGCCTCATTGCTTTCGAATATGTTGCCCTTCGTACTTGTGAATTCCACCTCCTTGCCGAGCAGGTGCACCGTCCAGTAGGGCTCCGGCTTGAAGTTCGTTATCTCGAGTTCCCTCTTCGCCAGCACTGCCAATGTGGGGCCCTGTACCCTTCCTATGCTCAGGTACCTGGAGAACTTCGTCCCGGCTATGGCACTGGTAAGCGCCCTGCTGAGGTTTATGCCCCAGAGCCAATCCAGCATGTGCCTCACCTCCCCAGCATGGAAGTTGCCTACGTCCATGGCCATAAGGTTCTCGTATGCGTTCTTTATGTCCGGTATCGTAGTCGTGGAGAATTTCATCCTCCTGGCCTTGTCTATGCCGCTTCCCGCGAACCTTATGATGTTCGTGCCTATTACTGTGCCCTCTATGTCGAAGTCGCATGCGTTTATGTAGCTGTCGCATTTCTGGGCCAGGGACCTGAACACGTCCAGGTACTTCTTGGTGTAGTAGGAATTCTTGTCGACCTCGTAGGACGGCGCCCACTGAACATCAAGGACAGGATACCCCCTCTCGTTCCCCTTCTGCCTTATCGTGAATATGTGGCCCACGGCGGCTGCGATGTACGTCTTGCCGGCAGGGCCGTCTATCTCGTAGTATCCCACGCCGTTGAGGTTCAGGCGCTTCTGAGTATTGTTACCCAAGGCTATTGCTATCCTCAGCGCAACGCTCGGCTTCTCCGCGACTATAAGCAAGTTTCCCATTTCATCTCAACCGGTTGGGACTATCGTCGTCTTCTTTTCCTTGCACGGGTTGCAGGTGCGGCGGAAAACAGCCATGCATTGTACGCGCACGCCACGAATGCGGCGACGACAGCGGCGTAAAATGCCGCCGATCCACCAGAAACTATAAATAGCCAAATTGCGATGATAGCTAGTACAATGACAATGGACGATGCAACAGTCTCATTTTTGCTGGCTTCCAAATCAAACCACGTGCTGCTATGGATATTTACTTGGTTATATTTATAACACTTGTTGCTGCCCTGGTGACGTCGCTATCGCAGCTGATGTTCAAGAAGGGGCTCAAGAAGAGGCTCGACACTATAACGGACATACTGGGCACGCTCAGGAACCCCAGCGTATTCATAGGGTTGTGCGGGTATGCGGTGAGCTTTGCGCTTTACCTAGTCGCGCTGGACAATTCCCAGTTGTCGATTGTGTTCCCGGTGTTCGCAAGCTCCTTCGTCTTCGTTACGCTGCTTTCGATGAAGCACCTGAAGGAGGCGATGAATGCAAAGCGCATATCCGGAATCCTGCTCATAATAGCTGGGATAACGATTGTCGCATTGACCGCATAGTGATGGTGTGAGGGAAGACAAAATAGCGTATGTATTGCTCCTTGTCGTATCAACGGTACTGGGAGGGATAGGCCAGATGCTTTTCAAGTATGCCTTCTTGGACGGCAGCATTGCGATTACCCTAGGGGCCGGGCTTGGCATATATGCGATATCCACTGCGGTATATTTCTACATCCTCAGCAGGGTCCACCTAAGCTGGGCATACGGAATGAGCAGCATAAGTTACGTAGTCGCGGTGTTCCTCGCGTCCTTCGTGCTCGGGGAGAACGTGTCGATCCTGAGGTGGAGCGGCGTCCTCGTGATAGCCATAGGAGTCGTGCTCGTCAGCCTGAGCTGACAGGCGGCAGCAAGGCAGGCAGGGATGAAGGAACAAGTTTTATATGTTTAGAATATCCCATATTTACGCGATAATATGGCCATGGGGAGTCAAGGAAGTCAATACGCGATGATTCTGCATAGAGATGGTAGTGGTATAGGGCAGAAGTGAGGCTCACTTTATAGTATAAGTGACCTATGGTTCGCGCATCCCGGGAAGCGCAAAAAGCCCGTGCATAGGCTCTGCAGTGCTTGACCTGGCGGGAGGTTACAACGGGCATCACCGGAAATGGGAGCTGGATGAAAAGAATGACAGTGCTCCAGACCTTTCACGCATTCTGGGGATAGTGTGTGACGTGAGGCATCCATGGGTTTTATGCGCCTCGGAAGGCACGCGCATGCTTTTCGGACCAGATTCCAGAAGTAGGAAGGGCAAGCGCGAGGATGGCATTGATAACATTATAGAGCTGCCTTAGAAGCGTGAAGCTGACATTAATAAGATCTGCAGAGTATCTTAGAACCCGATTCGTCGTTATTTCCCGACGTCGAGGCGCCTTACTTCGACCTTGTTGAGCGGCGCGATGTGCTCCAGCCTTGCTGATAGGTCAGCCTGAAACTTACCCTCTATTATCGCGTTTACCGCAGCATCGGAATCGGTTGAGCTGAAGAAGTCCTTGACCATCTGATCCATCTCCTTCCTTATGCCAAATATCCTGCTGTGGGTCGTCCTCTGCCTGGTTATAACAAGCATTTTCACGGTCATCCTGTTGCCATCCTTCGTGGTCACAGGCACGACGGAGCTCGCTATGCTCCTGTACCTCCTTGCGAGGGACCTTACGTAGCTGTAGAGCTGCGATATCGACACCAGGGCGGTATTGGCATTAGCGCCGCTTACCTCTATCACCTTCAGCGTTGCGGTCGTATAAGCATGTGAGGGGTTCTTCGTAAGGGAGTCCAGCCCCACGACAATGTTCCTGCCCATCGCTGCCTTCTCGTCGTTCGCGGGCATCTCCCCGACTGCCGCGTCATTGAACACCTTAGGCGCATGCACGGTGTACCATTTCTTTAGCTTCCAGTTCTCAGATTTCTTCTGAAGTGCCATGCGATCACGTGCCCTTTATTATAAGCTTCGCCTGCTCCGGATCGTACCTCCAATCTGCCGGAAGGGTCTTCCTCCCGGTGTAGTACTTTGCAAGCCTGCGTATCTTCGACTCTATCCTCCTCAGCCTCATCGCATTGTGTACATCCTGCTTGTTGTGCTGTATGTGCGAATTAAGGTTTACCGCCTTCTTCATGAGATCCATTAGGTCGGGCGGAATGCTTCCGGCATAGCCGCCGTCCTTGAGTATCTTGCCCAGGCGCACCCCCATATGGTGCTTTATGTAAGGAACGTTGTGT
Source organism: Microcaldota archaeon (assembly GCA_964433165.1). Taxonomy (GTDB): domain Archaea; phylum Micrarchaeota; class Micrarchaeia; order Micrarchaeales; family Micrarchaeaceae; genus UBA12276. The sequence goes on from CAYSQH010000004.1 coordinate 10,741, forward strand.
TCCTTCTTCAACTTCTCGCCTATCATGGCAGGAGGCATGCCCTGCTTTGCGTAATCGAATATTATCTTCTCCACTTCCTTCTTGCCCACGTCGGACTTCGTTGCCTCTTCCAGCAGCGGCTTTCTTGACTTGGACTTTCCGTGTCTTTTCGTATGCATCCTGGCCATTGGAAACCCTATGCTTCAAATCTTTGTCTCAACCGAGAATTCCCCCTTCTGGACAGATACCTTACCCGCCTTGCATATCAGGGCGATTTCATCCTTGGAGGACAAGGTTGCATTATAGTATTCTTCAGGAACCTTTATATTAATAGAGGCTATCTCCGCATTCAATGCCTTCTTCTCCCTTGCTTTTGCCTTCCTTACCTCAGTTATTACCGCATTGAGCACCGCGCCTATTGAGCCGTAGTCTATCTCCGCCTTCGGCCCTTTGAACAGCACGCCGTATATGTCATATCCCACGCCTATGTGCGGTTCCATTGGAACCGGGAACCTTTCCAGGAATATGCTTGCGTCATGGGCTTTGGAGTACACCTCCTCCGCCGCATGGGGCATTACCGGGGCGAGTATCTTCACCGTGGTGTACAGGACATGGTTGAGGACATGCACTGCCGCCCTTTTGCTGTTCTCGAGCTTCGGGTCCTTCGAGTATATCCTGTGCTTCACGTCCTCTATGTAGTAGTCGCAGAACTCGTGCCAGTAGAAGTTTATCGTTGAATTCATAGCCTCGTAGAAATTGAAGGCGTCGTACGATTCGACGGCCTTCCTTGCTATGGAGTTCATCCGCGCCAGTATCCACAGGTCGAACGCATTCATGTGCCCGCCAAGGTCCCCGGCACCTTTGCAGCCAATTCCAGATTCCTTCGTTGCTGATTCAACGAATATTGATGAGTTGAACAGCTTGGTTATGAATGATTTTGCGTAGTCTATCTCATTGTAGAGAAAGGGCTTGTCCTTGCCTATCGCGCCGCTCAGGGCAGCCCACAACCGTATGGTGTCCGCAGGGTACTTGGAGAGTATCTCCTCTGGGGATATGCCGTTGCCCTTGCTCTTGTGCATCCTTTTCCCGTCGGGCGCAAGGATCATTCCGTGGACCAGTATACCCTCGAACGGCTTGTTGCCCGTAAGGGCCCAGGACCTGAATATCGTGTAGAATGCCCATGTCCTTATTATCTCGCTCCCCTGTATCCTCAGCGATGCCGGGTATGCCCTCCTTAGCAGCTCCTTGTCGTCCGGCCATCCTGCTATCACCAATGGAGTTATCGATGAATCCACCCACACGTCGCATGTCGCCGTTTCCCCTGCAATCCTTTCGCCGCATTTCGGGCATTTGCGCACTGGGGACTTATCCTTTGACGGATCGACCGGCAGTTTCTTCTTATCAGGGGCCGCTATGAAGTCGCACTTCGTGCAATACCAGAATGGGATCGGGGTCCCAAAGACCCTGTTCCTCGATATTATCCAGTCCCAGTCTATGAAATTGGACCAGTCCTCAAGGTACCGCTTCATGAACTGTGGCTCCCATCTCATCTCGTTGGAAAGCTCCTTTATCTTTTCCGCATGCTCCTTTATCCTTATCGCCCACTGCATCGACATCAGTAGGTTTATCGGGGTGTCGCACCTGTCGTGCACCTTCACCGTGTGCTTGAGCCTGTCGGTCTTCTCGATGGCATTCGCGTCGGCCAGCATGCCCTTTACCGCTTCGCGTGCCTCCGTCAGCTTCATGCCCGTGAGATCCCCGGCGTTCTTCAGCCTTCCGGACTCGTCCATCGCCTCTATGTGCTTCAGGCTGTGCCTGTAATACATGTCTCTGTCGACCTTGTCTCCGAATGTGCAGACCATCTCCGCGCCGGTGCCGAACATGGGGTCCACGTTCTCATCGTGGATTATGGGCACGCTCTTGTTGAATATGGGCGTCTTCGCGTGCTTGCCCTCAAGGCCCTCGAACCTGCCATCCTTGGGGTTGACCGCAACCGCGACGCACGCATGCAGAAGCTCCGGCCTGGTCGTAGCTATGACCATGCCCTTCTTGGTGCCGGTGATTCCGAAGCGCACGTAAACGAGATCCGTTTCCTCCTCCTTTTCCTCAGTCTCCGCATGTGCTATCGCCGATCTGCACCTTATGCACCACTCCACCGGGTGATTGCCCCTGTACACGAACCCCTTCTCGAGCATCAGTATCAGCGAGAGCTGCACCTTTGCCTTATAGGAATCCGACATGGTTATGTACTCCATCCGCGCGTCCGGGGAGAAGCCCAACCGCTCCATCTGGGACTTCATCGCCGAGAGGTTAGCCTCGGCCACCTCTACGCACTTGGCATAGAATTCGCCGCGGGAGAGGGTGACGCCGTACTTCTTCTCTACCGCCTTCTCGGTCGGGAAGCCCTGAGTGTCCCACCCCTGCGGGTATAGTACGTTGAAGCCACGCATCCGCTTGTACCTTGCGGTGAAGTCTATCAGGCTGTAGCTCGTTACGTGACCCATGTGCAGCGTTCCCGATGTATATGGGGGCGGAGTGTCGAGCACATACAGCTCCCTGGAACGATCCTTCTCATCGAAAAGTCCTATTCCGTGCTCTTTCCAGTATTTCCTCCACTTCTGCTCAACTGAAGAATCGTACATCAGCGCACCATGCCGCAGCTAACCTGCGGAATATAATGAAAGATTAAAAATAAAAAATTAAACAAAAGGAGCACTGTGGTCAGGCTATTAGCTCTCCGATCGCAAACCTGGCCTTCACTTCCGTTATCCTTACCTTTACGGTGTCTCCCTCCTTGGCGTCCTTTATGAAGATTACGAAGCCGTCCTTCTTGGCTATGCCGTCGCCTTTCGACGCAACCGCCTCGACCTTGACCTCGACCTCATCGCCGACCTTCACGGGCTTTGGCAGAAAATAGTTTGGATTCATGCTCATTCCGCGCCTTCCTCTGTCGCCACGTTCCCCTCTTTCTCCTCCGAATTCTTCTCCTTCTCGCATTGTTATCTTTTGCTCATACGTAGAATTAGCTTTCGCCTTACTCCGTATATCATTTAATTTTTCTCAAATAAGCTTAAAAATCTTCTGTTTTTGGGCCCATGTGCTGCGGGGGTCCGAAGAGGCAAGCAAAGGCTTTTTATCCTTTTGGAATGTTTGGTAATAGACTAGTGTGGTAGTTTCATGGAAAAACTTAGGGGTAGTGCGTACAACGCACCGGCAATGAATGAATCCGCAAGGATTGAAAGGCAGAAAGAGGTTGCATGGATCCTTCACGGGAACGAGAGGGTACGCGATAAGCACAGGGCGGTCAGAGCTACGGACGCTGCCATAAGCCTCCTTGGATCCGCACAGCCCATGGAGAGGAAGGAGATATTTACCGCCATAGCGGACTTTTACTCTGAGACGAACAGAAGCAGGGCGTTCTACATAATAGCTGGAATCGTTCTGAAGGAATCCAAGGTGCAATTTGACATGATAAACGCATTCTCGGACAGGGTCGCTTCGGACCAGAAGTTCAGCACAAAGTTCTCCAGGGACTTTGAGTCGAGGACAAAAGGGGGCGCAAGCATGGAGGACCTCATGTACACGGTAGACAGGCTGCGATGGGAGCCCAGGTCCAGCGTGCCCATAGGGGTCGGTATGCTGAGGCGCGAGCACCCTGCGGCAGTGAATGAAACCAATTATAATGGCGATTGCATAGAATGGTATCTCGGAAGAAACACCGAGCGCCTATGAGAGCGCCTTGAGGAGCGCCTCTATGCTCCTGAAGATGTAGTCCGGCTTCGTGCTCCTCAGCTTCCTGTAGCTGTCGAAGCCGTCGGCCATCGCGCATGAGTGCATGTGCGCCAGCCTTGCCGCTATCATGTCATCGACCATGTCCCCTATGTAAATGCTGCGGGAGGGCGGGACCCTCGAATGGTGCAGCAGCATCTTCAGCCCCGCGGGATTGGGCTTTAGCGCATTCAGGTCTCTGGCGCTCACGACGAAGTCGAAGAGGCTGTATATGCCGAGCATGCGCAGCTCCTTTTTCACCCTGCTTGACCTTCCGTTCGAGAATATCGCGACCCTCTTGCCCCTTTTCTTGAGCAGCTTCAGCAGCCGCACCGCGTCATTGTGCAGCCGCGGCCTGCTGAGGTTGAGGAATATGTCGAACGCGAATGTCATCAGGTTGTTCCTCCGCTCCTCGCTCCTGAGCCTCAGCCTCGCGGCGCTGTCCATGTGGCTGAAATCCCCATATGCGCTGTCGACGTTCCATCGCCTGAAGAGCCTCTTTAGGCTCTCGTTGATGCGGAGTAGCAGCCTCATGCTGCTCAGCGTGCCGTCCCAGTCAAAAACGAAAAGGTCGTGGGCCTTCAGTATCTCCTTTCCAACCATTCAATCCCAGAATAGATCTATGCTGGGCTTCTCGGGCGTAGCGCGCGATGCCCTCTTCGAGCCAGAGTCGGCCTCGTTCTCTATGAGCACCTTGGCCTTGAACCTGTCGGATATGTAGTCCCTTGCTTCCACGAATGCGGACATGACAGCATCATGCTTTATGTCCGGCAATCTCCTCAACGAATTTATCCTCTTCGAGAACTGCGAGAGGAATGATGAGAGGGATTCCCTGTGTATCTTTGCCAGGCTTTCATTTGACATGACCTCCCCTATGTTCTTGCGGTCTGCGAGCAGGTTGTACGCGATAGACTTCCATGGGCTCGAGAGTATTATCCGTATCTCCTTCATCGACTTGCCGCTGTTGGAATTTATGTGCCCGGTCAGCTGCTCGCTGTGCCTTATGTCGTCTATAGTGTTGTCCACTATCTCCTCTATCGCCTCGTCCGCCTCGTTTATCATGCTCTGGTCGAACTCAGGCCATTTCTCCTGGACCGCGAATGTTGTCTCGCCCAAGGCACTCCAGAACTCCTCGGATACGTGGGGCATGACCGGCGCCAGCATGAGCGCCATCTTCTCAAGGTACTCCCTCATCACTATGCCGTTCTCACCTCCGCGGTCCATGTATTTCTTGAGGTCGAGTATCGAATTGTAGTATATCTCCGTGTATGCGCCATTGAGGTCGAGCATGTCAAGCATGGCGGTCGCGGCCTTTATCCTGGAATTGAGTTTGGAGTACAGCCAATAATCCATGTGGGAGAGCTCCTTGCTCCTCAGTTCCGGGAGCGACTGTATCGCACGGTATATGAAGTCGTTCTTTGAGTATATGCTGTTCACCCCGTCCGTGGTGAATTCCGTTGATGTGTCAAGGTCCGCGCCGGTCAGCTCTATGAACCTGAGCGGGTCCGCGCCGTACTTCGAAATGCAGTCGACAAGCGGCACGATGTTCCCCAGGCTTTTGCTCATCTTCTCGCCCTCGTAGTCGACGAACCCGTTGACCGCTATCTGCTTCGGCCAGAACTCTTTTGGGAGAAGGCCACAATGATTGAATATGTACATGGTAAGATGGTTTGGTATCAGGTCAGGGCCGGAGTGCCTTGAGGTATTGGTGTACCAGTAGGTGAAAGATTCCCTGCACTTCTCTATTGTTGGAACGTCTATCCCAGCAAGCGCCGCGACCCCCGCCGCATCCCCAGTGCCAAGGAGCACGTAGTCGAAGAACTCCGGTTTCAGCGCATCCGGATTTATGTTTGAGGCCCTGAGCACATGCACGAAGGTGTAGAAGCACATGTATATCGTCGAATCTGAGAGGGACTCTATCACGTATTTCTCGTCGAACGGGAACCTCGTCCCCAGGCCCTGCTCCCTTTCAGCCGCCTTCAGGTCCAGCCAGTCTATCGTCCGTTCGAAGGAAAGCCTCAGCTTCTCCGGGAGCACCTTTATTCCATTGAAGCATTCGTGTGCGAGCTCCTTCCACTTCGAGTCGCCGTAGTTGATGAACCACTGGTCCTCGACCATCTTGACTATCACCTTCGTTCCGCACCTGCAGAATACGGGTTCCTCGTTGCCTATTATGAATATGCTGATCGCGTTCCCCGCGGCCTCCAGCTCCTTCTTGATGCGATTCCTGGCCTCAGACTCCTTGAGCCCCTCATAGCCCTTTACGCTCATTACGCCCCAGTGCGACTCCTCCCTGTATGCGAGCTTCGTGGCGAACTCTATCATGTCGTCTATCGCATTCGGGTCCGTATTCAGGACCTCAAGGTATGCAAGCGCGGGTATCTCTGGGTGCTGCGGCCTTGCCGTGCCCTTGCTCACGTCGGGAAGCGAACGGCCTAGGCCTATGCCGTTGCTTGCCTCGATTTCAATCACCTTCTTTATCGCTATCTGCGGCATCGGGTAATTCTCTTCCTTCAACCGCTGCAGGGCTACATAGTCGAATGGGGCATGCGCGGGAACGCTCATCACCACCCCTGTTCCGATGTCGGGCTTCACGAAGAATCCCGGCAGTACAGGGAGCTCGCTGCCGTCCAGCGGGTTTATCGCTTTCTTCTTCAATAGCTCCATGCCGGTCATGCTTTCCCCTGCGGTTACCTGCATCTGGTGGGAAAGCATCTCCGCGGCCTCCCTTGTCATGTAGTACCTGCTCCCGCCGATCTCCGCTACAACATACTCAGAATCCTTCGAGACGAACAGGTTTGTCACGCCGAATACCGTTTCGGGCCTATAGGTTGAGCATCCGAAATACACCCCGTTATCGGGGTCCTTGAACTTTATTACGGTGACCTCCTCTATCTCGGGGTCTACATCATGCTTCGTGTCGTGCTGCCCGACCGCATTGTTGTCGTTGGTGCACCATCCTATCGGGTGCTTGCCCTTGGTTATGTAGCCCTTCTCCCTGAGCTTCAGGAACTGCCACTCAACCATGCGGCTGAAGAGCGGCTCTATGGATACGAACTTCCTCCTCCAATCCACGCCATAGCCTGCGATCCTCATGCCGTACTCCATCTCCTTGACAAAATAATCCGCTATGTACTTTGGGTCAGTCATCTTGGATACCTCGTTGTCAGGGACATGGAACATCTTGAGCTCGTCTATTAGCTCCTTGTCGTTGTTGTTTATGCGCTTCGCGAAGGCCAGCAACGGCGTCCCGGTCGCATGGAAAGCCATCGGATACAGGACGTTGAAGCCCCGCATGCGCATGTAGCGCGCATATGTGTCCGCGGTACCGTACGTCCTTATGTGGCCCATGTGCTGCGGGGAGTTGACGTAAGGAAATGCCGCCGTAACAAGGAGGGCGGGCCTCTCGTTAGGCTCTATCTCGTAGACCTTGGCATTGTCCCATGCCTTCTGCCATTTTTGCTCAATACCCTTGTAGTCAAGCATCCTGCATACCCCGCCATCGGTGGGCCAATTAACATTAGATATTAGAAAACATCTTTTAATAGTTTCCCTATTCTAATATATCGGGTGAAAGATATGAGCAACACAGATGCAAATCACCAGGTAAAGCAAATGCCTGTGCCTTACGAGAAGGTAAAGGAAGTAATGGATGAGGAAACCTACAAGTGGCACCACGAGAAGCACTATGCGGGATACGTCAACAAGAGGAACGAGATAGAGAAGGAGCTCAAGACAGTTGACAGGTCGAAGTCCAACGTGAACTACAGCGCATACAGGGCGCTGAAGCTTGAGGAATCGTGGAACGGGAACGGCCAAATACTCCACGAGGTATACTGGGACACCATGGGAGGCAACGGGCAGGCTGCTGACACCTTGGGCATAGCAAGCAAGATAAAGGAGGATTTCGGATCCTTTGAGGCGTGGAAGGAGGACTTCCTTGCCGCAGGAAAGGCAGGGAGGGGATGGGTCGTCCTCGTGCACGACAGACTCACGGACGGCAAGCTCAGGAACGTGATGTTCGACGCGCACAACATGGGGAGCCTTGCCGGCTCCGTGCCTCTGCTCTGCGCTGACACATTCGAGCATGCGTACTACCACAGGTTCGGCCCGGACAGGGGAGCATACCTGAATGCGCTTGTCGCAAACATAGACTGGGCAAAGGTAGACAGGAAGCTCAAGGGCTGACATTGATATAGATGCAGCTGCTCCTTATCCGGTTGGCTAGCGCGGCGACGATATCGATAGTGTACATGCTTTTCGACGTGTTAAATCACAGAAACGTGCCGTCCGCATTCGCATACGGAAGCCTTGCATACGGCCTTCTGCTTACGCTTTCCTACCTCAATGCGGCCACGATACTCATGAGCTTGGGCATCGCCGCTGTCGTGCTCGGAGTAGGATACGCCGTATACAGGATAGGGCAGGTTGGTGCCGCCGATGTCATAGAAATTGCCGCGATCTCCCTGATAATTCCTGTCCAGCTGCTTCCGAAGCTGTTCCCTTGGATCGGCCAGCTTGGCATGCCATTCATAGTCGCTGTGCTAATAGACACGGGCATATTCGCCCTGATCATGGTTCCGGTGTACTATATCCCCATGGCGCGGAGGAAGCTGAAAAGGCCTTTGGCATCATACGTCGAGAATCGCAACATACTCATGGCGGCGATAATGCTTCTTGCCTATGCCTCATTAATACTTTTTGCCGAGCTGACCGTTGGCATAAGCGTAGCTGGAAGGTAGTGCTTTCGCTGATGGCTGTCAGCTCCTCTTCTGTCATGCTTTTCGCCGTGCCGATAACCCATTCAATGGTAAGGGACGTGCCGCCCAAGGAGATGGAGGAGGGAGACATAATAGCGGTGAACCTTATGGGCACCAGGGAATTCGGGCAGCTTAAGGGCTCCATCAAGGGATTCGACCGCCTCCTGAACCGCAGGGCCATAGCCGCGCTGAGGGCAAGGAAACCAAGGGAAAGGTTCCCGGTATACAAGGACGCGATGCCTCTCGCCCTGCCGATATTCGCTGCGGTGATAGCCGCGATCCTCGTAGGGAACATACTGCTCCTCGTCATTTGACGCAGTTAGGCGCCCATGCAAAGTAATTTTAAGCTTGCATGCAATTGTCTACCGATCCGATGGACTACGTAAGGGACCACGTGAAGAGATACTGGGGAATGGCATACAGGAGGACGATAGGCCTTGCGATAACAACATTCGCGATGGTGATGGCCATAGGGATAGCGTTCACGGTCCTCACCAGGTCCCTTGCGCTCACTGGCCCCCTGACGTATATAGCATTCTGGCTGGTCATAACCGCAGGCGGCATAATAGTGATGCTGGCCAACTTCCTCAGCAGCCACATGACATCTGTAAGGTACATGACGGACGAGGAGCATACGATACATGCGAGGTTCATGGCATGGTGGATGGTGTCCATAGTCGTAGGGGTAGCCCTGTTCTTCCTGCCGGCCCTGTTCGCAGGTGCGGAGTTCCTCCCCCTGGCGCTGATGTTCGCCCTTGGGGGCGTCATGCTAACGCTGTACTTCAGCATATCCGTACTCTTCAAGCACTCGTACCACGAACTGGCGATAGGCACCGCGGCATTCTGGATAATGCTCGTAGTTGGGTTGCTGCTGACTGGCAGCGGATCCTTCAGCAGGGCAGCCTTCTCGCAGTTCGCGCTCTACTTCTCCGCAATGTCGATAATGACGGTATCCGGCTTCGTCGGCATCGCCATGCTGATAAATGCTTCGCGCGATTCCATCATGGAGTTCATGCGCGTAGTGGATGAGATGTCCCTGATACCTAGAAACTCGCGCCTGCGCAGAGGCTCATCCGCCCTCGGAAGGAATGGTCGAGGTAGAGGAAGAGGCCTGGGAAGATAAACGGAAGTTGGCGGTCACGAAGGCGTTGGACGAGAGCGCAAGGGTCGTATTCTGCGATGTGGTTGATGCCACATATGTTGGCGGGCCTGAAACGCTCCATGACGAGAAGGAGTATCCAAGCCCGGGCTGCGCGTATATGATGTAGTTGCCCGACGGGAAGTACGCGAGCGTGTTGCTGAAGTAGGTCACCCCGTTTACTATCACTTCCCCGGTTGGGTATGCGTTGAAGGCCACGCTGTCTATGCTGACCTTTGAGGGCGCGACCTGCTGTATCGAGTATCCTGAGGAGCTGTATATGTCGTTGCCGCACGTGGCGATGCCCCCAGAGGTGCACAGCCTGTAGTTCAGTGAGAAGTCCACTACAGTCTGGCTGCCGCTTGGCAGCTTCACCCCGTTTATGGTCGCATTGCACAGTATGGAAGCGCCGTAACCCGCAAATTCCGGGGAGCAGCTCCCGTAGCTGTACTTCCTTCCCGTGTTGCCTACGTTCGTCACCGATATGTTGAGCGCATTGCCGGGAAACAGCATAACTGAACCCAGCTGGTTCTCGAACACTATGTAATATGTCGATGCGACCGAATTGAAGCTGACCAGCGATTCGGTGCACGGGATAAGCGGCTGTATGTTGCAGGTTGACTGCAAGTAGCTGGTCGGGGGGCTTGTCCCAGAGAGTACGAATACGAACACGACGAATATGGATATTATTATCATCGCCCATGAGTATGTTATGACGAACTCGAGGGCTGACTGCTGCTTGAGCGGCATGATAACTGCTTAGCAGCATATTTATTTATGCTCATCGCATTACTCTCGTGGCAAGGCGAAAGACCGGAATCGTAGGTGCGATGCTCGCGCTCACAAGGATAGAGCACAGCATCATGCTTGTTGTCGCTGTGGTCACCGCGGAGATCCTCGCCGGAATGCTCCCCACATACCAGATACTCGCGCTCAGCCTGATAACCCCTATATTCATAAGCATGGGTTCCTTCGCGATAAACGATTATTATGACGTTGAATCCGACAGGTCGAACAAAAGGATGGACAGGCCCATAGTCAACGGCTCGATATCCAATGGGGCGGCTATGAATGTGGCACTGGCATGCTTCGCCATAGGCATTGCGGCTAGCGCCCTAATAAACGCATACGCATTCGCCATTGCGCTGGTGTTCGCGGCGCTCGCATACCTCTACAGCTACAGGATGAAGGACATCGCGCTGCTCGGCAACGTCTACATAGCCTTTTCCATGATGGTACCGTTCATATACGGGAGCTATGTCGTCTCCCCCATGATAGGCGCCCCTATAGTGTTCATAAGCGCGGTCATATTCCTCGCGGGGCTCGCAAGGGAGATACACGGGATGGTGCGCGACTATTCCGGGGATTCAAAGGCCCGCAAGACTAGGAACGTCATATACCACATGGGCAGCAGGAGGGCCTCCCAGGCCGCATTCGTGCTATACGTTGAGGCGATAGCGATAAGCGCATATATGTTCTTCTTCGTGGCCCCGTTCGCGTACAACATCGTATATGCTGCCCCTATCGCGGTAACGGACATCGCCCTGGCATACATAGCATCGGGGTTCATGCTCGGGAAGGAATCGAAAAGGTTCTACGGGATGTCAAGGAACCTCAGCCTTGCTGCGATGGGGCTAGCGTTGCTAGCGTTCCTTGCCGCGGCTATCCTTTACGTACATGTTTGAGCGTTTGCGATTTCACTGGGGCTGCGGCCTGGCCTGCTGCTTGCCTGCCTCGGTTTTTGCCTCGAAATCCCCGAGGCCATGTTGGAACTCCTCGTTCGTCTTTATTGTGCCCCTTTCCTTTAGGACCTCCCTCGAGAGAAGATAGTAGATGAACGCAAGCGACCTCCTGCCCCTGTTATTCGAGGGTATTATGAGATCTATGAACTTCGTGGAGTTGTCGGTGTCGCTCAATGCGACTATCGGCATGTTAACCTTGCTCGCCTCCTTTATCGCCTGCTTCTCGTTCCTTGAGTCGCTTATGATTATGAGCCTCGGCTCCATGAAGTCCTCCCTGTTCGGGTTGGTGAATATTCCGGGGGTTACCCTGCCCTTGATGAACCTCGCGTCTATTATCTCGGCGAACTTCTGCGCGGCGGCTATTGCATATATCCTAGATGCGGTCACGACTATCCTGTTGGGCTCGTATTTCGCTATCATCTTAGCCGCGAGCTTTATCCTAAAGTCTATCGTCTTCAGGTCTAGCAGATAGAGCCCGTCCTCCCTGACCTTGTATATGAACTTCTTCATGCCAGGGCTCTTCGTCTTCGTCGCTATGTGTATTCCTGCTTCCAGGTAATCGTTCTGGTTTGCAAGCAATTCTTCTTCCGCCATTTTCAAACACCTTCGGGACCGCCGAGACTTTCAACATATTATTGTTTTTGAACTCGGGTCGCCGGCACCCCATGCCGGTAGCCTACCAGGCTAGCCTACGGCCCCATTTATTAACATTATTTCCTCCCGAACTGGACGAACTCGTCTATCAGCTCGACGTTGCTTAGGAACATCCTCCTGCAACAGTATCTCTTTACCCCAAGCGAGTCCATGACCTGCCCGGCAGGCTCGTTCTCCTTGTTTACCCTCTTGTCGTACTCGTCCCACTTGTCGGCCACAACCGCACCGCAGCTGAAGCACCTTATCGGCATCATCATAGCATAATCACCTATATGATTTCTGGAACCTCGCCCTGGCCTTAGGCCCCTTGAACTTCTTCGGCTCCACCCTTCTCGCATCGTCTACGACCATGGACCTGTCGTGCAGCATGTACTCACTGCGCGTCTGCACCGACTCCTGACCCGAGGAGTCCACTATGCTCTTTGCTATCACGCCGCGCACCGCTTGCGCCTGGGAGCTTGGCCCGCCGCCGTAAACATTAACCTTTATGTCTATCCTCGACATCTGTCCCGAAGTCCTTTCCGATACGCCTATAGGCTCGAGCATCAGCTTCCTGAGCTCTATCGGCTCGAAGATGTTTATGTCGAACCCGTTGATCCTTATCCTTCCGGTGCCGTCCCTCCATGATGCCCTTGCGACCGCGTTCTTCCTCTTGCTCTTCACGGGCTTGGAGACCTCCTGCTTCTTTGGCGCCCTCTTCCTTACGGAGCGCTTCTTCACCGGTGCGGGATCTGCCTCCGTCTTCCCCGAATCCTGGGCCTGCTCCTGCTGGTCGCGCGCCGACTCAACCTCCGGCTTGGCCGCCTTCTCCTCGACCTTGGCAATTTCCTCTGAAACCGATTTTTCCTCCGCCATCAAACAAACCTGCTGTATCCTAGAAGCTTAGACAGTTCGCCCACGTAGATGTAACCTGCATACATGCTCTTCGGCTTCTTCGTCTCTACCTCTATCGTTTTAAATCCATTTAACTCTTTTGGAACCCCGATGAATACCCTGAGGCGCTTGTACGCGCTCTTACCGCTAGGCTTCTTGTGGTATGGGAGCATCCCCCTGACTATCCTCCTTACGAGCATGTCGGGCCTTCTCGGCCAGTACGGCGAATGCTCGGGGTTCTCCTTCTCCTGGAGGCGCAGCCTCGTCCTGTACCTCTTAGCTATCGTCTTCCTGTTGCCGCTTATGTATGCCATCTCCGCATTGATTATGGCAACCTTCTTGCCAAGCATGAGCTCCTTTGCCACGGTGCTGGCCAGTCTGCCCAGGACCTTGTCCTTTGCATCATATATAGAGTATTCCTTGTAAGATTCCATCAGCATGACCCATAGTGTTATACTATTACCTTTATCCCCTTCTCCTTGAGCATGTCCTTTAGGTCTATTACGCTGCATCCAGCATCCCTTAAGGATCCGAGCGCGGTTGACGAGTACTCCATCGCAGATATGGTGACCTTGCGGCTTATCTTCCTGTCGAAGAGCACCTTGCCCGGCACGACCACCTTGTCGCCGTCCTTGGTGTTAGCCTCTATCTTCGAGAGGTTTACCACCGGCCTCTTCCTTGACGGGACCTCAACCATCCTATGTATCTTCTTCCAGAGGTTCTTGTAATGGCCGCCCTTGGCCGCACCGTCAAGTTCCTTGAGCCAGATGCCCACAACAGGTTTTTCAGCGTTTATCTTCATCTTGATTCATCCTTTTAAGCATTTGCGGGGGACGAGATTTGAACTCGCGCGGTCTCTAAAGACACAGGAGCCTCAGTCCTGCGCATTGGGCCATCCTCTGCCACCCCCGCACGTCATATCTTCTTCACTTCCTTCGCTATCTCCTTGAGCTCATCCTTAATTGCTCCGACAGCCTTATTAATTATTTCTTTGGGTGGCATCTGGCCGAATGTCTCAACGTAAAAATTGAATGTATTCTCATCAGGGCACTCGTATGTGACTATCCCTGGCTGGAACTTCGAGTGCCTGAACCCGTCGCCCATGACCGCCTTGCAGTCTACCCTGAGCTTCTGCTCCGCTGCGAGTTTTATTATCGGTATCTTGTCGTTCGACACCTCGACATCCTTGTCCCTGCTGGACAGCTCCCCGGAATACACGGTCTTTGGCCCCGTGGCATCTAGGGTGAATATGACCTCGTCCTCGTCGGAATAGCCGCTCAAGGGCGTCTTTATCGGTATCAGACCTATCCTGTGCGCTATGTACTCGTCGAATATCGCGCTCGTGTTGTCGTAGAAGGTGACAGTGTCTATCGCAAAGCATTTCACGTGGTTTATCGCGGCGCGCCTAATCGCGTTGGCATAATAGGCATCCGCATCCTTTAGCGTGAACTTGCAGGATATGCCGTTGTCCTCTATGTTCTCCAGTTTCATGGGCATCATCAGGAAACAAACCGTTAGGTAGCAATTAAAAAATGTACCGTAGAATTATTAGATAATCATATTTAAATACTGTATGGTTGGTGCCGTGGGATTCGATAGCGTGTTCATTAGGGATATAAAGAGCGCTGACATAAGCAAGGATGTCTACAGGCTGGGCAGCAAGGCGCTGAACGGGAGCACGAGGGTGCACATGTCGAGGTCCAAGATGGACAGGCTGTCCGATGCGGTCTACCTGGAGGTTGGCGACGGCAGGAAACTGAAATACGACGGGTTCGACAGCCCAAGGTACATCGCGGCAATGAACATAACCTACGACACGCTCTTCAGCGTGTTCGACGTCGACTCGAGGACACTTTTCGCATGGAGGTTCTTCAAGCTCGTGAGCATAGACAAGGAGCTCAGGAAATTCATAGATTCTGCAAAGAGGGCGAGGTTCCACAACATGGAGGCCAGGATAATAGGCATGCAGAACCGGCAGGATTTCAGGTATACCGCGGAAACCCTGTGCAGGTTCGTGTCCGACAACGGGATACGGCTCTCCGAGGTGGAGCTGTTCGGCGGCAATGCAAGGCACATAGCGATAGACGCTAAGCTTGGCACCAGCTTCGATGTGCTTGGCGAGGACAGGGTGTACAGGCAGGGGGAGCTGGCCAACAATTCGACCCTCGAGCAGTTCGAGGCCTCGCTGAAGGCGGCGGGCTCCAGGCAGTCAGTATAGCCGCGTTTCGTGGATGTCCGAATATGTTGGCTGACCGCCCCCGAGAGCGCTGCTCTTCATCTTTATGCTGCGGCAGGTGAAGCTGCCGAAGCCTACCCCCTTATTATCGGCGAGTTCGCCTTTCCCCGCGGATCGGGCTATAGTCGCATGCGGCACGTAGCTACCCGCATCCATCTTGAGCGCCATGCATATTCGATTCCTCAGCTCCGTGAGTTCCCCCGAACCCTTGGTTACCCCAGCGAATACCACTGAATTTCCGCCGTGCCTGAATTCCCCTATGCCTTCCATCGATATCTCGAACCTTGGCGCTGCGGAGGAGTCCATGGCGAAAGAAATCCTTTCGATTTCGCGCGGCCCCACATCCCCAAGGAAAAGCACCGTGATGTGCATGTTCCCGATCGGCACGTTCCTTGCGCCATCCAGGCCCTGGAAATCACGCATCCTTGCGCGTATGCCCTCGGGAATCTCTGTGCATATGAATGCGCGGACCTTTCCATCCATGGACTCATTTCATTATCGACACTATCGTGCTGTAGAACTGCCGCGGCCCAAGCTTTGAGCTGCCGCGCCTGCGGTCATGGAAGGTGCCGTAGGGCACCTCCGCTATCCTGGTGCCCTGCTTCGATACCCTTAGTATGTCAAGCAGCAGCTTGTACCCTCCGCCTACGAATGCGCCGCGATTCCTCTTTATGAGCCTCGCAAGGAACTCCCTCCTCGCGCCGAAGAACCCGGACATCATGTCCCTGCAAACCGGCTTCCCCCTTATCTTGAACGTCGTGTATGCGAGGTACGACATGCCCTTTGACAATGCCTTCCTGTGCAGGCCCCAGCCGTTTATCGTTGTCCTCACCCCTATGACCAGGTCGCTGCGGTCTAGGGCGCTGTGCAGCTTCCCCACCTTTATGTACGGATGCTGGAGATCCCCGTCCATCACTATTACCTTGTCTGTCCTTGCGGCTAGGACAGCATCCATGACGCTTGCCGCAAGCCCGCGGGATTTTCCGGTCCTATCAATCAGGGTTATCCTCTTGTTTCTCCGCGACGCCTCCCTAATTATCTCGGCGGTGCCGTCCCTGGAGCCGTCATCCGACACTATTATGTAGACCCCATTGTAGTGCCGGGTCAGTATGCCGATAAGGGTGCGTATGTTCCTTGACTCGTTCAGCGTCGGTATTATTATCGTAAGGTCTGAATAGCCGCCCAATCGCAACACCGGAGTATAGTTATTAATCCTGCACCATTTATAAAGTATATGCTGTCGGGTTGCGGTCATGGCAAAGGTAATAGTTGACATAAGGGAGCGGAACGCCGAGCTCGTAGAGGCGATATCCGGAAACGGGGTAGATGTCGAGTTCATGAAGCTGGAGGTCGGTGATTATGCGATATCCGACCGCATATGCGTGGAGAGGAAGACCGTCAGCGACTTCGAGAGCTCCATAGTAAGCGGCAGGCTGTTCGAGCAGGCGAAGCGCCTGCATGAGAGTTACCAGGTACCGATAATAATATTGGAGGGGGACCAGGACTACCTGCGCCTGAAGGGCAATGTCATATCAGGCACTATCGCGGCCCTTTGCGTGGATTACGGCATTTACGTTCTGTATGCAAACGGGGCGGAGGCGACCGCGGGGATGGTGGCCAGGCTGGCAAAGAGGGAGCAGGATGATGAGAGAAGGGAGCTGTCGCTCAAGGGAGGGGCAAGGTCCCATACCCTTGGGCAGTTCCAGGAGAGGGTAGTTGCAAACATACCAGGCATAGGGCCCAAGCTGGCAAGGGAGTTGCTCAGGCACTTCAAGACGATACGCAACATAGCCATGGCAAACCCAAAGGAGCTGATGGAGGTCGAAAAGATAGGCAGCAGGAAGGCGGAGATGGTGATAAGCACGCTGAACCGCGGCTATGAGGACAACGGGGATGCTGAGCCACGCTCATAATTATATAATCTTGCGTTGAATTATTCCGGGGAGTGAAAGGTGTATTCTTGGACAGTCATGATTTAGATGACAAACCGGCAGCGCAGGCACATGCTGAAGGCCATGATCACAGCAACGCCCAAGGCCATGCCCATGCCAACGGGAAGGGCTTCAGCATATCGGATTACTACTGGCACATTGGGATGTTCGCATTATGCCTTGTCATCGCCCTGGCGATGTTCTATCCGCTTACGCTTCACTTGAATTCAAATGCGCCAGGCACGGGCGCCGACACATACCAGAACCTATGGGACATATGGTGGGTCAACTATGCGGTATTCAACCTGCATACGAACGTGTTCTACACAAGGATCCTTTTCTGGCCGATAGGCTCCAGCCTAGTATCTTCGACGATAGCCCCGCTGATGGGCATACTCTCTGCCCCGCTGCAGGCAGTCGGGATCGTATTCGCATACAACATAATGTTCTTCCTCGGGTTCGCCCTTTCTGGGCTTACAATGTTCATACTTTCCGACTACCTTACTAAGAACAGATACGCATCGGTCGTCGCCGGGGTAGTATACGCCTTCAGCGCCTTCCACATCGCGCAGTCCTATGCCCACATACACTTCATAAACATAGAGTGGGTCCCGTTGTTCGTATACTTCCTGCTCAAGGTCGTGCACGACCATTCCGGGTTCAAAAGCATAAGCACGTGGGCGGACATAGCGGGCATGTCGGTATCGTTCGCGCTGACAACCCTTATGGGCAATGTGGAGCAGACGATAATATTGGCTTCTGCGCTTATCTTCCTTATAGCCGCAATGGCGATAGCAAAAGGGACTAGGAAGAAGGTGCTCTCGCACAGGTTCGCGCTCTCGGCAGCGATATTCCTTGCCCTTGCATTCGCGGTCGGGTCGTGGAACTTCATCCCGATCATCCATGCGATATCGGCCCCGGGAGGAATCTCCTCGGTCAATTACCTTAACAATAGGATTGCGAACCAGCAGTGGAGCGCGGCGGCAGCAGGGCTTTTCATACCAAGCTATTTCAACGGAATTATCTACAGGTCAGGGGTGCCCAACTGGATATACCTGCTGTTCGCAGCGGATCCTGTCGAGAGGGTAGATTACATAGGCTATGCGGTGCTGGCTCTCACCGTATACGCAGTATACAGGTACAGGCGCGACATGGCGATCTGGGCAGCCGGTGCGGTGATATTCATGTGGTTAGCCCTTGGACCGTCATTCGGCCTCTATGCGGCGTACCACTCCGTTCCGTTGTTCCGTGTCGTAAGGGAACCCGGCAGGTTCCAGCTCATATCGACGATGTTCATGGCGATACTTGCGGGATTCGGCGCAAAGGCACTGCTCAAGGAGATTGCACCCAACCACGCGTCTGAAAGGAGGCATAGGAACATACTGTATGCGGCATTGGCGATAATCATAATTATAATGCTTGTAGAAAACAACGGCATCCCCACGAGCAGCGTCAGGGAAATAACCAACGTGAGCGTCCCTGCTCTGTACGGCGACCTTGCCCAGCGGCCGGGTAATTTCTCGATAATGGGGCTTCCGGCACTTCCAGCGAGCGCAAACAACACCTACCTCTATCAGGGGATGGACACATTTTATACATCAATAACCCACAAGCCGCTTGTCGGCGGATACGTCGGCAGGCAGAACGCTACAGGCACCCTGCTACTTTACAACATACCGCTGGCTGAGGAGGCCTCCGCACTGATAGCGAACGGAAGCGCCTACTATGATACACCTGTCGTCCAGAACTACACAAACCAGACGCTTCTTACCCTGTACAACTACAACACCGAGTACATAGTTCTCCATGAGGATGCATTCACCCCGCAGGAGCTGAACGAGATAGGCGCGTACCTTGAGAAGGTCTTCGGACAGCCGATATATGCGGACAACGGCACCGTGGCGTTCCAGACGGAAACGGCGATAAACGGCAGCCTATTCAGGAGCTTTGTCTCTTATCCGGTGCTTACACAATGGAGTCCGGTGAGCGCGTTCCTTAACGGCAGCTACCAGGGCTTCTGGGTTCCCGAATCCCCGGGCATGATAGTCACGTACGCGCCCTACCCTAAGAACACCGTGGTGAACTCCCCTGCGGAGGTGTTCCACGTCAACGGCACCATACGCTTCACCGCGCTGTCGCAGACCCCGCAGAGGATGTACATAGCTGAGCCAACGGGAAATGGGAACGCCACCGCATTGGTTGCGGAGTTCAACATAACCTCCACCTCAGAAACGTATTCGGTGAAGCGTACCTTCGAGTCAGGGCCGGTAGGCAACATCTTCTACTTCATCCACCAGTACAATAACACCGAGCTGCTGATAGGGAACCTTACCATAAACTGACGGGTGCACCGCCGAGGCGCAGTGGAAAACCCTAAATATTAAGGCCGACAGAATGTGAAGGTGCACGATATAGAATACTGGCTGTTCGACTGGGATGGCTGCGTTGCAGATACGCTTGGCAGCTGGGCAGGATCCGTGAGTAGAGTGGCGGAGGCGTTCAGCCTAGACCTCAGTGATAAACAACTGAAGGAGCAGTTCAGAGATCTTGGCAGCGTAAGAGACCACGGCCTTCCTGAGAAGCATGTTAAGGAATACATCAGCAGGGTCAGGAAGCTCGCGATGAAGAGCATTTTTTCCGCAGGCATTTCAGACGGGGCGGAGGAGCTTTTCAGCAGCCTCAGATCGGATAACAAGAAGCTTGCGATAGTAACCTCCGCGCCGAAATGGGTCAAGGACATGGTGGATAGCAAGAACCTAGGCGGCTATTTTGATGCGATCGTAACAGGAGGGGATGTCGGAGAATACAGGCTGAAACCGCACCCTTACCCCATCGAGATGGCGCTGAGGCTGATGAGAGGGAGGAAGGAATCCGCCATGATGATTGGCGATTCCCCATCGGACATAATCGCTGCAGAACGTGCGGGAACGAGGTCCGCACGCTTCGTCCAGAAAAACGGGTTCAACCTCTACGGCGATTTCGACTTCGCCGACCTAAAGCCTGACTACACCGTGTCGAGCTTCAGGGAGATGATAAGGCTCAGCAGGCCCGGGCTGCGGAGCAGGATTTCTTAATCCAGTCTTTTGCATAATATGCCTGCATTCAGCAGCACTATAGGTAGGTTCAGCACGGCCGCAAAACCTAATCGAAAACTTCTTTGCCACACCTGAAAGGGTATTTCACTCCACACGATTGTAATAGATAAGTATTTATACTTATTTTACTTAATATACTTAGATGATGTTATGACAAACATGACACTTGCCATACCAGAGAAGCTTATGGCAGTTATGAAGAAGCACAAGGAGATTAAATGGAGCGAAGTCGCTAGGGAAGCCTTGACCGAAAAAGCAGAGGAGCTGAACCTCATGGACCAAATTCTGAGCAAGAGCAGGCTTACCGAAAAGGATGCAATAGAGATAGGAAGGAAGATAAATGAAGGCATTGCAAAGAGACACGGATTACTATGATACTTGTCATAGATGCAAATGCCGTTATTTCGGCATTGCTTAAAGACAGCAAGGCTCGGCAAATAATCGTAAGCGACAAATTCAATCTTATAGCTTTCCTTGAAAGTTTCACAACTAGATTTGGGCAGAAAGTAGTGCCTC
>CAYSQH010000005.1:0-24303 GCA_964433165.1 Microcaldota archaeon
CAGAGAAAGAATAAAAGAGTGTAAAGTGGATACTTTACAGGTTTACTTTACAATTAGCTATCTTTATAAAGTTTCTCCAAGAATATTAAGCTGATTACGGGGGTTTTGATGATACCGTTCTACTATTACAGCCTAGCAGCGGGAATATTGTCGTTGCTGTTCGCGGCGGCCGCCGCGAAGAAAGTGCTTGGCAAGCCTGAGGGCACCCCGAGGATGCGCGAGATTGCAGCGGCGATAAAGCAGGGCGCAAACGCGTACCTCAACAGGCAGCTGCAGGTCATAGCGATATTCACGGTAATACTGGCCATACTATTCGGCCTGTTCCTGCCATCGCACATAGAGATAGTCATAGCATTCGTTACAGGAGCTGTCGCATCCTACCTTACCGCGTATCTTGGCATGAACGTTGCTGTAAGATCCAATCTCAGGACAGCGAAGGCAGCGGAGAAGGGGCTCAAGGATGCGTTCTCCACGGCAATACTCGGCGGCTCCGTAACGGGATTCGCCGCGATAGGATTCGCGCTAATAGGCCTGAGCCTCTTGCTGGGGTACCTCACAATTTCCGGGATCGAGATCCTCATAGGATTCGGCTTCGGCGCATCACTAATATCGTTGTTTGCAAGAGTAGGCGGCGGAATATACACCAAGGCCGCAGACGTTGGCGCAGACCTCGTAGGAAAGACGGAATTGAACTTGCCCGAGGATGATCCGAGGAACCCCGCGGTAATTGCTGACAACGTCGGGGACAACGTGGGCGACTGCGCAGGGATGGCCGCTGACGTGTTCGAGAGCTACGCGGTGACGCTTGTCGCAGCACTGCTGATAGCGATATCGTTTGCGTCCATGACAAGGTTCGCATATCCTCTTTATGTTGCGATTGCGGGATTCATAGGAAGCATGATAAGCATACCCGTCCTTACGCACTTCGGCAAGAAGCCCGGAAGGGCATTATACATTGGAATGGCAACCGCGGTCGTAGTATCGGCGATACTAGACTATGCGATTACCGCATATCTTGGAATATCGCTCGCATTCTTCGTGCCTGTCCTTTCAGGGCTGCTGCTCGCTATACTGCTTTTCTGGGTCGCTGACTACTATACAGGAATCTCCAGCAAGCAGGTTGAGACAATAGCAAACGCATCCAAAGGCGGCGCAGGAACAAACGTGATAACCGGACTTGCAGTTGGGTTGAGGAGCACCTGGGTTCCTGTTGTCTTCATAGTAATAGCGATGCTGGCGAGCTACTACGTTGAAGGGGTATACGGGATAGGGATAGCTGCCGTTGGCATGCTTTCGCTCGCCGCCATCGTTTTGACGATAGATTCATTCGGTCCGATAACCGACAATGCAGGTGGGATAGCAGAGATGGCATCTTTACCCTCAAGGGTAAGGTCAGTGACCGACCATCTTGATTCGCTTGGCAATACGACAAAGGCCACCACCAAGGCATACGCGATAGGCGGCGCGGCGGTATCCGCTACCGCGCTTCTCGTCGCATTCGCGCAGGCCACGCATCTTGCGGCGATAGACGTGCTTAACCCAGCAGTGCTTGCGGGGGTCTTCATAGGCGCCCTGCTGCCGTTCATATTCTCCTCGTTCCTCATGGAAAGCGTGGGCAAGGCGGCGAACCTAATGGTCGATGAGGTGCGCAGGCAGGTCAAGCAAATAAAGGGATTGCTGCAAGGAAAGGCAAAGCCCGACTATGCAAGGGCCGTGGACATCGCCACGGTAAACGCGATAAAGTCCCTTGCTGTGCCTGAGCTGATAGCGATAATGACCCCGATAGTCGTGGGGCTTCTGTTAGGTTCGTCAGCGCTCGGTGGCCTTCTTGCCGGAATGATACCTGCGAGCCTGATGCTCGCACTCTTCATGGCAAACAGCGGCGCGGCTATGGACAATGCGAAGAAGTACATCGAGACCGGAAAGCTCGGCGGCAAGGGGAGCGATGCCCACAAGGCCGCGGTAGTTGGCGATACATTGGGCGACCCTCTGAAGGATACCGCAGGTCCGGCGCTCAATTCAATGATAAAGGTAGTGAGTACCATATCGATACTCCTGGCCCCGATGTTCCTGACCTTTGCGCTGACCCTGATCCACTGATCAGGGGTTTTTATTTCAGGGAGAATACTCCCACTGCTTGCGGTGTGGGGGTGCATCTTCCGATGAATTCAACGCGTTGCTTATTCCTCAATATGCCCCACCTATTGAGGTGGGGCCGTTGACAACAAGGCTAAGCGGAAGCTATTCGAGGTTCTCTATCTCTATGTCCTCTACCCTCTGCATGCGCTTCCTTATCCCCTCCTCAGTATACTCGGGGAAGTCCACGCCGCTGACGACTATCATTACCCTAAGGGAGTCCTTCTGCATCTCGCCGTCTATCCTTGCGCCCCACTTGAGCATCGCTTCGCCGCTTATCCTTCCGGATATGTCCTGGAACACCGTCTCGGCCTCCCTTAATGTAAGGCTCTCACCTCCGACTATGTTTATCAGCGCCCTCCTTGCGGTGCTGAGGTCTGCATCGAGCATCGGGCTCTTTATCGCATTCTCCAGCGCGACAATCGCTCTATTGGTTCCTCCTCCGGTCGACATGCCTTCTCCGCTGCCTATTACTGCATAGCCGGAGTCCTTCAGAACAGCCCTCAGATCCGCGAAGTCTATGTTTACCATTCCTGGCTTGGTGACCATCTCGACTATGCCCTTCGTGGCTCCCGCAAGCACCTCGTCGGATACCCTGAATGCCATGTTGAGCGGAAGGTCCGGAGCAACCGCAAGCAGCTTGTCGTTGTGTATTATTATCGTAGTATCCGTTATCTTCTTGAGCTTCGATAGCCCCTCGAGCGCGTTGCGCATCCTCGTCTTGCCCTCGCTCGAGAACGGCAGTGTTACAATCGCAACGGTAAGGGCCCCAGCATCCTGGGCTATCTGCGCTATGGCGCTTATCGAGCCCGTTCCTGTGCCTCCGCCCATGCCGCATGTTATGAATACAAGATTAGCTCCGGTGAAAAGGTGTTTTATCTCCTCTTTGCTCTCTATTGCTGCGCCTTCCCCAACCCTTATGTCGCTTCCGGCCCCCAATCCGCGCGTCATCTTCTTTCCTAGGAGCAGCTTCCTCTCAGCCCTTGTCTTTACAAGGTGCGCAGCATCGGTGTTCATTGCCACGAGCGTTGCCCCCTGGACTCCTATGCTGAACAGTCTGTTTATGGTGTTGCTTCCGCTGCCTCCCGTCCCAACAACGAATATCTTGGGCTTTGCGCCCTCGATAAATCGCAGTATCTCCTCATCGTCGGGGCTGAGTGCCTCCGGGATTCCGTTCGCCATCGCACCACTAATCGTCATAACTATAATGAAGCAAAGGATAAAAAACCATGCGTGCGGAACGCAACATCGAACGTTTTTATATTATCCATGAGAAGCATTTACAGGACATATGACAGGGTATGCCAATGCCAGGAAAAATAGACCCAAAGGCCGCGCTGTTCAGGAAGAGCAGGGAGCTTGGCTCCGGAGAGGTAAAAGGCTATGACTTCGAGGAGAGGTTCGATGCGCGGAAATTCTTCGATTCATACAAGGACACGGGCTTCCAGGCCACAAATCTCGGGAGGGCGATAGGCATTGTAAAGGCGATGCAGAGGGACAAGGCGGCCATATTTCTCGGGTTCACATCCAATGTCTCAACGAGCGGCCTCAGGGACATCATAACGTACCTTGTCAAGGAGCGGAAGGTGCACTTCGTGGTGACGACAACGGGTGGAATAGAGGAGGACATAATAAAGACCCACGGGAAGTTCCTGCACGGGTCATTCGATGCGGACGGCACGGAGCTGCGCCGCAACGGCGTCAACAGAACCGGCAACATATTCATACCAAACGAGAGGTACATATGGTTCGAGAGGTTCATGTCAAAGGTGCTCGAAAAGGCCTACTCGAGACAGGAAAAAACTGGAAAGCCCATTGACAGCGTCGAGCTGGTGAAAATGATGGGTGCGGAGCTTGAAGGGTCCAGGAAAAAGGATGAGAGCTTTACGTACTGGGCGTACAGGAACGGCATACCTCTTTTGTGCGTGCCGCTTGCCGACGGGGCCATAGGAGACCACCTGTACTTCTTCAAGAAGAGCCATCCTGACTTTGACATAGACCTGATAGGGGAGGTGAGGCTGCTTTACGATACGGTCCTAAATGTCGAGAAGGCAGGCGCGCTGATAATAGGGGGTTCCGTGCCAAAACACCACATAATGAATGCGCTCATGCTCAGGGAAGGGGCGGATTATACCGTATACATAAACACCGCGTACGAGCAGGACGGCAGCAATGCGGGCGCAAATCCCAACGAGGCCAAGAGCTGGGGCAAGGCGGCCCCAACGAATAATGACGTGAAGGTCTGGGGCGACGCAAGCATAATATTCCCGATACTCGTGGCCGCGGCATTCAAACTCAATGAGAAGTGAATCAGGCGGAGAGCAAAGTCCTTACGTTGTATCTGCCACGCTTTTCTATCTCGGAAAGGCGCCCTAATATCGATTTCCAGCCCTTTACGGATCTGGCATACTCCTTGGTGATTGCAGAATACTGGGCTGCGCTGACAGACCGCTTCATAAGAAGAAAGTCGAGAGCCCTCTCCTCGATCGAATTAGTAATCTCCGACAATCCAAAGTCAATCACGTGGGGCACTCCCTTCCGGTCTATGATTATGTTTGCGGGAGTGAAATCCCCGTGGGTTATGCCCGAGTTGTGCAGCGCGGCAAGGCACCTGCCTACTGATTTCATCAGGGCGCTTCCGGCGGAATCCAGCATATTGTTAAGCATGATCCCTCCTACGGCGGTCATAACTATGTCGTATCTTCCTATCAGGATAACGCGTGGCGATCCGCAGCCAGCATTAGCCGCGATCCCGATTATCTTTGCCTCATTCCTGGTCCTCTGTGAGCGCAGCGTCTCGTCGATCTCCCTTATCCTGTAGCGTTTTGGCGTCCTGCGCTTAAGCACGCACGGCATCCCGAGGAATTCCATTGCATATATGCTGGATTCCGCGCCCTCGGATATCTTTTTCATGGGACGCTCACCCCTTCCAATCTGTACCTCTGGCTAGTCGTGCAGCCGGACCTCCTGGGACGCATCCCCGATTGCAGCATTTTCTCAGCAACTATGGCTATCATAGCGCCGTTGTCCGCATTGAACTCATCGGGAGCTGCCCCGAACCTTGCATTGTGCTCCGATGCCACATCCGATACCATCTTCCTGAGCCTGGGGCTCTGCGCGACCCCTCCGCATAGGACTACCTCCCTCTTCTTTGTAAGGAGCAGCGCCCTCTCCGTGGCTTCGCACAGCATCGAGAACGCGGTCTCCTGCAGCGAATACGATACGTCCCGCAGGCTGTGGTCCTTGAGCATCCCCGCGGCATTGGTGAGCAGTCCTGTGAACGTAAAATCCATCCCCCTTACCGTATAGGGCATCTGCAGGTATTTCCCGCCAATTGCGGCCTTCGCTACGGTAGAGCCCCATGCGGGATTGAGCCCTGCCACTCTTGCAAAGGAATCTATCATGTTGCCGATGCCCATGTCGAAGGTCTCTCCGTATATGTGGTATGCTTTTGGGCTCCCCCTGGCAGCAACTATCTGGGAATTGCCTCCGCTGACGTACAATGCGACGGGGTCCCTGAGGCCTAGAAGCGATTTTGCGACCTCTATGTGCGCTATCCCGTGGTTGACGGGGAATATCGGCACTCCGGCCAGGTCTGACAAGTAAGTAGCGCAGACATGTCCAACCCTGAGGCATGCCCCCATGCCCGGTCCCTTGGTATAACCTACAGCATCGATGCTATTTAGGGAAAGCCCACAGGCTCCAAGCGTTCTTTTTAGAAGCTTCCCTACGTTTCCGACATGAAAATCAGCAACCTTCGAGGGTATCATCCCTTTTTCGGCTATCGGGTACATCAGCTTCTCGTTGGCTATTACCCTGCCGTCCTGCACGATTCCCATTCCAAGGGTATGTGCGCTGCTCTCAACGCCCAAAACCGCCATTGAAATACCGTCAGACTATGTCGACATTGGCCTCCTTGTAGCCTATGCTGACGAGCGCCTTCTTCGCATCCTGCTTGTGCTCACCCTGCAACTCTATGAGATTGCCCTTGCTGGTGCCGCCGCATGCCAGGATCCTCTTCAGGCTCTTGGTCGTCCTGTCAAGCTCATCGGGATTTATGCCCTCGACGACGGTGACGTACTTGTCGAACTTGGCCTTCTTGGTGTAGACCTTTATCTTCGTCTCCGTCTCCCTGTCCAGGATGTTGCATACGCAAAGCTCCTGTGGAAGTCCGCAATTAGGGCAAATCTCCGCCATTTAGACCTTAGCACCTCTCTCCTTAAGAATAGTATTTATCCTTGCTACGGTTCTCCTTATCTCCCTTGTCTTGACGACCTTGCTTGATACTCCCGTGCTCGTTATCTTCCTCTTCTCTATGCCTAGCTCAAGCAGGAGCTGCCCCATATTGGTCCTCAAAGAGTCGTCGGATAAGGCTCTTAGATCCTTTATCTTTATTTCAAACACCTGTAAGGTGTATTTATGACCTTTAAGGCTTATAAATGCTATGATGGATCCCGATTACCGATTCGATTGCAGGTACTGCAATTGTCGGATTCCCTTCGCAACATTCATATATCTAAAAAGCGCCAATTAATGCATGGGAATTCAGAGGAGTCGCACTGCTGTAACAAACATGCTGCACATGGACGCACGCGAAGCCGAGGTCAACAGGTCTCTCTGGCGGGGCATCGGCCCTTCCGCGGACCTTGTCAGAACCGAGAAGATAGAATTCAGGGGATACCTCCATAATGCGATAAAGACGGTATACGAGGGGAAAAACACCCTTGTTGTTTTACCTACGGGGATGGGTAAGACCTATGTCGCGGTATTTGCCGCGGCTAAGGGCATCAAGGAAGGCAGGAAGGTATTGCTACTTGCCCCAACCGTGCCCCTAGTCACCCAACACCTTGAGACTCTTCAGTCAGTTTTACATGACGCAACAGGGATTGCAGCCGTCACCGGCAATGTGCTGCCTATAGAGCACAGGAGAGCCCTGGAAATGGATTCGAAAGTTATTGTGGCGACCCCTGAAACGATAGTCAGCGACATGGATAATATGGACTGGAGCAGGTTCGGATACGTGATATTCGACGAATGCCAAAAGACGAGGGGCGACTATGCATATTGCAAGATCGCAGCCGCGCTGAACAGCAAGGGCGTGCAGACCATAGGGCTTACCGCCACGCCAAGCAGCAGGACGGAGATAGTCAGGGACATACAGAAGAGGCTCGGTATCACCGCCTCTTTCGTCAGGACTCCCAATGATCCTGACATTGTGCCGTACATCATGCAAAGCAGCACCACATACCGCGTGGTCAGCAAATCGAAGCATATGCTGGAGCTTGAGGGCGCCATACGGTCAATGATAAACTACAATTTCAATCTGCTTAGGGAAAGCAAGCTTACAAGCGCGGAAAGTTTCTATGCGCTTTCGCGCAAGGACTTCGAAAAGATAAAGGGAAAGATAGAAGACAGGTGGGCTGACAGACAGGCCGGCGACTTTGGTTTCGAGAAGCTGGGGAAATGCACGACCGCCTATCATAAGATAAGCTACCTCTCGCACGCGCTTACCCTTGTCCAGACGGAGGGCATCTACCCCCTCAATGAGTATTTGACCTCACTGTTAAAGATGCAGGGGGCCAGGAGGACCGCGAGCATAAATGAACTTGTCAAAGGCAGGCAGTTCAACGACCTTCTGTTCCGCACAAGGATTGCACTGAGGGAAGGGCATGAGCACCCCAAGGTAAAGGAAATACTAGACCTATCTGACTTCAACAGGGACAAGAAGATGATAGTCTTCGTACAGTACCATTCCACCATGGAGATGCTGGCCAGGAAACTTGGGTCCAACGGGGTGAATACAGTGCAGCTTGCAGGAAAGATGCATGGAATGAACCACAGGACTCAGAACGAGGCGATATCAAAGTTCAGGGAATCGACCAACGGCACGATACTCCTATCCACGCAGATAGGCGAGGAAGGGATAGACGTTCCTGACATGCCTATGGTGATAAACTACAGCCCCGTGCCAAGCGGGATAAGGAGCAGGCAAAGGAAAGGAAGGACTGGAAGGACAGCTCCCGGCGCCGTGATAACTCTTGTGACAAAGGACAGCATGGACGAAGCGTACATGAACTCATCTAACTGGCGCGAGAAGCACATGGACAACATACTGCGCAAGATGAGGTCAGAATCAGCCTCGGTGCCGAAATTGGGCGCAGAAAAGGCGCAGGGGCTTGCCCCTGCGCAAGTACCGTCAGCCCAGAACTTGACGTCGCCGGAGCGGAAAAGGCCCCCTGTGCAGCTGAGGCTGGGATTCAACTGAGTCAAAAGCAATCTGATTCTGCGGCGAAGGCAATATGCGCCTAAAGAAAGTATATGGGTATTAATAGTTTTACTTCCGAAGGATATCGCTAGTTCGTCAAATCCTAATATACAGAGAGGCTAACATGGCAAATACCACCGAAAATGTGAAGATCCCTGACAAGCTTATCGACCAGGTAATAGGCCAGAAGAACGCCGTCGAGATAATCGAGAAGGCCGCCAAGCAGAGGAGAAACGTTCTCCTGATAGGCGCGCCAGGTACCGGAAAGACCATGCTTGCCCAGGCGATGGCAGAGCTGCTGCCTCCCGGAAGCCTCGAGGATATACTCGTATACAAAAACGTCAACGACGAGAACGTGCCTATAGTCAAGGCGGTTAAGACGTATCCTGATCCAAAATCACTTGAGAAGCTCGGAGACGGACAGGGGCGCCAGATAATACAAAGGGAAAGGACCAAGAACCGCATGGCCCTCAACCGCGGCAACTCGATAGTCGGCCCCGTCGTCTTCGTTATTGTCATGATACTGATAGGGATAGTGGTATTCGGATTCGTCAAGGGCTATGAGATAATAATGGTCTCGGCGCTCATACTCGGCATAATGATATTCGGCTCCGTAGCGCTGCTCATGAGCGGCCTTGTGAGGCGTGTCGGAATACCCGGAATGAATGATGCCAACGAGCCGAAGCTCATAGTCGACAACAGCGGGCAGGCGCACGCCCCGTTCATTGACGCTACAGGCGCAAGGGCAGGGGCCCTCTTCGGGGATGTTAGGCATGATCCCCTCCAGAGCGGGGGGCTTGGAACCCCTGCACACCTGAGGGTCGAGAGCGGCGCCATACACCGCGCGAACAAGGGCGTATTGTTCATAGACGAGATATCCAACCTAGAGCCTCGGGCGCAGCAGGAATTGCTCACGTCGCTGCAGGAGAAGAGGTATTCGATAACAGGCCAGAGCGAGATGAGCTCCGGCGCATTGGTAAAGACGGAGCCCGTGCCAGCTGATTTCATACTTGTGGCTGCGGGAAACGTCCAGGACCTGCAGCACATGCATCCTGCACTGAGGTCCAGGATACGCGGTTATGGGTACGAGGTATTCATGGAATCGACCATGGAGGACAACGCGACGAACAGGCAGCTGCTCGAGCAATTCGTGGCGCAGGAGATAAAGAAGGACGGAAAGATACCTCCATTCGACCATGGCGCAGTTGAGGAGATAATAGAGGAGGCGCGCCGAAGGGCAGGCAGAAAGAACAAGCTCACCCTGATACTCAGGGACCTTGGCGGATTGGTAAGGGCCGCCGGGGACATAGCCGTGGAGAAGAAGAGGAAGATAGTTACAAAGGCAGAGATCCTTGAGGCGAAGAGGCTTGCAACATCCATAGAGGGTCAGATGGTGACGCAGGAGCTTGAATTCAGGAAGGACTACAGGGTATTCAGCACGTCAGGGTTTGCGGTGGGCAAGGTCAACGGCCTTGCAGTACTTGGAGGCAACTCCACCACCTTTGCGGGCATAGTCATACCAATAGTATCAGAGGTCACCCCCGCAGGGTCAAGATCCGAGGGAAGGTTCATACCTACTGGACGGTTGGGCAAGATAGCGAGCGAGGCGGTGAAGAACGTCAGCGCGATAATAAAGAAGCACATGGGCAAGGATATAGCCAACTATGACATGCACGTGCAGTTCATACAGATAGAGGGTGTGGAAGGCGACAGCGCAAGCATATCAGTTGCTGTCAGCATCATATCCGCAATGGAGAACATACCGATAAGCCAGTCGCTTGCGATGACCGGCTCGCTCTCCGTAAGGGGCGAGGTGCTCCCGGTAGGAGGGGTGACGAGCAAGGTGGAGGCTGCAATCCAATCCGGGATAAAGTCAGTGATACTGCCGGCGAGCAACCTCGGCGACGTCACGCTCAGCAAATCCACCCTTAAGGGAATAAAGCTTATACCTGCCAAGACGCTTGCAGATGTACTGAAGCACGCGCTCAAGGACTGCAAGCGCAAGGACGAGATAATAAGGGAATTGGAGCGCTACGAGAAGAGCTGATTGTTATGCCACAGAAGAAACCGGACAAGAATGCGACATCCAAGCTTAAGGAGTTTGGAAACGGGATAGTCAGGGACATAGAGTCGAAGAAGTCACCGAAGTTCGTGACCGGCTCCAGGACCCGCTCCAACATAGTCTACAACGAGAAGAAGGGCTATCTCTCGCTGGGCCCGGCCCATGAGGAAAGAGATTTCCTGAACATAAGCCAATCGAAGCGCTTCATGCAGACGGTTGCGATAGCGTCGAAGTGCCACAAGTTCATAAACGAGAACCTCCACACTACGATAAGGGGGCTGTACTATCAGCTGAAGTACTCTCTTGGCGAAGACGTCGACGAGAACATATTCAGTGAGCAGTCGGAATCCAATCCGCTGATAGAGGACCTTGAGGTCGCGCTCGACCTCAAGAGGGAGGACCTCAACCTCAACGCCAACAGGAAGGGAGTGTTGGCAGGGAACCTGAAGATATCGGACATGTTCGGGGATGAACAACAGACAATAGATGCCAGCAAGATGGGAAGGAGCGGATGGGCGATACCGAGCGACGTCGACAACGACATAGAGTTCATGGACGTCAAGGCGAAGTACGTCCTAGTTGTCGAGAAGGATGCGCTTTGGCAGATACTGAACGAGATGGGCCTATGGAAGAAGGAGAACTGCGTGCTTATATCCCCGCAAGGCCAGGCGGCCAGGGGAACCAGAAGGCTGATCAGAAAGTTCGCCGCCATGGACCTCCCCGTATACGTGTTCAACGATGCGGACGCATGGGGGTGGTACATCTACTGGACGATAAAGACGGGGAGCATGAACCTGGCGTACATCGGGAACGAGATCGCCACCCCTGAAGCGAAGTTCATAGGGGTAACAATGTCCGACATAGAGGAATACGACTTCCTGAAGGGGCTCACACTCAAGGCTACGGACGTCGACCTCAAGAGGGCCGAGGAGATGCTTTCGTATCCGTGGATAAACCGCCACAAGGAGTGGGCTGAGGAGCTGAAGAAGGTGCTCAAGACCAAGATGAAGCTGGAGTCCGACGCACTGCAGGGCCCCAGGCTTACGTTCGTCCAGGATTACCTGAAGGAAAAGATAAGGAACAAGGATTTCCTGCCGTGACAAGCCCTAAAATGTTCGCTTGAAAAGAAAGATGTATGCTTACTTTGCATACATGCCCTGCTTGCGTTCAACAGTATGCTTGCATCTTGAACACTTGAATGCCCTTATGAAAGGCGCAAGCATGTTCTTTGCACAAGGACAATTGCATTGCTTGTTCTTCATCTTGATGATGCTGAACAGTCCGAAGCTTTGTGTTTTTATTTCAAAATTCGCGCAGCCTTTGCACATATCAAGTCGCCGTGCTGAATGACTCCTCAATCCTTCTCTAGTAAAGATTATAATGGTAGCGCGCCGATCCCTCACAAAGACCTGACCAGTCTTGAGGAGTTTACATGCACGACCAAGAAGATCTGGAAAGAGACCTATAATGACAATAGGGATTGGGCGGAAACCAACGAAATGTACGTAATCCGCGGAAAGTTTTTCTTTGATTTCCGCTTTGCGGCAAACTGGGGCAAGGAATTGGAAAAAATGAATAGGGGAAAGCGTGGCGGCCAATATCTGTATCCGAATTCCTTTATTGAGTACCTAGCCGTATGGCACCAATGGGCAGATTACAGAGGACTTGAAGGTATTTAGAGATGTTTGGTGGAAATCGGGATGATACCTTATTACGATGATTACACTACTGCATGGTATAAAATACGTGATTTTGTGCCAAAAATCAAACCGCCTTCGTATAAGGAACTCAATATAGGACATGATGAGACCGCAGAGATTGGAGTGAGGCATGGAAGGGAGACCGTAAAGGAAGGTTATACCGCGAAGAAGGTAAATGCTGACGGCTCTCACGACACGAATGATACGTCCGAATATTGGGGTAGAAGCAAAGCAAAGATTGCGATACCGATCAGGAAAAACGCAAAGATACGGTTGACAGGAGCAAGTATCGTAAACGAGAAATACGCAAGTGGCGAAAATGGGTTACAAAAAGCGGCAAAAGCAACGCCAATATTGGGACAGACTTGCAGTCGAAGTGAAAATTCGGGCACCAAACGCGAATATGGTGAAAACCTTCGCCCAAAGAATGATGAGAATAAATGCGCAGAGGCAATCCAGAGGTTTTGGGCGTATGGCCTCCTGAAAGATTATGGGTAAGGAATACGTTAAAACGGAAATCTGAGCGGAGAGGAAATTTATGATAGGATAATCGGCCAATTATCCTTCATTCAACACAGCATAGTAATTTCTAATAGTTAAATCCTACATAGGCCTTATCGTTGTGATGCCTATGATTGGTGAGCACGCCATAGGCAACATAATCGACTACACATTAACTGCGGGCTCTACCCCCATGATGTCGAGGCTCTTCAGCGCCGCCTCAGGGTTGTCGTAGTAGGTCTTGACGACCTCGCTTATGTCCCTTATGTTCCTGCGGCCCATCTTGTTGAGCTTCTCTAGGATTGCCGCCCTGACCCTTTCCTCAGCAAGTATCGCGGTCGGCGGGACCCCTAGTATGTTCGAAAGCATGTCCCTGTATGTAACGCTTGGGAGTATCGGTGAGCCGCGCTGGGTCTTGTAGTCGAACTTGTAGAGGTCCGAGAGAAGTACCTGTGTCTCTATTCCAGCTATCTCCGATATCTGAGTTATCTTCCTGTGCTGCGTAGATCCCCTGTAAAAGTTCGATACCACTATGAGCGCGTCTATTACTGGTATTATGTCCATGGGCACGTTCATCGGGGTGTGCTCCAGCCTGTTTATTATGTCCCTTGACGATGAGCCGTGTATGGTCCCCATGGATATCTTGCCTACGTTCATCGCTGTTATCATGTCGTTGGCCTCCGCTCCCCTCACCTCCCCGATTATTATGACGTCCGGCCTCATCCTAAGCGCGTTCTTCACAAGGGATTCCATGGGTAGGTTCTCGCTGGTTTCCAGGTTGACGCAGTTCTCCTGCGTGCTCGTGTCCAGTTCATATGTCTCCTCTATGGTGACGATTCGCTGGTCCGGCCTGAAGAACGAGAACATCGCGTTTAGCAGCGTGGTCTTTCCTGCTGCCGGCACCCCGCCTATGAGTATGTTGGCAGGCCTCACTTTCAATCCATCCACGTAAAGCCACAGCCTCGCTGCCATGTCATAGTCAAGCAATTGGTTGTTGATAAGGTCTATTATGCTGAGTGGGGTCCTCTTCATGTTCCTTATCGTTATGTCGTATCCCGTAGGCGATGACACGATGTTAGCCCTGCTGCCATTGGGCAGGTGTATGTCCATTATGTTGCCCTTGTACTCGCTGTTTGTCATGTACAACCTGAGTTTCGAGGTGAACCTCCTAAGTATATCGCGGTTCCCCATCCTGAAGTCAAGCTTCAGGCGCCCCCTCTTGGAGCTAAATACGAACACCGCCTCGGTGTTGTTTATCATTATGTCCTCGATGTCCTCGTCGACCAGCAGTTCGGTTATCGGATTGAGGTCGTTCATGTCGTCTATGATGGAGTTTATGCTCGCCTGGGGCATGTCCGGGCTGAACTTCTTGCACAGGCTCGTGACTATCTCGTTTCTCTTCTCTATGTCCGTTATCTCCGAGAACCTGCCAGCCATCTGCTGAAGGACCTGGTCCTCAATCGCTTCGAGCGCCTTGTCCATCAAAACCACGCAGTATCTGGATGTCAGCGAAAGTATAAAAACAGGTTGCCGCGAGGGCGTGAAGAAGCATTGATTTCGGGCTGTCATCCCGCTTCTGCTGTTTCAAGGCCATATTGAGCGATAAAGTATTTATATTCGGAAAAACAGCAAGTATTTGGGGGATTTAACTGGAGTAACTGTAGGTATGCCAGATTATGGTTACACAGGGAACAGCACCATGGAAAAATCTATTTAACCTGAGTTTGCTCCGCTCATCCGCCTTCCGGCAATATTGCATCGACTATGTAGTTCGGGCTGTACGGCATCAGCGCGTCGTATGATTCGCCAACTCCGAAGAACAGTATGGGTATCCCTGTAGTATGGGATATCGAGAGAGCGCCTCCTCCTTTCGCGTCGCAGTCGAGCTTGGTGAGTATTATCCCGTCAATCCTGACGTGCTTGCTGAACTCGAGTATCTGCTCCGCAATCCTGTTTCCCGACGTGCTCTCCCCTACGAATATCGTGATGTCCGGTTGCGCAACCCTTACCATCTTCTCTATTTCATTTATCAGGCTCTTGTTCGTTTCCTGCCTTCCAGCGCTGTCTATGAGCACTACGCCTATGCTGTGGGCCTTTGCATAGGCTATGGTGTCGAATGCTATGCTTGCGGGATCAGCTCCGTACGTCCCCTTTATGATCGGGACACCTATCTTCTTCGCATGGTGCTCTATCTGCTCTATTGCCGCCGCCCTGAATGTGTCGCTCGCCGACAGGACGTTGCCGATCCCCATCTCCTTGAAGCGGCTCGATATCTTTGCTATCGTGGTGGTCTTACCCGCCCCGTTAGGCCCTAGGAACAGTATCTTTACTGGAAGCTCTCCAGATTGCCTCCTCCTCTCTACGAAATCGTATATGTCTATCCAGTTGCCCTTCTGGAGGATGGAGAACAGGGAACTTCTAACACTTTCCGTTATCGCCTCCCTTATCCTCCTGGAATTTATCTGCTTCTCCATGAGCTTCCCGTGAAGGTCACCCACGAACTGCTCGGTGGTGCCATAGGAAACGTCGGACTCGAGCATCGACATCCTGAGCGTTTCCAGGAAATCGTCAATCTCTTTCTCGTTGAGTCTTACAGTGCCGAGGAACGCGCCCTTTATCTTCGTCTTGAGCGACAGCTTTATTATCCCATCATTTCCTTTCTTCGCCTGCTGCTCAGGCCTTCTGGGTTCCCCGGGTCTCTTCGCATGCTTTATATCTTCATAGGCGCCCTGCGGCTCAGTTCTGGCTATCGGTTTATCAATGATTGGCCCCGGTTTCCCCCCCTTGGCAATCTGCCTTTGCTGTTCGTCTCTGTCATCTGCGGCATCATGCGCCTCAATATTTGCGGGTTCCTGACCTGATTTGACTTCCCTCTCCTCTGCCTTGGGCTCATCATTCGTTTTTCCTGCCTCTTCCTCGGTCTCTCCCTCCTCCGGTTCGTCTTCCTGCTCATCTTCCTCCGCCCGGGCAGCTTCCTTATCCTCCTGTCCACTTTCCTGTTTTTCCCGCTCACCCTTGACCTCCTCCTTCTTGATGAAGCCCTTGACAGCATCGGAGAGCTTCTTCCTTAACCCATCAAACATCGAAATACCCGTTATGCCCCTTCAATCCTGTACGAAAGCTCCATCAGTGCATTCTCTATCTGCTTCCTGCTGCTAGCAAGCCTGTTGAATTCCTCGGTGTGCATCTTGATGAGGGATTCCACATAGCCAGTTGCTGAAGCCACATCCTTCTCCACGAGGTATCCCGCGCCGACGGAGACGAGCACCGAATTGTTGTCGGGGATCCTGCCCACTGCGTATGTGCCTCCTCCGAGGCCGACGAGAACATCCTTGTCCTTAAGCATCTCGTTTCCCTCCAGGGTGCGTTGGGCGGATCCAAGGGCCTGCATCTCCTGCATGACCGCGTTTATCGATGCGCTTATCGCCTCGTACTGGCCCTGGTATATGCTCTGCATGTACCTTAGCTCATCGAGCGATTGCTCCCTGTTCGAATCTGAATCTCCGGCCATGCTAATATTACGCTGCTCATGCTTTAATATTCTCATTCAAGGGCGTCAACCACCCTTGCAAGCTCGTATCCCGTAGTCGAGTCACCCACAGCAACCCCGTTTGAATTGGCGACCGCCGCGAGCCCTATGTAAAGTCCTCCGCCGTTGGCAGTTGTCAGTATGGAGTCGAATCCCGTGATGTTGTCCCAGTCCTCCTTCTCCTTGGCGGTGGATCTGTTGCTTACCGCAAGGCCCCTGTTCGTGAGTATGTTGTTCGCGCCTACCGTCTTGAAACCCCCTGTGGAGGATCTTATGACCTCGACTCCAAGCACGTCGGCTATCTCCTTCTCCGCACTCGCATCGTAATCGGGGTTTATTATCGCCATCTTGTCGTTAGCCAGCACGTTGCTGCCTATCGCGTTCAGGTCGCTGCTTATGACCCCTATGTTGATTCCCAGCCCCGCCCCCTTCTTTAGGGCATCAAGCTCGTTGTCTAGGATTAAGTTGGAAACTATAACCCCATTGGAATTGGCCCTTGAGAAGACGCCTATGAGGTCGGAGCCCGATATCGACATGTCAACCACCCTTGCCTCCAGGAGGGACGACATCTTGTCCTTGACGTTGCTGGTGAGCCTGGTTCCAACCAATACCATGTCGTCGCTCGTGGTGCAGAAAACGCCTATGTAATCGCTGCCCAATACTCTGTACTTGGCAGCCTCCATTGCCATCTACTTCTTGGCTGCAGGCTCGCCCTTGCTCTCTTTGGGCTTATCCTGTGCCTTCGCCTCCCCGCCGCTACCCGAAGGCTTCCTCACCGCCATGGCTTTCTTATCCTCCTTTGGCTTTGCCGCATTCGTCCCCTGCGGGGGGTTTACCGTGGACACCGGCCTGGCCTTTACCTCGAATGGCGTAACGGTCGCTATGCCGTTCTCGATGCTTATGTTGACCTTCAGCGGCTTCATGCTCCTCATGTTCTCCTTGAGCATTATGGAATTGAGCTCCTTGCTTATCTTTATGCTGTCGCCGCCCACGTTGGTCGCCCCAGCTATCCTGCGCCTCACGTAGTGCGCTATCCTCATTGGCCTCTTCCTCCTCGGCTGCCTTGAGAGGTATTTCCTTATGTTTATCGTAAGCAGTCTGCTCGCCATGTGATCACTTGCCCTTGTCCTCTATCTTGAGCTTCTGGAACCTCCAGTTCCTGTTGAACCTGTTCTGCTGCATTTTCCTGTGCGTCCTCAGCGTGGCTAGAAGCGGCATTCTCCTTGCCTGCTTAAGCTTCTTGCCGAGCCTCTGTTTCTTGTAAGCGCTTTTCTTCGACATCCGATACAACTCATTTGTGCTTGAACTCTATGGTTGGCTCCCTCCTGCTTGTCATCTTGGAAAGTATGGACCTGAGCTGGTCGTCCGTTATCTTCCCAGATACCCTGTTTCCCTGAGCAAGGGCTGCGACGAGATTCACCAGTTGGTTGTAGAGGTCTGGGTTCGAGATCCTTATGTTCATGAGCCTCTCATAGGCCTTGGAATCGAGGAACTGTCTCATCAGCTCCTTCTTCCTCTCCTCCATCTGGGCGTTCCTCAACGCATCAGAAACCCTTTTCCTCAGCTTCTTCTGGTAATCCGCCTCGTTTTCCTCCATGGAATTCTACTTAAGCGTTATTCAACTCCTTACATATCCGGTCTACGAAGGACCGGCCCTGCGGGGTTATCACCCTGCCTCCCTTGGTGTTCTTGACGTAATTGAGCTTCTCAAGACCCATGAGCGAGTCCCTTATGATACTGCCTCCGGACCTCCTGTGGTGCATCCTGTGCACTACGTGGCCCTTCCTGGAGCCGTACCTTGTCCTGAGCCTAGATACCCCTATTGGCCCGTTCAGGTATACCTGCCTGAGTATTGATGCACTCCTGACGTACCAGAAATCCGGGTCCTGCGGTATCCTCTCCTTGTTCGATCCCGACTTCACATAGTCTATGTAAGTCGGCTTGTCCAGCTTGCCCTTGAGCCTGTCCGCGGCTAGCCTTATGAGGTCTGAAGACTTTATATCGTATATGTTGGCCATTTGCTCACTCAAAAAGAGCAGAAGTTGGACCGGAATCCAATTCGTTAAATAATAAGCCCATAAACATATTAATATCTTGCTCTATCTGCCATTTGGGGCAGTGCGGGGCGGGATGAGGCATATTGCCGCAAATGCGCCATATGGTCGAATCTACTAGGCATGTGCTCCCGTCTGGAATCCTTCTGTTAGTTTTATATATTTGGAAAACCATAAAGTGAAACGTGATAAAATGAGCACAGCAAGCATAGTGAATAAACAAGCCAAGATACTGCCTTTCAAGCAACCACGCCGGGAGTTCCCCAATGAGTTAATACCTCTGCACGTAATGTCGGAAGCCAGGGAAATATTCAATGAAAGCATAAGGGCCGGGCGCCTTGAGGAGGCGGCGCTTATTGCAAGTGATTTCCACCTAGAGATTAATTTCACGCCGCCAAAAAAATGCAAAAACGTACCGAATAACCTGATTAGGCTTTAATGCGCTATTGTCCGGACTCCCGGACATTATTGTCCGGACCCGTGCCAATAATGCATTCTACCATCCGATTCAGATTCTTCTCCTCGAATACCCGTATGTTGCCTTTAGCGAAGGTCCTAGAGTAATAATCCACATTGCGCTCCCCAGTTACGACCGCAACCATGTCGTAGCCCTTTGACCTCTCCGCGAGCATTCTGGATGTGCTGCGCACCGACTTGGATCCGGTCTCGTATTCTACCGCTATCGCCCTCCCGGCATGGGACGCCCTTATGTCAGGGCCTGTTGCATTGTCGATTATTGTGTTGCGTATACCGTTGGATGACAGAACCTCTGATATGTGGCCAACCCACACCTCATGGGCGATGCTCAGGGACCTGTTCCGCAGCATTATCCACCTGTCCGTCCTGTCAGTGCATATGTCCTCAACCTCAAACTCCCCCGTGGACAATGCCGCTGCCATTCCCTTTCCATCTACATCTATCCCCTCCATCCTAAGCGCGCCTAAGCTTATAGGTCTCCTGCATCTAGCCCTGAGTAACGCAAGTACCTCCCCACCGCCGGAACTCTCTACTGCACCGGGCAGGTCCCTGAACTTAGGTGTCGAGACAACGACCGCCTTCCTAATCACGCTGCTTACAAGTATCACCTCGTGCTTCTTCAACCCTGATATCCTGGCCCTTATCGCCTCCGCCGCCTCCTGGCTGCCGCATGATAGCACCTTAGAGGCATACGCGATTTCCGATGGCTCCCTTGCATAGAACGTCATGAAGGTTGAGCAGTTCGCCATTATCTTTTTGTTGAGGGTGCTGGAGGCATGCGCGACTATTATGACTCCTACGCCATACTTTCTGCCCTCCTCTATTAGCTTCGTGACTATCAGCCCGCTGCCAGATTCATCCATCAGGAAGTGCGCCTCGTCCACCATGACATAGAGGTTCAATCCCCGTTGCTTCTCCTTGTCGTGCATCGATGAATAGAGCCTGCTCAGCAGCTCCTCTACGTATATTATCCGTGATTCCCTGCTTTTCATCCTTGCTAGGGCGAATGAGTGCAGCCCTGATGCGAGCCCCTTGGAATCCAGTCCTGTGCCCTTGAAGGAATCCGTGTTCAGCTGGGCAAGCCTCGCCCTTATGTGGAGCAGGGAGTTCCTCTCCCCCACGCTCTTCGAGTTCATTATGAATATCCCGAGCTCCGCTATCAGGTCCTTTATCGTCGGGGTGCCGTGAAGCTTCCTGTCCTCCCTGCCCCTGGCTCCGAACTTCCTGTAAGTATACCAGAGGCACTCGCTCAGCTTCGTCGTCTGTATGTATCCAAGGGAGTAGACCTCCTTGAGGAGCCTTGAGAGCTCAGATATGCGCTCCCCAACCGTAGCCCCGTCAAGCTCCAGGAGGTTTATCCCCGAATACGCGGAATCGTATACCGTTCCTCCGATGTCCCTTACTGCAGAGGAATGCTCGTCATGGGCATCGAACACTATGCACGATATATTGCTTTTCCTTATCCCAAGGAGCAGCGACCTCAGGAGGGTGCTCTTCCCGAATCCGCTCATGCCTGATATAACTATGTGCGGGTTCGCCTCCAATGCGGGGTCTATGAATACCTTGCCTCCAGCCCTTCTCCATGCATGATGCATGTATGCCGTGGCGTTCCTGCCGTTGAACCCATACCTCCACCTTGTGGAGAGCATGCTCTGCGATGTCCCTATGCACAGCCTTGATCT
The DNA here is from genome assembly GCA_964433165.1 of Microcaldota archaeon. GTDB lineage: Archaea > Micrarchaeota > Micrarchaeia > Micrarchaeales > Micrarchaeaceae > UBA12276. The sequence continues at coordinate 20,407 of CAYSQH010000005.1, forward strand.
TCTGCCGTCGTCGACGGCGTGTCCTAGTTTTTCCAGTATCGCGTTTTTCAATCCATCAAAATCCATGGCAACACCAATGGAAAGTGTTTTATCATGAGGAATCCGAAGTTAACCGTGCAGAAGAAGATACCTCCCGGGCAGATACAGTCGAAAACGTTCCCGGTGCTCAGTGCCACCGATGCTCCAAATATAGATCTAAAGGAGTTCAGGTTTAGGGTGTTCGGCGCCGTAGACAAGCCCTACTCGATGGGCTGGGACGAACTAATGGCCCTGCCGCACGAGCGCAAGGTGATAGGCATAGACTGCGTCACCCACTGGTCCAGGGTAGGCGACGAATGGGAGGGCATACCGATAAAGGGGATATTGGAGAAGGCCGCGCCAAGGGGCTCCTTCGTGATGGAGCATTCGGACAGCGTGGGCTACACCGCCAACATACCAATGGAATTGGCGACCGCCGACGGGGCGATGCTCGTATTTGGGTTCAATGGCAAGCCCCTTGAGCCTGATCATGGTGGCCCGCTCAGGGCCATAATACCCGGATTGTACTTTTGGAAGAGCGCCAAGTGGATAGACGGCCTAGAGGTGATGGAAGAGGACAGGCCGGGGTTCTGGGAAAAGAGGGGGTACAACATGCACGGGGATCCGTGGAAGGAGGAGAGGTACTGGGACGTAAAGGAGGGGGTGAGCAGCATACTGAAGAGGGTACTTGACGTCAGGCAGCACAGGGGCAGAAATGGCAAAGAGCAACAATAATATATGTTGAGCCGAAAACTACTTTTGTGCCAGGGTGGCGGAATCCGGTAACGCGCCGGTCTTGAGCTTCAAAGCATCAAGAGCTGATTGGTGATGCGAACAGGCAAACCGGTTTCCTCACGGAATTTAGGGTTCAAATCCCTACCCTGGCGAGCCAATTAAACCGCCCAGGATATCCTATGCAACATTTATATATTACTGGAAACAGCAAATCTACTGATACTATGGCAACGGTAACAATGCGAAGGGAATTGCATGTTTCATTGACGCAAAGCAGGATGACCGTTGGTGAGGCGAAGGCGCTGCAGGCAGCTCATGGACTGGCTCAGTCCGGCGAGACTGTAACAAGCGGACTGATGGTGCGGGGAAGAACGCCGCTGCCCGAGGTGGTTTTCGTAAGCTACAGCGGCATACCGCATTGGGTAACCGATTCGCTGAAAAACGGCAGCGCGTGGGTGTTTGCCTCAGTGAACCCGCAGACTAGCGAGATAAAGCAGATATCCGAGAAGCAATACAGGAAACTTCCGTATAACGAGTGCGTTTTCATCCACCGCAGCATTATAGATAGGATGAACGAGGGCAAGCCCCTTACACTGAGCGTTGACTGCAACATATCGGGGCCAACGAACCATGTGCTTGCTGGGGACTACATACATCAGACGCTCGCATATGCGTCCGTACCTGCAATGAGCAGGAACAGGGTCTTGGGCATGCTCCGCCTGGACAATCCAGTAAGCGTATAAACCACTGCGGTTTATACGTTATGGGCTGCTGATGGACCGCAATGGTCCGGTCAGCCTACCATTACGTTTCCTACTACATTGCCGACTATCTCTGCGCCCTGGCCGGTTTCCATGTTTGAACTTGTGGAGGAGTTCACAGTCACGGTATTTCCATCCTCCTCCGCGCCCGATGAGGTGTTGACTATTATTATCGGGTGCGCAGACTGCTCGCCTCCGTTGCCCATGTTCCTCACCGCGCCAGCTCCTGCCTCGCCCCGGTCTTCCATGTTTCCGTTAGACCATCTACCTATAATCGATGGTATTGGGATGCTTCCTGGCATTATCACATTGCCATTGCGCGTGCAGGTCATCGCCCCGTTCTCATAGTTGCATTTTATATCCACGGTTATGCCGTTGCTGCCCTGCGAGATGTTCAGCATCGTGGAGTTGTTCTGCATGCCGAAGATGTCCTCAAAGCTGCCGTTGTTCAGCGCCCTTGCGCTTACGTCAAGGCCCTCCTTCCGGTTCACTTGCACCTGTATCCTTTCTCCTTCCGGCGGGCGGTAGCACCTGCCGAACTCCCTGCCGTTTGATGAAGCCGGGTAGCAGCATCCCTTTGCGAATGCTGTTGCATTAGACATGTTTATTCCGTTTGCCTCCACATAGTCCGAGCCAAAGCAATGCAGGACCACTATCCCGTTAGCTGCTATGGCGTTGTAATCCTCCGCGTTCGCCGACATGTTTATTATGTTGGACTCGTCCCCACCGAATATCAAGAAGCCGTGACCCCTGACTACCAGCGGTACCGGTCCGATCCCATTGAGGATCACGTGCCCGTCCCTCATCTCAATGACCGTGTTCTGCGGCATCGAGTAGTTGTACTTCATGTTGCCCTTGTCATCCATTCCCATCTCCCAGTATGCCCTTATCCTTCCCGGGCCCTTTGCGACTATTATGGAGTTCTGGTTGAGCTCAAGACTGTTGTCAGAGACCTGCCTGAAGTTTATCACCGGGGTCATTATCAGGGTGCCGTTGCCCGTCATGTGTAGCGAATGCTCCAGGTCGAAGTCGAGGTTGAGCCACTGCGATGAGTTGGTGCTGTTGCTTATGTTGAAGTCCCCGAATATCCTGAGCCTGCCGCTTGGAAGCAGCACGCTCTCGTTCGTTCCGTTCACCGTGGCTATGGCATTAGATATGTTCAGCGCTATCTCGTTGTACTCTCCAGCCTGCAGCTTCGTGCCCGACATTATAGCCGATATGTTCTTCAGCGCTACGAGGTTGAATGTGCTTGTCTGAATCTTTACGTTGTACCATTTGCCCGTGCTGGTGCTGTGGACGCTGAGGTTGTCAACCGTTATGAACAATGCGCTTATATTGTACAGTGAAGGGGAATCGGAGACAGAGAATACCGTGCTGCCTGCAGGTACTGCGGAGCCAGGCGTTATATACACCGGCTGCGCACCAAGGTAGCCTGATGTGCCATGCCTTGAAAGCAGCAGGAATGCCGCCACGAGGACCAGGGCTACGACTACGAATGACGTCGCAGCAGCCCTCCTCAGGCCCCTTATGTCGAATCCGCCCCTCCTCCCCGAATTATCATTAGCATTATTCAGCTCGTAGTACTTCCACTTCCGCGGCCTGTCCTCCACCAGCCTTATGTCTCCGGAGTCCATGAGCTCCTGCAGATGCTGGCTTACCGTGGATGGCGCAAGGTTGAGCTTCCTGCTCAGGTCCGTAAGCGTCTCGTTCTTCTTTCCAAGGATGTCTATTATCGTGCTTTTGGTGTTTCCGGTCTTGCTCATCTGATCACCAGTACGTATCTGTATGAAATCTCAAGTTATATATACCCTGCTAGATGTTTAGGTTTTCATTTCGGTTTTCTCTTATATTGCTCCAATTGCCGCGGTAATAGAAGTTTCGGCTATAGGCCAGCCCGGCAGCAAACCGCAGCAAATAAATATCCCAGCAGGCAGTATGTATCTTATGGCCGAAATAAGGCGCAAGGGCCTAGGAGGCACCAAGGAGACCGTACCTGAGCTTGGGATGGGTACGTGGAAGATGGGATCCTCTCCCGAATCGGAGATTCAGTCCATACGGCATGCGCTGTCGATAGGCATGGACATGGTAGATACCGCGGAGATGTATGCCAACGAGTCGCTCGTCGGCTCTGCGGTGAAGGGGAGGAAGGCATTCGTGGCGACCAAAGTTTCTCCCGGACATTTCAGGCACGATGATGTGATATCGGCATGCGACCGGAGTCTTGAGCGCCTTGGCATTGAACGCATAGACCTGTACCAGTTGCATTGGCCCAACCACGGCATACCAATAAAGGAGACGATGCGTGCCATGGAGGAGCTGGCGGATTCTGACAAGATAAGGCACATAGGGGTGAGCAACTTCGATACGGAAGAGCTTATTGAGG
>CAYSQH010000005.1:24313-28401 GCA_964433165.1 Microcaldota archaeon
AATATCCTATAGTCTCAAACCAGATAGAATACAGCGTTTTCGTAAGGGGTGCAGCGGCGGAGATGCTTGACTTCTGCTCGGACAACGCGATAACCGTAATAGCATACAGCCCGCTCGGCCAGGGGGCGCTTTTCGATCCAAAGTATAGGGAGACCTACGACCTCCTCGATGGGATAGGGAAGCCAAGCGGCATGACCGCGCCCCAGGTGGCCCTTGCATGGGTGATATCTCACAAGAACGTCGTTGCGATACCTAAGGCAGGCAGCATAAGTCACGTGGACGAGGATGCGAAATCCTCCGGGTTTAGACTGTCCAACGAGGAGTTCGCGGAGATATGCGAGAAGGCGCAGGAGAAACAGTCGATAGGCCAGAGGTTCAGTCCGTTCCTGAAGAGGGGAGGCGCCTGGGCGAATGCCATGCAGTACTTCCAGGAGAGGAGGAGCAAATTCTATCGTAGCAGCAGCACGACAAGGTCCTCGAAGAAGTAGTGCTCCTTTCCCGCCAGTTCGGCCCCATTGCCCATGTTCCTTGCATAATCGTTGAACGAGCTCTCCAGGAGCAGCGCAATCCCTCCATCCTCAAGATGCTCCTTGTATGATGCGATGAACCTGTCTATCAATTCCCTGCCATCCCTGCCTCCGTCAAGGTCGATGCTTGCCCTATCCTCGCCGGGCAGGTATGGCGGATTGAAGATTATCGTGTCGAATCTCCCATTTATTCCGCCAAACATATCGGATTCTACGAATTCTCCGTCTACGCCATTGCGTGAGGCATTGGCCCGCGCGCAATCCAGCGCCTTTCCATTGATATCGGAGAAGGTCACGTCGCAGCCCTTCATTGCTGCGGTGATCCCCTGGATGCCTGAACCTGTGCCGAGATCCAGCGTCCTGCCGTGCGCATGCTCACGCACCGAGTCTGCAAGAAGGTAAGAATCCTCCCGCGGCTCGTATACCCCCTCGCAGATGCTTATTTGCGGCCTGTCCATGCGATTATTCTGCTTCCAACCATTAAAAACGGAATGGTGCGCAGTCATGAAATGCAAAATGAAAAGAAAAAAGAAAGAAAAAAACAAACGACCGCCGTGGCTACTGTTTCATGCCCGTGCAGACCCTCTGTACGACGGAATAAGACATCCCGTTCCTGGAGACCTCTATGCTCATCGTATACCTCACGTCCCTGGACTGCTCTGCCATCATGCGCTCGCTTATCTTCTTGCAGCGCACCACCTCCCGTATGTGGCATATGAGCTCGTCCCTCAGTGAGATATCTCCCATCTTGGAATCCAGCCTCTCCTCGTCCTTAAGGTCTGCGCGGTACATGCCGTCGATTTCCTTTATCACGGAATCTATGCCCCTCTCGAGCTCATGCTCGCTTTTGCCAAGTCCCATTGCGGAAACCCCAGAAAACGCACCTACGCCAAGCTAACAGGCGAACCCCAGAAGAAGCGCTTACGACACAGGCATTTTACCTATTTGTATTGGCGCAGGCTTGCGCGACTTCCCTGCAGTTATCTGCCAGCCAAAATATATAAATCTTTGTATCAAAGTAAAAGTTAATGTATAATTATAAATAAACTTATACACAAATAAAAAGAGTTAAATACCTTTGCTGGGTAATAACTATGCCAAGGAACATTTGGCAAACCTCAGAAACGCGCCTGCGCTTCGGCGCAGGCATCATGCTTTTCCCAAGGACATCTTCCTTGATATGATCTCGGCTATCTCCTCCCCTGCGGTGTCCTCTATCGTCATTGCGTTGCTTATCCCGGCCTTTCTGAGCCCCGCGGAGTTCTCCCTCCTGTTCGCCTTGCCGAACACCTTGATGTGCGGATTGGCCGCCCTTGCTGTTATGGATATCAGCGCATTCTGCACGTCGTTGTCGCTGCATGCGACCATGCATTCCGCGCTGCCTATGTTCGCGGTCCTGAAGGTGCTGAGGAGCCTTATGTCGCCATACATCGCAAGCTCCCCTTCGCGGTAGATCCTGTTAAGGTCCCTCCTGTTCTCAGTTATGACCACCGTTGGCTTGTTGGCCTTTCTCAATTCGGCGAGCAGCGTGCGGGCGAAGTTGTTGTACGGGGCGACAACCACGTGGTTCCTGAGCCTCCGTATCCTGGCCATCGCGATGCGCTCCTTCATGTTTATGCTGCCTATGAAATCGAAGAATCCCGCAGCCAGAACCGCCGTGAGTATCGGGAATATGCTGGCGTTAAGGAATTTCGAAAGAAGTATCAGCGGATTTGATGCCGCGGCGAACCCCATTACGCTGAAGTCTATCTGGAATGCCCCGAGGGTGTAATCTATTATGGATGCGACCACGCCCCCTCCTGCTGCGATGGCTATGACTATCGAAAGCACGTACAGGATCACCACGATCATCATCAGCCTTCTCTTCGCCTTTTTCATGTTAGCCATGGGATCACTTCGATACCCTCTCCCCGAGGTTAAGCCCCGCCACTATCTCCGGGACCAGGCACAGCCTTGCGCCGCCCCTCTGCATCTTCCTTACGCTGGATTCGTCCCTTGACCTAGCTATTATGTTCAGGTCGGGAGCGATGTGCCTCGCGGTCACGACCCCAAGAAGATTCACGAAGTCGCTCTCCGTAGCGAAGATTATGGCCTTCGCAGTGCCTATCGATGCTGCCTTTAGTACCTCCTCGGTGGTGAAGTCGCCTTCGAACACCTGCAGGCCGAGATCGTGCATCATGTTAATCTTGTCCTGGCTCTTGTCTATGACTATGACATCCTGCCTCTCCTCCCTGAGGTCCTGGCACAGCATCTCCCCTAGCATGGAGTAGCCGCAGACTATCACGTGGCCCTTGAGGTTCTTCGGCGCATTGAGCCCCAGCTTTGATTGTATGTCAACCCCCGAAAGCAGGTTTATGAACGAGGCGATGAGGAAACCTATGAGCACCGCCTTGGCTATCCCGTCCAATACGGACACGGTTATGAATTCGTAGAACGCATAGCTGTTTGTCGAAAGCACCGCGGCTATGTAGCCTGATGCGCCCTCGCTGTTGGCATCGAAAAGCGAGGATATTGTGTAGTAGCTTGCGGCATACGCATTGCGCGTTATCAGCCAGATGGTGAATATTGACAGCAGGCCCAACACAACCGCCACGGTTAGCAGTATTGTTATCAGCCGTTCAGTTGAGCTGTCTCCTGCCTGGTTATCGTTCATTTACGGTTTCCCTTTACTATCTCGTTAACTATCTCCCTGCTCGCCGCCCTGTTGGGCATGACTATGTGGTCCGCCCCCGCCTCTATGAGCTTCTCCCTTACGAAGTCATCGTTAGCCCTCGCGGCTATGAATATGCCCCTGTTGAGGTCCCTCGCCGCAAGCACCGCGAACAGGTTCTTGGCGTCGTCGTCCATCGATATTGCTATTGCCTTGGCTGATTCTATCCCAGCCTTCTTCAGCGTATTCGAGTTTGTCGCATCCCCCTCCACGGCGCGGTACCCAAGCTCGTTGAGGTGCGATATCTTCTTCGGGTCGTTCTCGACGACCACGAACGGCAGGTTCTTGCCCATTATGATCTCTATCACCTTCTGGCCTACCGTCCCGTAGCCACAGACTATCACATGACCGTAAAGAGCATCCCTAGCCATAACACCGCTTACCTATGAAAACCAGACTTTATTAATTTTGTCATCTCGTGGCCCCGAAAGGATTTGCATGTAACTTCTCGGCAGGTCAATCCCGCCAACGGAGCTGAATTAACCAAAATCGAAACATGATTTAGCTCCAGCCTGTGGCGCTTATAGTTTATATTAGAAAATGTATATCAATGTATCTTAATCTACTTCTCTATATCTTAATATATCACTCAATGATTCACTCTTCTGTTATGGCAGCTCCGTTTTCTTATAAGGTAGAGGGCAGCCTCATAAATCGGAACCGCAACACGCTGTTATAGATACGTAAAGTAGACCTGCTTTGCAATCCGGCTTTTTGCAGAATTCCTTAACACATAGGCAAGAGTTCCACGACCTTTAGGTCGTTGGATGAATTGCACGCTTCATTGCAATAAATGAAAGTTAGAGGGGTGTGGGGTGTAGCGTAATCCTCTGCCTTTAGGCAGTCGAAAG
>CAYSQH010000006.1:0-10714 GCA_964433165.1 Microcaldota archaeon
GAGAAAGAATAAAAGAGTGTAAAGTGGATACTTTACAGGTTTACTTTACACAATTGTTCCGCATCCTATCCTCTACTTTTCAAGGCAAGCCTGGACATGCGCCTGAACCCCAGTACAAGGTTCCCGAGCCCTATCGTCCCTACTACAACGAGCACGAGCAGCGTCGATATGCCGAAGGAGTCGAGGTTGGGTATGCTGCTGCCCGTGCTTATGGCTATCTTGTCGATCGCGGGGAACAGGATTATCAGGATGCCTATTATTGCGAAGAATATGCCCCCGTAGTAAAGGGTGTTGCCCGCGGTGCCCCTTCCTATCTGCTCCGCCTGGCTCTTTGTCAACTTCTTGATCCTGGTGAGGTTGGCGAAGACGGCGCCGAATATTATCTGCATCACCATGGTCCCGATCCCGAACATGAGCCCGGGAAGCGGCGCATACCATATGCTGGGTACCTTCGGCGCGAGTATGAACGTTATTATCGCGGCATACGCGCCGAAACCAAACCCCGCTATCAATCCGTGCACTACGGCTGCCTTAAGCGGGACGCTGCCATCGCCCGAGTGCGCCTTTTCCGGTGCGAGCCTTTCCGCATGCCCCGTGTGGTGTCCGTGCCCGCCGAGCAGCACGTCGATCGGTATGTGCTTGTATATCCTCTTCCTGAGTATGTACGCGCCGGCCACCACCATAGCTATGCCCACTATCACGTATACCGGCCCGTCCAGGTTGTACTTTATGTAGAGTCCGGCAAGGCCCAGGAATCCAAGGGTAGTGAGCAGCGCCCTCTGCGCGGTGAAGCCTGCGGAGAAGGCGAATCCGGATTTCATGCCCTTCCTAGTGCTGAAACTCCCTATAGCGTAGCTGAAGGTTATCGGCCACGTGTGCTCGTCGGGGGTGGCCCCGTGGAGAAGCCCCAGGATGAAAGATATGATAAGTATGGTCGCTACGCTAAGCGTGCCCTGCGGACTGAGTATGGAGGTTATGATAGTCATAGCTCACATGTCGCGGCAATGCCGCATACACACTATTCTCACGAACGTGCTAAAAACGGTTTCTATTGGATGGGCTAATGTTTCCTGTTGTAGTCCTTCCAGATGCCCTCGTCGCCCCACAGCCGCAGCCTCCATGCATTGAATTCTGTTACCTGCGTGTGGTCTATGAACAGGTTGGCGTCCCTTGATACGTTGAGGAGGTACCATTTGAATACCTCAGGGCCCGCCGCCTCGAACATCCAGCGCTCGTATCCGAACCTCTTTATCAGCGCCATGATGACATCCTTCCTCCATTTCCCTGGTGGAAGGTCCTCCGTGAGCCCTTCCGACTCAACCATTATTATCTCTGCTCCGGAGTCTATGTGTGCCTCTGCCTCCGCAAGGAAATCCTTGAGCGGCCTCATCTTTGGCTTGTAGCCGACCCTGTGGGTTCCAGCGCCTGCTCCAATCATCATGGATATCTCCGGCTTAGGCTTCATCCCTAGGTCCCTGACCTTGCTCACAAGCTCCAGCTTCTCATCGAGGCTCAGGTTCACGAACCCGCTGGATATCTCGACTACGTCATATCCCAACGAATGGCATTCCTCGAAATACATGTTGACCGCGGATTTTCCCTGTATAATTATGCGCTCCACGAATCCCCCCGTCGACACGTACACTTCATGGTCGTGACATGCATCTATTATCTTCCTGACAAGCGTCCTGTCCATCATCCTCATTGTTCCGCAGGCGAACTTCATCCCGTCGAAGTAGTCGCTCCATGCGTCAAGAAGGTCATCTATGTACGTGAGCGTGGGAGACGACGCATAGTACGGCACCCTCACCTCCACTACTCCCTTCTTCCTCGGTTTCTTTGGAAGCTCGTTTATCTTCACGAATTCAAAAGCCTTTTTCGCCATTCAACCACCATCAGAAACAATAGAAAGCAACTTACTAATATCCTTCACGTTTTCCATTGACCACACCATCCTGAGCATTTTGCGGGATCTCTCTCTTCCAATCCTAGGCGTGGCAAGGCTCATAAACTTCTCCTCTATGTCGGAATCGTCCATAGGATTCCTTGGATGGCCCTTGGAGTATATGCATTTTTTCTTTACCATGCTGCCATTGTTCATTTTTATCACAACATCGGCGGCATTGACAGTTCCGCCCTTGTTGAACAGCTTCGTGTACTTCGTCCTTTCGACAACCGTTGTCTTGCCCATGAGCGCCGCTACCTTACCGTCCTTGAGCTTGCCCTTCGAATACGAGGCTGTGGTTATCTTTCCATCGAGGAGGGAAACTGCAACCACATACGGCAAGCTGTGGTCCGCGGTCTCCTTCGTCTTGGGATGCCACTTCTCGTAACCCTTCCCGATTATCTTCCATCCTGCCTCGTTGGTCCCTATCTCTATGCTTTTTATTCCATTCACGGAGCCTATCGCCTTTCTGGCCTCGAGAGCTGAAGTTATCGCGGTCTGCGCCCTCACCTCTGCAGGGTAATGCTTTATCAGCGTCTCCTTTATGCGGAAGCTCCCTCGCTTCCCGCCGAACCTTGAGGTGTCTATGCTAAACTTTCCGGTCACCTGCTTCCAGAATCCCATGTCGCCTTCGAATACCGGAGCCGGACCCGTCATTCCGTTCATTGCAAGCATAGCGGAAAATATCGCGTTCCTTGCGGAGTTGGAGAATGCGGGGGCCTTCCACATGGAGAGCTGCCCGGACCTGAGCTGCCTCATCGTAAGATGGGAATTCAATGATATGTTTATCGCCTGCGCGGCCTTCTCCGCATCAAGGCCCATGAGCCGCGAGGATGCGCCAGCGATGGATATGAGTCCGTATATCACATGATCCCATCCGAGCTTCCACAGGTTCGCCGCATCGCACATCCTGCACTGCAGCTCATAAGCGAGCACGATACCCAGCAGCGCATCCTTCCCTGTTTTCCCGAATGCTTCCGCTACGGCAAGCACCGGCATTATGTTGTCGCTTGGGTGCGACAGCTCCTTGGAATCATAGGTGTCGTTGAAGTCGAGATAACGCGCCATCGCCCCGTTCACGAATGCGGCAAGGGACGGGTCCGCCTTTCTTTTCGTCCCCAGTATCGTCGATAGGTGCGACCCCTTCGATTCCTGCACAGACCTCACCGCTATCACGGCAGGCTTGGACAACGAACCCGCTATCGCGCATCCGATGTCGTCTATTATCCTTACCTTCGTGGCATGCACCGTATCCATGTCGATGTCGCGGTACGACACAGATCCAACGTACCTTGCAATATCATCTGCTATGGTCATTTTCTCGCCTTTTTTATCCTGCCAACTACCGCATCGGCCATCCTTCTTGTGCCTACGTGGTCCCTGGGCTTCAGGTCGTATGTCAGGTATTTTCCCTCCCTGATTACTGCCGCAACTGCATCGCTGATGTCCCTTGATGCCGCCTTTTCTCCCATGTGCTCGAGCATTAGCGCAGCGCTCATTATCGTTGCGGTTGGGTTTACCTTGTCCGTTCCAGCATACTTTGGGGCGCTGCCGTGCACCGGCTCGAAGACCGCGCACCTGCTGCCTATGTTTGCTCCTGGCGCCATCCCAAGTCCGCCTATCAGCCCGGAGCATAGGTCCGATACTATGTCGCCGTAAAGGTTTGGGCATACTAGCACGTCGTAAATTTCCGGCTTCGATACCAGCTGCATGCACATGTTGTCGACTATCCTGTCCTCGAAGGCGATGCTCCTGTACCCCTTAGAGACGCTTCTTGCGGTCTCGAGGAACAATCCGTCCGTGTACTTCATTATGTTCGCCTTGTGGACGGCGGTAACTTTCCTCCTGCGGTTCCTCCTGGCGTATTCGAACGCGAACTCCACTATGCGCCTGCTCGCGTATCTGGATATGGGCTTCAGCGATACCGCGCTGCCCTTCCTTATGGCCTTGGAGGTCTTCTTCTCGGCGAACCTTATCAGCTCATTTGTGTCCTTGGCTCCCGGCGCGAACTCTATCCCAGCATAGAGATCCTCTGTACTTTCCCTGACGACAACAAGGTCTACCTCATCATACCTTGACTTCAGTCCTTTGAAGAGCTTCGCCGGCCGGACATTCGCATATAGGTCGAGCCTCTGCCTGAGCCCGACGTTTACGCTTCTGAATCCCTTCCCTATCGGCGTGGTTATCGGCCCTTTCAATGCGATGCGGTTTTTCGCTATGGACCTTATCGTGCGTTCCGGGAGCGCCGAGCCGAATTCCTCAAGCGCAGACTCCCCCGCGGGCATCTCCTCCCAGAGTATATCAAAGTTGTGCCTGTCCGCCGCGGCCTCGATGCACCTGCGCGCGGCATCGACCACTTCCGGACCCGTTCCGTCCCCGTTTATGAGCGTTGCCCTGTATTTCAACTCATCGCCTCCTTGCAATGGGTATGTACCTTATGCCTATCTTCCCGGTGTATTTCTCGATTGGCCTTATCAGCCTGTTGCTCTGGTATTGCTCTATGCAGTGCGCAACCCACCCCGAGCTCCTTGCCATGGCGAATATCGGAGTATCTAATCCCTCGGGAAGCCCGAGCTGGTGGTACACTATCGAAGAATAAAAATCAACGTTCGGATAAAGCCCCTTGCCTGCTGCCATGGCCTTCTCGAGCGCCTGCGCCATGTCGTACCAGCGCATGTTGCGGTTAACCTCGCTTATCTCCTTTGCCATTTCGTTGAGGACCCTTGCCCTTGGGTCGTAAGTGCGGTATATCCTGTGCCCGAATCCCATCACCCTCCCATGCTTCGCAAGCGTAGCCTTCACGAACCTGTTGACGTTCTCCTTGCTGCCTATGCGTTTCATCATGCGCATCGCCTCGGCGGCAGCCCCGCCGTGCAACGGTCCCTTGAGCGTGCCTATCCCTGTTGTGAATGCGGAGTGCATGTCGCTAAGCGTGGATATGGTGACCCTCGCCGCGAAGGACGAGGCATTGAAACCGTGCTCGGCATGAAGTATGAAATCCATGTCCATTGCCCTTTCCTCGACTGCCGATGGCATCTTCCCTTTCAGCATGTAGAGGAAGTTCGCCGCGTGCCCGAGCATGCTGTCGGGCTTTATCGGCCTAAGCCCTTTGTTCATGCGGTAGAAATATGCGGTTATAGCCGGAAACTTCGCGATGAGGGCTATTCCGTTGTTGATGTGGTCCTCAACGGACAGCCTGTTTACGGCCGGGTCCCCTGCGGCAAGGGCGCTAACCGCGGTGCGCAATGCCTCCGTTGCGGTCGTGCTTTTCGGGAACGTGGATATGAGTTTCACGATGTGGCTTGGTAGGTGCCTCTCATTCGCCATTCTCCTCTTGAATGCCGTGAGCTCCTTCCTGTCGGGCAGCCTTTTGTATATGAGAAGGTAGGCGGTCTCCTCGAAGCTACCCTTTGCGAGGTCGGATATAGCATAACCCCTGTAATACAGTTTCCCCTTTATGCCGTCTATCTTGCATATACCCGACTCAGCTACCACTACCCCTTCCAATCCCCTTTTTATTACCTTAGAAGCAGAAGATACAACCATCCAATCACGCTTTGTATGGTTCAACTAGCGCAACTAAGCTTTATATGTGCTTTGCAGGCCGTCGCATTCAGATGAACGAAAAGAAATAAATTCCATGGCTTTGTATACCATACAATGAGGATGACTCGCACGCTTGTATTGCTCTTGGCGGTCGCGGCTGCCGCAGAATTAGCCTGTGCGGCTCCAGTGATACCATCCAATGTGCAGTACTACTTGCCAATCAACGTCATGAATCAGCAGCCCGTTGCTGTTGCTGCTAACACACCCATCGCGATAAGCGCCGTGTCATCTGCCGTCGCTTCAAGCAATATTGTTGGGGTCAACGCGCTTGAATACAAACAGTATTATACCTGCAACCTCGACAACGCGGAATTCTTCTTCGCCAACGGGACCATAGCCACTTCATGGCTCGAGGGCAATATGTTGGGCGAATACACCGCGAATTCCGTCTGCACGTCATCATCATCGCCTAATGCTCTTGTAGACTCAGCAAACGTTCTTTACTGGGTGCTAGATCCCTCACAATATTTCCTTCCAGCTAACACAGGCATCCCTACTCAGAATACCATCTATCTTGGGTGGGCAGGGAATGTTATCAGCGCAGCCAATACGCTTCTATCAAATACGGTCACTGGAGAAGCGCCTCAGCTTTCATGCCCCAATGCATGGAATACCATAACCGGATGTGGCAGCGCGACTAGCAGCTACGGGTATTATGACAATGGCAACCAGCTGTTCGAGTTCTACGATGGATTCCAGGGGAATTCTCTTGCCCTCTCATGGAACTATGCCGGTTCCCCGACAGCAAACGTGGACAACGGCCTTACCTTGGGGTTTACCGGGAGCATAGCTGGAAACTACATTTATGGGACAACATCACTATCGCCTAACGTGGTCATTGACACATACATGAGATCAGCTGCGTTATCGGGATTGGGGATAGGGCTATACGGTGTGGGCAGCTCAAACTATGGCGGCGGACCCGAGGAGAGCTATAATGCGCATTCATGGAGGATCTTCGAGTACTACAGCACCTTATCCGCAAGCGGAAGCTCGAATCCCAATACCCACTACCTTGTAACGCTTGATTACACTACATCAGATGTCGCGTTGTACGACAACTACACCATCCAGGAGGACGTGTATTCGGAGTCCAATGCAGCCCCTGGACCGATACGCATGAACTTCTTCAACTCAGGGGTTTCTGCGGATTCAGGATTCTACCAGTGGGTCCGCGCAAGGGAGTATCCACCTGACGGCATAATGCCAACAGAATCGTTCTCCTCGGTTTCTCCTGCCAATGTACCCTCCCTTGCGGCTAGCAATACCATTCTGGATACCGGGCAGACGGAGACGTATACCGCCGCGCTGACCAATGTCACCTCGTCGTTCGCGGTGAACTTCTTCAACGTTACCGGTGGCTCATCCGGGCGCCTTATGGGTTATAGGGAATGGCTCACGGCACAGGCATATCCAGCGAATGTATCGGACGTGAGCTGCACTACATATTCAAATACGATTTATTGCGTTGGGGATCGAACCTAAATGGCGGCGTAAATTCGGTATACTATTCTTCAATACTCCCAAACGGCGCCCTCGGCGGATGGACAGCGGCAAATTCCTACCCAATTAGCATATACGGCTCGCAATGCGTCACATATTCAAACGACATATACTGCACCGCGGGCTATGAGGAAGACTTCAACAGCAATCCCACAGTGAGCACATATTCGAATGCCGCCTACCATGCTCCAATATTCTCGAATGGGGCCATCGGTGCATGGTCTGCCACTACGCCATATCCCACGAATGTCGATCAACTTAGCTGCAATACGTACTCAAACACGATATACTGCGGGAGCGGATACGGGGACGTTAGCGGACCAACAAACGCGTTCTATTATTCATACATACTGCCAGGTGGCAGCACTGGATCCTGGCTATCAACCACCCAGTACCCATACAAGGAAAACCTGTTTAGTTGCGTAACAAGCTCAAATGACTTGTACTGCGTGGCCGGGGATACATCTTCCATAGGCTACATCAACCAGGTCTACTATTCAAGCATCCAGCCTGCGGGCGGTCTCGGCGCGTGGACCGCCACTAACTCCTACCCTGTGAGCCTTGACGGCCTAAGCTGTTCGTCATCATCTAATACTATATACTGCGCAGGCGGGTATTCATCGACTCCTGGGGATACAGGCTATGTGTTCTACTCCCCGATACTGCAGGGCGGCGGAGTGGGGGTATGGTCCGCAACGACATCATATCCGTCCAACGTGGATTCCCTGAGCTGCGCCGCATACTCCAACACGGACTATTGCGTCGGCGGCTACTCCGGCAAGAACAACATATATATTAGCGGAGCATTCTATGCCCCACTATCCCAAAACGGCGTTGCGAATACGCTGGAATGGACATTCGCGGTAAATTCCCCAACGAGCAACAACCAGATTGAATACAACGTCATCACAACCGATTCAGATGGGAGAGTTTACAACTCGGTAACCAATACAATAGTCGTGAATCCTGCCATGACATTCCCATTCATCTCAGCATCTAACTCCCCTATTGTGGATGCAGGCCAGTACGAGCTTTTCACTGCAAACGGGTTTTCAGGCGGCTCAGCCCCATACATCTATGACTACCGGGTATTCAATTCAGTGACGCATGCGCTGATAGCGAATATGCTCTTCACAGGCAATTCATTCACGTCCAATGCATGGCTCTGGAACGTGCCGGCTATCGCAGTAGGTAATACAATAAATGCCAATGTCCTGGTTACAGACAGTGCATCCACGCAAGTTTCGCACAACAGCGTTTCATCAAGCGACATCGCTATAGTCCCCTCAACAACATCGACAACAACAACCACATCGACAACTACGGCAACAACCACGATAAGCGGCGGCGTGGTGCAGACAGGCGGCGGATACTGCCCTCACTACCCTAGATGCAACTATTCCCCCAGCACGTCCCCCTCGACAAGCACCGCCACTACGACTTCCGCTACCACCTCAACCACCACGAGCACAACCTCGTCAACATCCTCAATATCCACATCAACCACAGCTCCAACCACTACGATCAAGCACGTGATAACCACTACCGTGTCATCAATACCATCAACATCCAGCACGACATCAACCACAACAACTATGATCCAGGAAGTTTCAAGCGCAGTCAACCTGACGCGCCAGACAGAGATAGTGTTCAACAGTACGAACACGACAGTCATCATCGTGTCCCCGACGCCGCGCGGGAATGCAACACTTACGATAAAGAACGTAACAGGCATAGAGCATCTTGCCCCGCCTAGCAACCAGCTCAATGAGCTATTGCTTCTCAACATATCGCTTGCCACGCAGAACCCGTTCGTCTCAATGCGCATAACGACAGGATACTCCTGCGGCCTTGGGGGCGTTCGGGTTGCTCCCTATCAATACTCAAATGGCTTATGGTCGGAGATAACGCCGTTCGTGGAATCGAACAGCACCTGCACAGTTTCGTATACGGTGTCCAAGAATTCGACCGTTGGCTTGTTCTATTCGCAGCATGCCGCAGCATTGCAACCCCAGCCTGCATCATCAATGAATTACTATGAATATGTTGCGATCGGTACATTGGCTGCGGCTCTGATGATCCTACTGCTAGACGACATTCTTGGAAGGAGGAGGATCAGGGCGCTGCTGCGCAATGGCGGAAAGCGCTGATTAGATTCCGCAGGGATTATAAACCTTCACTGAGAGCAGTAAGCTGCTACGAACGGGTTTGTCTGATGACAACACGCACATTCAAAGGCCGCAACAAGAAGGGGAAGAGAGCCCAGAGCGCGATGGAGTACCTCACCACCTACGGGTGGGCGATACTCATAGTTGCGATAGTGGTGGCAATCCTATACTTTTACACTTCGGTCCCGTCAAACATAGTGAGCAACAGCTGCACCTTCGTGGGCGGTGCATACTGCAATGACATGATCATAGGCACGAATACGATTACCCACAAGACAACGATAGCGTTCTTCCTTACGAATTCGCAGCAGTATCAGATTGAGAACCCAGAGATGCTCTCCTCAATTAACGGGGTAAATTCCACAGCGACCGCATGCACTCCAAGCCTCGTCCTGCAGGGCGGCTCGATGATATGCACCATTGGTGTGCCGGCCAACACCTCGATAAACTCCTTCCTTTCAGGGAAGATATACCTTAATGTAACGGCATGCGGCCTTGCGTCAGACTATTCCGCTACGCACAGCTGCTCCGCAGGCCTTAAGCAGACGTATCTTGGATCGTTCACCGGGCATGCGCAGCCGCTCATATCTACCGTTCCGTCAATATCTATCAATGCAATAAACGCAACGCAGCTTGCGGACGGGTCGCCTGACGGCCTTACGTCAACTATAGACCTCCTCGGCTATCCCCTTAGGGGGGCGACGGTGAACTTCGCCGCCAATGCCATAGGCTATACGATCGCACCGAACGCCACGACAAGCGATTCGTCAGGATCGGCGATAAGCTCCATATCAGGCACAAGGCCTGGAAGCGTGCTTGTAACCGCGACATATGCGGGCCTCACCGCAAATGTTGTGATACAATTTGAGCAGCCGATATATGTGTCATATATCCCTCGGGGGCTCCTATACTGCACGAGCAGTGGAACTACCGCGATGATAGACAGCACTCCATACACATGCTCCCAATTGTCATCAAAGACCTTCTCATATGCAAAGGGTTCAACCCACACGTTCGCATTCACCGATAATGTTTACATACCAACGGGAATAAGGGAGGTATTCAAGAACCTCTCGATAAATAGCGTTCCGTACACCACGAACTCCGGAACCGTAACCGCATCGCAAAACACAACAGTCCCATTCAGTTATTACGTCCAGTACTACCTGACCGCGACCGCAAACCCAACGCTTGGTGGAATTGTAACTCCAGGAAGCGCGTGGTACAATTCGTCAACCGCTGTTACAATATCGGAGACCCCGAACCCCAACTACTACTTCAGCGGATGGTCATGCAGTGGCACAGGATGCTATAACGGTTTGCAGGCGTCTGCCACCGTTACCGTGAGCAATCCGGTCAGCGAGCAGGCGAACTTCTACAGCACCTCGACAACCTCAACCTCGACTTCCACATCGACTTCCACCAGCACCTCGACAACCTCAACCTCGACTTCCACATCGACTTCCACCAGCACCTCGACAACCTCAACCTC
>CAYSQH010000006.1:10814-27690 GCA_964433165.1 Microcaldota archaeon
ACTTCCACATCGACCTCCACAAGCACCTCGACAACCTCAACCTCGACTTCCACATCGACCTCCACAAGCACCTCGACAACCTCAACCTCGACTTCCACATCGACCTCCACAAGCACCTCGACAACCTCAACCTCTACTTCCACATCGACCTCAACAAGCACAATACTGCCGACCTATACCGTATACATATCGACGGGCGTCAGCTCTTACGCGACGTATCCGCCAGGTGGTCCAGACTGTATAACCAGCGTTTTTGATTCAACAGGCAAGATGGTCTGTACGAGTCCTGGCTCGGGCGGCGGCAGCCCGCAGGGAAGCGGCTACACATGCACGGTGCCTCTTGGTGACACGGTGCAGGTAACCGCAGATTCGTCGTGCATATGCGGGCTGACACAGGCATATCCGTTCAGCTACTGGAATATACCGCCGACAAGCAGGGATGTATTCTCACAGTCCACCTCATTCACAGTCAGCACAGTCGGTACCTACTATGCCACTGCGCAGTTCGCCTGCCCGTGATATTGCCTTATTGTCCTATATCCAATTGACGTGCGGGCTTTGAAAGGGCGAAACGTATTTATAATGTTGCCCGGTGTCTGGCCTTTAAAAAGGCATAGGTAAGTTTTTATATATAGAAGTAGCCAAAAGTATTATGCAGGCCTTAAGTGGGCAGCATAATGCAAGCCATAATACAATAATGGACAATGAGCATCGTCTCCTCAGAGAGGGAAATCTCTCAAATTCTGCTCCTGCAAGCGCAGAAAAGGGCAAAAAACACCCTGCCAGGCTCGCCTCTGCATTTCTGGCCGCATCGCTTTCCATTGGGACCGCATTTGCTGCAGTGGGCCCAAAGGCGAACCACGTGCACACATTCAGGGGATCAATATCGGAGAAGGCGAACATAGTGAATTCGTCAGAGAAAGCGTACCCCGACTATGTCCTAATGATAGGAGAGACATCAAGGCAGTCACATAAAAGGCTGTCAGGATATGTCACCGCAACCTCGCAGACCGATACCCACGGGATAGGGCCGTCCAACCTTATTAATGGGAATACCAATTATCATGACTGGAACCAGTTTGGGTTTGGGTACAATCAGCAGGTTACCGATCCGATAAGCAGGAAGCAGAAGATAATAAAGGGGTTCAGCCTCATATACGAACAATGGATGCCTTCAGGCATGCCTAAGGAACTGTACGTGATACCGATTAAGAAGAATGCCGTGCGGGATGGGGACTCGCTCAAGTTGCTGATGACCATCTCCAACAACATGGTGACGGTCTCATGCAAGAACATGACCCCTGGAAACGCCTCAGCGCCAAAGGTAATACTTGCCCCAGCGAGCTTCGTCACCCAGGGGAGCGAGTTCATAGGAAGTTTCAGCAACATATTCAACAGGCCAACTCCCGGCGGCTCCGGTGCATACTTCACCGGTTCGCTGTTCGAGTTCCATAGCGTTGATAAGAACCAGCTTGTGCTAAAACGGGTCGACTTCCAGCCCGAAACCCCAAATAACGTCAGTCCATGGGTGTGGATTGTGAAGTTGAGGGAGGCCGGGCCATCGAGCGGCAGCGTTATCATGCATAAGCAGAAGGTCGCGAACCTGAAGCGCGGCGAACCGTTCGGCGTAATAAAGGATGGCAAGTATGCCGCCCTATACACGCGCGGCGGGCACTTCACGATACTGCCAAGCTCGGAAGTTTCTGGCAACTGATCTGATTCTGCAGCTAAATGAATAATGCTTATAAACCTTCATTGAGAGCGCTAAACATGGCGTTCATAGACAACCTCGCCTACGAGCTCATGGCGATAAGCTTCTCGGGATTCGTGCTCCTTTATACAATATCTCAGATGTATCTCGTTTACAGGAATGGCGGCAAAAGCTTCGGAGAACATCTGCGTAACGCATCCGTTCCCCTTGGAATCCTAGGGGCGTATCTGCTCATTATGGGAGTATGGGGGCAGTTCACATGGACGCTTCCCGGGAGCTACAACATCCTGTTCTACGATCCACTGGTTTCCCTCGGTCTCCTTCTCGTCGCATTCGCCGTTGCGGTGCACACAGGGGCGAAGTTGGAATACGTAGGTTTCCTCGGACTTCTCGTAGGGATAATGACGATAATGTACGGCATAGAGGGGTACAGCATAGGCCTCACCCAGGCGCCACTGGCGCTTCTTGCGATGTACTTCTTCTATGGCGCCGCAGGGATATTCTCCTATCCAGTATCTATGATAGCCGACAGGCTTCCAGGACTGCAGAGACGGGTCTGGTGCGGATGGACCGTCATACTCGTAATATTCTGGGTATTGATACTCGTGGCAAGCCTGTTGTCCGCATTCGTTGGCCTATTCGCTGTTCCTGCCCATCTGCTCAGCGCGCCCTGACGAATTTCATTATCGAGTGCGGTATCTCGTCCACTATGTCACTCGGTATTATCCTGTCCCCAATCCTGTCGTGGAGCAAGTCACCTATCAAAGCGTGGAGGTACGCTCCTGCAACTGCCGCGTCGAACATGTCATCATGATTCGCGGCGATCCCGCCTATTATGCCTGAAAGCACGTCTCCGGTTCCCATGGTCGCAAGCGCTGCGCTCCTCGGCCTTACGATCTTCACCCTTTTCCCGTCGGTTATTATGGTCCTGTGGCCTTTCAGGAGGACGCTGCAGCCAAATTCGGAAGCGGCCTTCACTGCTGCATCAATCCTATGTTTCCAGTCCATGTTACCGATAGCTTTGCCGTACAAGGCAGAGAATTCCCTGTCCTGAGGGGTTACGATGACATTGCGCCCAAGCCTTCTGAGCCTCCCTGGGATTGCGCGTATCGCATCCGCATCCACCACGGTCCTAACGCCGTTTGCCGTTGCACTCTTTATTATAATCGCCGTGGCAGCAGGAACGCCTTCAGTTCTGCCCAGGCCAGGTCCGACAACGATGGAATCGTAATCCTTCATGCGCCCCGATATCATCTGCGCGTCAGAAGCGGTAAGATTGTTTCCTCTCAGCGGCCTTACTATTACGTCAGGCGCAACGCATCTTGCAGGCACTAAGACACTTTTCGGGACGAAGGCGGTGGCATATCCGGCTCCGGTCCTGAGCGCGGCAAGCAGCGCATATGCGGCGTTCCCGGCCAACGCGGGAGCGCCGTGGAAGTCCTCGCTGCCCCCTATTACCATAACCCTTCCGTTATCCCTCTTCGACGAATCAAGCTTCCTTTCATACAGCGCGCGTTTCAGGTCCATGGCATTGGCGTATTCCGTTCCCAAGCGTTCACCAATAGAGATACTATCTTTGATGGTAGGTTTTTATATATATCCATGGCTAATATTAGAATCAGATAGATGTTCTATCTGTCTCTGAAGGATCTCTATTCTCAGAGCATTTTAGGTGCCCTTATGGCAGAAAATCCAAAACAGCAGGAGCACAGGGGCAGGGCCGCTCACGCTAGCGGAGCTACGTCCATCATAAGAATCGCCGGGAAGGACGTCGACGGATCGCTGAACATAGAGCGCGCCCTCTCAAAGATAAAGGGCATAGGGATGAACATGGCACATTCAATATCGTTGGCCGTTGAGGCCAATCTCAATATACCGAGGAGCACGCAGCTTGGCTCGCTCTCCGAGGAGCAGATAGGGAAGATAGAATCAGTCATAAAGGACCCGATATCAAACGGTCTTCCGTGGTATGTTATAAACAGGAACAAAGACTTCGAGACGGGTAAGAACATACATGTCGTAAGCAACGATCTGGCCTTCAGCACTAGGCAGGACATAAGCAGGGATGTATCGAACAAGACCTGGCGCGGCCACAGGCACCAGTACGGCCAGAAGGTAAGGGGCCAGCATACCAGGACCACAGGAAGGTCTGGAGCTACAATAGGTGTCACTAAGAAGTCCGCCATCGCAAGCGGGCCAGCGGCAAAGCCCGTTGCCTCTGCAAAGAAATAGGCGATTAATTGGGATCACCAAAAAGAAATCGCAGCAAATTCGAGAAGCCAAAGGAGAGATGGAGTCTTGAGAGGATAAAGGCTGACAATTCTCTTGTCACGGAGTTCGGTCTCAAGAACATGAGCGAGCTGTGGAAGGTGCAGACCGAGGTCAGCAGGATAAGGAGGAACGCAAGGGAGCTTCTCTCTGGATCTGGGTCCGGCTCCGAAGACGTGAAGGGAAGGATAATAGGGAGGCTGCAGCGCCTAGGCATAGTTTCCACGGGCGCTACGCTCGACAACCTTCTCGACCTGAAGGAAAACGATATATTGAACAGGAGGCTGCAGACCGTAGTATACCGGCGAGGCATGGCCAGGAGCATGAAGCAGGCCAGGCAGCTTACGGTCCACGGCTTCATATCTATAAACGGGAGAAAGGTCAACCGCCCGGGATACATGGTTGATGTTGAATCGGAGAGAGGGTTGGGGTACTACAAGAGCATAGAAATAGCCCCGCCGAAGCCCACATCAGAGGATGCTCTGCAGGAGGCAGCCGCGGATGGCGAACAGACGACTTCTGCGCCTGCGCAGGAAGCAGCCCCACCAGGAGCAGCAGGAAGGCGAGAGCCAGAACGTATAACGTGATTAAGAATGCCTAAGAAAGCACCAGCATCAAAGAAGACGGTAACGACTGCCACTAAGGAGAAGAAGGACAAGGAGTCCGTCTCCTACGAGGCAAAGGCAATGACGCAGGAGATCGTGAGGCCCAAAGCGGAAAGATGGGCAGTCGCTCACGTATACTCGACAAAGAACGATACGATAATAACCCTCACCGACCTGAGCGGCGCGGAGACCATAGCTGTCGGAAGCGGCGGAATGATGGTCAATGCGGATTCCCAGGAAGGCTCCCCGTATGCCGCAATGCAGGCGGCCTACAAGGTCGCCGCCGAGGCGAAGGAAAAGGGAATAACAAACATAAACATAGAGATAAGGGCTGCTGGGGGGCATGGAGCCAAGACCCCGGGATCCGGGGCTCAGGCCGTAGTAAGGGTTCTTGCAAGAAGCGGCCTCAGGGTCAACAGGATAGGGGACGTAACTCCAATACCTACTGACACTACAAAGAGACCAGGAGGGAGAAGAGGAAGAAGGGTATAATCAGTCGGTCCTTATCGGTATGCCGTATGGCTTGCCGTCTTCTGGCCTTACCATCTGCAGTAACCTGCCTTTTGTCTGCTTCCATGGATCGAAATGCTCCGGGACCCCCACCAGGATGTCCGCATCCTGGTCTGGAAGGATGTGCAGCGCATAAATGCCGTGGGTCTTGGTGACCAATGCACATACGGTCTTGCAGCGTGAATCTATTGCGTGGAATACCTTGTTCCTCAGGTGTATTTTCAGCCCCTCGTTATGCATTATCAGTTCATTTATTTCGTCAACGCGCAGCATCCTCAGTCCTTTTTTTTCAAGCGCCTTGAATGCCCCATAGCATTCCTCCCTGCGGTTTATGCAGTGCACCACCCCGCCGAGGCGAAGCGGTTCGTTTGGGTTCGGCATTGTTATGATCTTCATGTAGTTCTACCTTATCATTTTCAATATCTTGCCATTGCAATTTCCATACAATCTTATCCCTACAAGCGCGGTCGCCCTGGGGCGATGCGCGTGAATGCAATGCACATCTTTTATGTAAATATCATTAAGTTTGAAAGGGTTGTCTACTCTCATATAAAAGTAATCGTCTGCGCCATGCCCTATGATGTTGCCCTTGGCGAACACATACCTGCCGTCCAGTTTCTCTACCACTGCGACGTCTTCTGCAAGGCTGAAGATCATCTCGTATATGTCAAGAGGCCTCATCGCCTCCCTGCGCAGCGCCTTTTTGTACTCATCAAGATACAGGGTATCGTAAGCTACGTGTATATGGCTGACGCCCCTGGACTCTGGCATGTGTATTAGCTGGCCCATATACAGGTATTTTTGCCATTTCAAATATTAATAGTTTTGTAGAGAACGGCATCGGAGAATTCTCAGATGCTGGAGCCAACCGCTGCGGATCTTATGCGCTTCACAGCATCTGCCATTCCCCTTCCGCTCGAAACCGATGAGGGCCTGACAGAGAAGCCAGACGCCTGCGGGTGGCCTCCGCCGCCCATGGCCCTCGCTATTGCGGAGCTGTCCGTTCCCTTGTGGCTCCTTATCCCCGACTTCCCCGTTTTCGTATCTATGTAAATTGCGATCCTGCATCCCAGCCGTTTCATCAACACCGCGCATGCGTAGTTCGCGTTCAATCCGTTAGAGAAACCTACACCAATGTGCGCCTTTTTGGATTCCACGATATAAGAGTTCTGCATCAAGACCGATGTGCTGCGCTCCTCGACCTTTTTCTGCATGAGCGCTGCATTTGCGATGAATCTGCTGTCGAAGTCCAGCTTCGAAAGGGATTCGACAATGGCGAGAAGCCCGGCCTCCCTGTTCTTTGATGCTCGCGTGTATGTTATCGCCCTTGCCAGCATCTCCAGGCGCTTCCTTTGCCCTGGATTCGAATCAGGAAAATCCGCATAATGGGCAATGGCGGCTAGCCTTGCCTCTCCATTGCCCTTTTTGCACAGCAGGGAATGGGTTATCTCGCTTGCGCAGTACATCGAGCTTTCCCCACATGCGAGAAAGTCCACGTACCTGCCGACATCCTTGATTATTCCATCGTCCCATGGGTGGTGGTCCAGCCATATCACGTTATTGCCGTTCGACCTCAGGAACCTTGCAATCCTGACCACCGCCTTCGGATTCCCTGAGCTTATCCCGAGGTCGCTGAATACGAATGAGCATCCCTTTGGTTCCATGCCGCGCAGCCTTTTCTCGAGTTCAATGTATTTCGCCTGCTGCGTGAGTATTACATCCTTTTTGCCTATCTTGTATGTGCGCATCATCAAGGCGGGGGCGGCAAGCCCGTCAAGGTTGCTGTCCCTTGATACAACGACGACCCTGCCTTTGAGAAGAAGAGTCCTAAGCCTCTCACTTATTTCCGGCACATATTCGCGCCCAATTGCCGCATTCTTCCCTTTTCCGGAAAGGTTGTCCAGGATAAAAAGGTGGTTGGGCATTGGCATGCACCTTATGGAGATTACCTATCAACGGTAATATTTATTAACTTAGACAGAACTCTATAAACCGGAAGTACCTGATGTGTCTGCATGGTGGAGAAAGATGACGTGCTTAGAAAGCACAGGCAGCACCGCGGAAAGATAATGGTAGCCGGCAGCGTAGCGGTAAGGACTAAGGAGCAGCTTTCCACTTACTATACCCCTGGGGTCGCATATGCATGCGATGCGATAAAAAAGGACAAGGATGCGGTATACGATTACACGCTCAAGGGCAGGACCGTGGCTATAGTAACCGATGGCACTAGGATACTCGGGCTTGGGGACATAGGCCCAGAGGCTGGCCTTCCGGTCATGGAGGGTAAGGCATTGCTCTTTAAGAAATTCGGCGGGGTCGACGCTTTCCCCATATGCATAAATGCAAGGACCGAGGACCGCATAGTCGACGCTATAACCGCGATAAGCCCCTCATTCGGCGCGATAAACATAGAGGACATAGAGACTCCGAAGGTGTTCAGGGTCGTGGAGCGGCTAAGAAGGTCCATGGACATACCTATATTCCATGACGACAGGAATGGCGTTGCAACGGTGATACTTGCGGCGCTGATGAATTCGCTTCGCCTAGCGGGAAAGAGGCTGAGCACTGCGAGGATAGTGATAAACGGGACGGGCGCCGCAGGCGCAGGAACCGCTGAACTGCTGTATTATGCCGGGGCTAGGAACGTAATGATGGTGGATACGGCGGGAATCCTATACAAGGGGAGGAGCAGCGATATGAATCCTATGAAGGAGCACCTGGCATCGATAACAAACCCTGGAAAGGTCAAGGGCCGTCTGGAGGATGCCGCACGCAGCGCGGATGTGCTTATTGGTCTATCCGCCAAGGGCGCATTCACGAAGTCGCTCATAAGGCGGATGGCCGCAAAACCCATAGTCTTCGCATTGGCGAATCCCGATCCTGAGATCGGGTACGAGAGCGCCAGGGAAGCAGGGGCATTCATAGTCGCAACCGGCCGCAGCGACAGGCCGAATCAGGTGAACAATCTTCTCGCATTTCCTGGGATACTCAGGGGCCTTCTCGAGGTAAGGGCAAGGGGGATAGACGAATACATGCTATTCAAGGCTGCGATGGCCATAGCGAGGTTCGATGGGAGCGCCATATCTCCTGAGAAGATACTTCCTGACCCTACGGAAGGCAGGACGGTCCGCCTCCTGGCCGCGGATGTCGCCGCAGAGATTGCCGCCGCCACATCAAAAAGGGGGCTTGCACGAATCAGGCTCTCCGGAGCAGAAGTCAGGAAAAGGGTCACAGGCTCCATAATGGAATACGACAGGCTGGAGCGGTTCATCTCAAGGGGAAAATGAGCGTCATGGCAGTGCGATGGAAAGCACGAAGATCGCGAATCCTGTCCCAACCAGGGCTGCCGTAACGCCAACGCTTACTCCGAGGTACCTGTACAGGAATCCCGCAGCGGACATCATCAGTATTCCTATGAAGAACAGCGGGTACCTGTGCCTTGTCTGGATTATCCTCATCTCATCACCAGGTGCACCAGTATCCTATCTACCGGGAAGCCGGCGGCGAGCGCCCTTATGTACAAATCCATCGCTATTATTGTGATCAGGCTCAGCCATGCAAAGAGGTTATGGTGCGCATTCAGTTTAGACTGTAGGTCGTATGCTCTTCTCCTCTGCTGAGCTGCCTTCATGCAGCTGAAGCAGTCGCTCCTGCCCCCTATCAGGCTCCTAACTGAATGGCAGGAGAACACGTACAGAGTAAGCGCCGCGACGTCTAACATCATGAGGAGGCTTCCGAGCCTCAGTATGAAACCTCCTCCGAACGTCAGCGCAAGATAGAGGTCATAGTAGAAGAAAGGCAGTATCGCCAATGCGATGTACATGAAGTACCTGTGGTAGTTCTCCAGCTTGAAGAGCATACTGGTCTCTCCTGTGTAGTTGCGCGACCTGCTCTCCATCCTCTCGTATACAGGGCATGCGTTCGGATGCTTGAACATGTGCCTGTTGTAGTCCTTCCTGAACGCATAGCACGTGAGTCTAAAGAGCCCTATTATCGGTATTATTAATACTGTCGGTGAATAGAACGGATCTATGTAGCCGTTTATGGGTTTGACTGGGAATTCCAGCAATGCGAGCGATCCAAGTATTATCAACGCTATGAATGAGTAGAGCCTCCAGTTTGGCTCTAGGAATTCCCCTGGTATGAATCTTGATATGAATCCGTCACTTACCATTTTTCCCATCCTCCTCCTTTTTCTTGAATAGCGACATGAGCGGGTCGTAGAGGCTGTCCGCCCCCCTTTCCTTCTCCGGTATTATCGCATTGTCAGTTATCTTTATGTGCTCCGGGCACACATCCTGGCAGCATTTCGTCACGTTGCAGTAGCCGATCCCGCCGTCCTTATTTGGGGTCCTCGACCTGTCTAGGGTGTCCATTGGATGCATGTCAAGCGATGCGGCCTTGACGACGTGCCTCGGCCCCACGTAATCCTTTTTGTGGTCCCTTATCACGTGGCAGACGTCCTGGCACAGGTAGCATTCTATGCATTTTCTGAATTCCTGAGATCTCGTCACGTCCATCTCGTTCATGAGCCAAGGGCTTTTCACCTCCCTTGGGGAGAATCCGGGCATCTTCCTCTCAGTCTCGTAGTTCTCCGACACGTCCGTCACGAGATCCTTTATGAGCTTGAATGCGCGCATGGGCCCGACAGTTACGGTATCTCCCAGGGTGTCTAGCCTGGTCTTGCACATGAGTCTCGGAACGCCGTTTATCTCTGCCGAGCATGAGCCGCACCTTGCGGCCTCACAGTTCCACCTTGCAGACAAGGTGGTGTCGAGGTTCTCTATTACGTACGTGACAGCCTCCAGGACTACCATCCTCTCCTCCTCCGGCACCATATACTCCTTCCAGGAGCCCGACCGTTCCTTCGACGGGTCCTGCCTGAATATCCTGAGCTTCACGTTCCTCATCTCAATACCTCTCCATTTCCACTATGGACCTGAGCCTCCCCGGCATCTCAGGGACCTTCTTTGTGTGTAGCGCTATCCTGTTGCCCTTCAGCTCGCAGTATATGTTCCTCTTCCATTTCCTGTCCTTCTTCGGATAGTCGCTTCTCGTGTGCGCTCCCCGGCTCTCTTCCCTCTCGATTGCGGACCTTACTATGCACTCCGCGACCTTGAGCATGAAATTGAGCTCTATACACGCCATCAACCCCTGGTTGTACTTTGTGCAGCCCCCAACGCCCACCTTTACCGCCTTTTTCTTGAGCTCCTCTATTTTGGACAGGGCGATCTCGAGGCTCTTCCTGTCCCTGATTATACCAACGTGGTTGCTCATCGTCTCCCTGAGCGATTCTATCAGCTTGTATGGGTTCTCGCCCTTCCTGAGATATGAGTCTACTCGCCTTATCTCATCCTTTGCCATTGCATCCGGTATTGGCTCCAGCCTTGTCCTCTTTGCATATTCGGCAGCGGCGATTCCAGCCCTTCTCCCGAATACGAGTATGTCCGCCAATGAGTTGCCCCCAAGCCTGTTCGCCCCGTGGGCCCCGCCTGAAACCTCCCCTGCGGCGAAGAGCCCCTTTATCCCACTGTAGCACGTTTCCGAATCAACGCTCACGCCCCCCATGAAGTAGTGCACCGTAGGGGCGACCTCCATCTTCTCCTTGGTTATGTCCACCCCGGCGAACTCAAGGAACTGCTCGTGCATCGCAGGCAGCTTCTTTTTTATGAACTCGTTGCTCATGTGGGTCACGTCAAGGTATACCCCGCCGTGCTCCGTTCCGTTGCCTGTCATTATCTCGTTGTATATCGCTCTGGCGACGACGTCCCTTGCGTCGAGCTCCTTCCTCTTTGGAGAATACCTGAGCATGAATCTTTCCCCATTCGCGTTGAGGAGTATTCCCCCTTCCCCTCTCACGCCTTCCGTGACCAGCAGCCCCTTCGCTCCGGGAGGGTAAACCATTCCCGTAGGGTGGAACTGCACCATCTCCATGTCGCGGAGCCTTGCCCCTGCAACCAGGGCAAGCGCCAGCCCGTCTCCTGTAGTCTCCTTGGAGTTTGATGTCACCTTGTACACCTTGCCGCACCCCCCTGTTGCGAGAACTACGGCCTTCGCGCTTATTGCCACGAATTCTCCCGTCTTTAAGTATAAGCCAATAGCGCCTATTACCCTGCCGTTCCTCTTTGCCAGCCTCGTTATTATCAGCTCGTCCATAAACGTGGCATTACCGTGGAGTATCCTGTCCTCAAGTGTCCTTATGAGCTCCAGACCCGTCTTGTCCCCGACGTGGCATAGCCTTCTGTACGTATGCGCTCCGAATGCCCTCTGCATTATTTTGCCCTCTGGCGTTCTGTCGAAGAGTGCACCGTATTTCTCCAATTCATATACGCGATCCGGTGCTTCCCTTGTGAGAAGCTCTACCATCCTCCAGTTGCCTATGTAGACTCCCTCTATCATCGTGTCTGAGAAGTGCACCTGCCATGTATCTTTCTGGTCCACGTTCGCGACGGATGCCGCTATCCCCCCTTCGGCCATGACGGTGTGCGCCTTCCCGAGCAGGGACTTCGATACGAGCATCACATTGAGCCCGCCACCCTCCGCCTCTATGGCGGCCCTGAGCCCTGCTCCGCCCTCGCCTATTACGAGTACGTCGCAATCTATCCTCCTGTAGTTTCCCATTTGGCATCACTTTTTTAGGGGAAGATTGGGCCTTGTCAGCTTATCCGGGCTGAATATCCTATCAAGCTCCCTCTTCGGCATCAGCCTTTTCTCGAGCGCGAGCGCCCTTATGCTGATGCCCTTCAGCTCTGCCTCCTTGACGAGCTCAGCGGTCTTCCTGTATCCGAGTTTCGGGGCCAATGCGGTTGCCACTGCCGCGCTGTGCTCGAAATAGTACGTAAGCCTCTCCCTCCTCGGCTTTATTCCACGTATGCATCTATCTGTGAACGTCCTCACCGAATTGGTCAGTATCCTTATGGATTCGAGGAAGTCGTATATTGCGATGGGCCCGAATACGTTGAGCTCGAACTGCCCCGCCTGTGCAGCCATGGTTATTGTCTCATCGTACCCTATGACCTGGAAGCATGCCATTGTAAGCATCTCCGCCATCGAAGGGTTCACCTTGCCAGGCATTATCGATGAGCCGGGCTGCACCTCCGGGAGAGTTATCTCGTTCAACCCGGTGTGAGGCCCTGAGGACATGAGCCGTATGTCGTTGGCCATCTTTATCAATTTAAGCGCAATGCCCTTCAGGGATGAGCTGACCTCAGATATGGTGCTGAGGTTCTGGGTCATAGAGAAGCGGTTCCTGGCCTTCATGAAATAGTATCCCGTGGTCAGGTTTAGCTCATTCAGGAAGAGCCTCGTGAATTCCGGATACGTGTTCAATCCCGTGCCTACCGCTGTTCCGCCTACGCTTATGTACAACAGGTCGTGCGAAGTCCTCTTGAGGTTTATTATCTCCTGCTCTATAGAATAGCCGCTGAATTCCTGCCCAAGGGTTATCGGCACCGCATCCATGAGGTGGGTCCTCCCGGATTTCATGAGCTTGGAGAACTCCTTGGACTTCTTCTCTATCGCATTCTGGTAATCGTGAAGGACTCCCAAAAGCCCGTCCTCTATCATCGTATATGCGGCTATGTGCGCCGCGGACTGAAATGTGTCGTTTGTCGATTGGGACATGTTGACGTGGTCGTTCGGGTTTATCGTCCTGTAGTCCCCCTTCTTCCCCCCAATTATCTCAAGGGCCCTGTTGGCTATGACCTCGTTGAGGTTCATGTTTGTTGACGTTCCCGCGCCCGCCTGCACTACATCGACTATGAACTGGTCGTAGTGCTTGCCGCCCATGACTTCCTTGCATGCCCTTCCTATTGCCTTTGCCTTCTTGGGGTCTATGCTGCCTAGCCTCGCGTTTGCAAGCACCGCAGAATGCTTCAATTCGGCATATGCCTTTATGAAGTCTTCCTGGAATCTTATTCCGGATATCGGAAAATTAAGCGATGCCCTCTGCGTGAATGCGCCGTAGTAGGCATCAGACGGCACCTTTATCCTCCCAAAAGAATCCTCTTCAGTACGCATCCCAAGCACAGTATAGATTGCTTGAAGATTTTATATAACTTACCATACGGCGTAAACGCCTAATGGGTGACGAAGTACATCAGCGCCCCGAGGGACCATGCCTGTGGGTCGCATGCCCTGTGCCGCATCTTATCAACGCCGATTAGCCTGCCATCTTTCGAAACGCCGTAGTATTCCGGGATTGAGCCAAGCTCGTCTGCCGCTTTTATGACCGCATCCCTTACCGTGCGGTACCCCTCATCGAATCCAACCCTCTGCAATCCCTTTGCAATCATCCAGTTGTCGTGCGGCCATATCGAACCGAGCTGGTAAGCGAATGGGTCAAACATCGCGTCGTCCGAAGATTGGGTCCTTATCCCGTAAGGGGTGAGCATGTCAATCATGAGCAGCCTCCTTGCAATGCAACCAAGCCTTTCCTTATCGAGAATTCCCGTAAGGAGAAGATGCCCGGGATTGCTCGTTACCGTACGGAGCGCCTCGCCGCCACCGTCTATTGCCGTTGCGCAGTATTGCGAGCCGTCAATCCAGAAGTCCTCGAACATGCCCTTGAGGCTTGCTGCAGCGGCATCGGTCCTATCGCGCATTTCCTCATCATTCATCACGTCCATCAGTTTCAGCATCTCCGTCATCGCGCTGTATGCGTAGCCCTGCACCTCGACGAGGGCGACCGGAGCCTTCATGCCCCCGAACAGCTTGTCCGCCCCGTCCTTCCATCCCTGCGCAAGGAGCTTGTTGCTGTTGGGGACGTACCTTACGAATCCTTCGTATACGCCGTAGTCCATAACCCAGCCTAGGGCGGCCTTCGCATTGGGCCATAGTGCTTCGAGTGTATCATGATCATTGGTCTTGGCGTAATACTCTGACAGCACCATCATGAACAATGGTGTGCTGTCTACCGATAGGTATTCGGGTCTGTCCATCCTGGGCCATGTGCCTCCCATCTTGTACTTGTTGAACCATTCGACGGAAGTTACGCCGCTCTTGTAGTATTCGTGGGCTATCTTCCCAGGCTGCTCCCCTGTGGAATAATCCTCCTTTTTGCCCTGCACCTCCACAAGCGCCCTCATCGAGCATGCAGCTATCGATGGATCGTAATCCAGCAGCTGCCATGCAGATATCAGGGAATCCCTGCCGAAGAGCCCAAGGAATTTCGGGCTTCCCGCAAAAAGGTATCCTTCACTGCTCCTTAATCCATCGATCTGCCTGCCCAATCCTTCCTTGTCCGTTCCATATGCCATTACTATCATTTAACGTTTTTTTACAAAACCTATAAATATTTCTCTAGAGCAAGATGATTGTAAACGACCTCAGTTGTTATGGGTTCTCATATGGTCACCAAGGAGCGCATGCGAAGCATGAACGTTGGCATCATCGCCCCGCCATTCCTGAAAATCGAGTCAAACATGAGTGGCTACGGTGGAACGGAAAGGGTTGTCGCAGAACTTGCCAGAGGGCTGGTCGAAAGAGGCCACAACGTCACTCTTTTTGCACCCAATGGATCGAGAATAGATGCAGAGGTGAACATGGTTTCGGTAGGGGAGGCGCTCTGGGACCGGAAAAAGAAGTTCAAGGTAACCCAGGAAGAGATAGCAGATGGGATAAAAAACACGCTCGACGTAGCATACAACAACGCAAGCAAGCTTGAGGTGCTGCATTCGCATATTGACGAGAGCCTGGATGACGAGCGGTTCGACGGTATTGCAATCTTGAATACCATACACGGGGATACGGCATCCATGAAAAGGTATGCCGGATCCAACCATAGGCCGCTGGCTTTCATATCAAAATCACAGGAGAGGCTTATGCTTGGGTTCGGGTCCAAGGATGGGGCGCCGACCACGCTGCTGAACAGCATGGGCATAGTATACAACGGTATAAACATAAATGGGATGAATGCATCATACGCGCCGGGTAAATACCTAGTGTTCCTTGGAAGGGTATCCCAAGAGAAGGGGATGCATATAGCGCTTGAGGTCGCCGGCAGGACCAATACTGAAATGGTTGCCATGTATAGGGAGCCAATAATGAACAAAAAGGATCCTATAGCCAATATGGATTGGCGCTATTATGAGCAGCAGGTCAAGCCAAGGCTTGAGAAGTACAACGGCCTAATAAAGTGCGTGATAAATCCGAAGGTAGAGGTGCGTGACGAGATACTAAGGGGCGCACTCGCTCTTGTGGGTCCGAGCGGCGCGCCGCCATCCACATGGGCAGAGCCTTTCGGCTTGTTCGTTGTAGAGGCAATGGCAAGCGGAACGCCGGCAATTGTATACAACAAGGGCGGTCCGGTAGAGATAGTGCAGCATGGGAAGACAGGCTTCGTCGCAAGGTCCACTGATGAGGAAGGCGTAATCTCTGAAATGTCCGAGTACGTGTACAAGGTGAGGGAAGCGGGGGTCGAAATGAGGCTGAGCTCCAGGCGCCGCACCGAGGAGGAGTTCTCAACGGAGAAGATGACGGAGGGATACAACAATGCCTACCTGAAGGTGCTGGACTACATGAATTACAAGAAGATGCTGCGCACGGTCGTGACAGCGAGCGGGTTCATATTCTCCACTATACTTGGGATACCAAAGAACTTCACGGAGCCGACCACGCTGCTGAACACCGCCACCAGCCCGTCCGGAACCTATATGAGGGACATGTTCTATCAGCAGTTCATCACGAATCTCAGGGTGCTCAGCATGATATCGAGCCAGGAACTCCCGTACATAATTGGCGCAGGGATATGCTTGTCGATATACCTGTACCGCGACATGTCCGTAAGGGCAAGGCACTCCTTCAATTGAAGTGCCATCACACCGCTCTATACCCAGTAAGAATGCAACACTCAGCGGCTGGCTTTTCCAGCCGCGCTGAACGGGTCTATGAATCCCATGAACTCCACGCTGTTCCTTATGTAGCACCTTCCCCTTGATTTTCCCGTATGGAATCCAAGCCTCTCCAGTGTTATCGCGTCCATAGGGTCCGCATCGAGGTATATCCTCTTGCCGTCTGTACCGCCGCTGCAGTCGAATATGGCGCCGAAGTAGCTTCCCGAGTATTCGTTCCTGTATTTGAATATTTTGTCGCGCTCCGAGAGGGCCTTGTCCATCAGCTTCTTCAACTTGGAGTTGCTTATCTCCGCCTTAGTTACGTTGCCTTTCTTTGTAACGGCTATCGCATCGGTCTTCGTGCCGAGCTCCATCACCGCTATGCGTACGAAGCGCTCTATCAGGGTATAGTTTCCCGTCTGTAGGCATATCGCTCTGCTGTCCCTGCATCCGCATCTGTAGAGGCCGAGCATGTAGCTCGTGTCCGGACTAAGTGGCAGTTTTCTGGCCATGGTTCACACAATCAAAGAATAGATTCATGCCCAAGGTATTTATCAATGCCCCCGTGACCGAATCCACGCATGCCTTCGGCTAGGATTCGAAAATCGCAGTCCTGAGATTTAATGAGAGAAATCGCCAACTTTCGCACACTTTCTTTTTCGAGGTGATCTATCCGCAGGTTCCCCTACGGATACCTTGTTATGCCTTAGCCCTCCTCACAGAACCCTAACTCGAAAATGCCCGAAGGCATTGCCTCACTAGGACCCCACTTGGGTGACTTGGCAGGCGGTGTGTGCAAGGAGCTGGGACATATTCACCGCCCGATAGTGACAGGCGATTACTAGGGATTCCAGCTTCATGAGGGCGAGTTTCAGCCCTCAATCCGAACTCGGGTTGGTTTTAGGGGATTTGCTCCGCCTCTCGGCGTTGCGTCTCATTGTGCCAACCTT
>CAYSQH010000007.1:0-26701 GCA_964433165.1 Microcaldota archaeon
CCTCCCTTGGTGAATCCTTCTGTGTTACCTTTGCCTGCACAGTAACGTTGCTGGCGCCGACCTTTAACTCGCTTATCTTCATTTTCTCGCCTATAAATAGATATATTTAGTGTAAATCTATTTTATGCGTGCAAAGTTATTTAATCATATTAGGTTGCGCACTGGCGCTTTTATAGTTTAAAGACGTAAAGGATATTGATGGCAGATTCCGATAAGCAGCAAATGCACCCCTCATTTGTCAATGTGATAAGGCAGCGCGAGAGGATACGAGCGGCGCTTTCAGGGATAAAGCACAAGATAGGGGTGTACAGCGCAAAGGGAGGAGTAGGCAAGACCACCGTGGCGATAAACCTTGCATACGCGTTAAGCATGTCCGGGAAGAAGGTCGGCATACTCGATGCGGACATAGACACGCCGAATGTGCCGCTGTTCCTCGGCATACGGGAGAAAATGGACACCTCTGGCTTCCCCCTCAAGCCTTTCGTAAAGGATGGGGTAAGAATAGCATCGACCGCCATGATCGTGGATGACTCCAGCAGGCCGATAATATGGAGAGGGCCAATGATAGTCAAGATGCTAGGTGACTTCCTTGAGAATACAGACTGGGGAGAGCTCGACTATCTGATAATAGACCTGGCCCCCGGCACCTCAGACAGCCCGCTGACCATAATGCAGCTCATGGAGCTCGACGGGTTCGTTATAGTCACCACGCCGCAGCGCACCGCCGCGGTAAATTCCGTCAAATCGGGCATCATGGCAAAAAGGCTCAATGCCCCGATAATGGGAATTGTAGAGAACATGTCCAAGGGCGTGGCGAGCGAGAGCACGGCCGAGGCGGCGGAGGCCCTGGGGTCCAAGGTCATTGGAACGGTAAGCAGGAACGTCGCGTACGATTCCTACAGCGATTCAGGGAAGGTGCCGGTGGTTGAGGACAAGGGCATAATGGAGGAATTCAACCGCATAGCAGGTGGCATATTATGAGAACAGTGGCAGCGCAAATCTTAAATATTTAATCGTGAGATATAGTATCGTAATTGCGGGCTCGTAGCCTGCAGTCGTATGGAGCTATATAATTGCGGACTATCTTCAACCGCATGCGTTAGTCCGCAACTCAAGTTCATGTTTGAGATTCAAAGTGATATAATGGCAGAAAATAATCTAGGAGGGCAGCAGGTACTATTACTACCGGAGGGGGCAAACAGGCTTCTGGGGAGGGACGCGCAAAGGACCAACATTGCGGTCGCGGTCGCAGTGGCAGGCGCAGTCAAGACGACCCTGGGTCCGAAGGGTATGGACAAGATGATGGTCAGCGACCTCGGAGACGTAGTCATAACTAACGACGGTGCAACGATACTCGAGGAGATGAACGTCGAGCACCCGGTCGCCAAGATAATGGTCAACATTGCGAAGACGCAGGACAAGGAGGTAGGCGACGGCACGACCAGCGTGGTGATACTCGCAGGGGAGTTGCTCAAGGGCGCAGGAGACCTTCTCGAGCAGGGTATACACCCAACAACGATAATACGTGGTTACAAGATGGCAGCCAACAAGGCAAACAGCATACTTGAGTCCAACGCAAAGGAAGTAGACCAGAAGGATGAGGACACCCTGCTTAAGATAGCGATGGTGTCAATGGGCTCCAAGAACGTCGGGGATGACGACACGAAGGCGCTCCTCGGGAAGATGGTCATAAAAGCGGTAAAGCAGGTGATTGAGAAGGACGCAAGCGGAAAGATGGTGATAGACCACGACTTCATAAAGGTGGAGAAGAAGGCAGGTGGCAGCGTCTCCGATACGCAGTTCATAAGCGGGGTATTGATTGATAAGGAGATAGCCCACCCGGGGATGCCAAAGTCCGTGAAGGATGCCAAAATAGCCCTGCTTGACGTAGCACTGGAGATAGAGAAGACGGAAACGGACGCGCGGATAGAGATAACTTCTCCGGACCAGATGCAGGCTTTCCTGCAGCAGGAGGAGCGAACTCTCAGGGAGATGGTCGAGAAGATAGGCAAGAGCGGCGCGAACGTCGTGTTCACCCAGAAGGGCATAGACGACGTGGCGCAGCACTTCCTCGCAAAGGCAGGGATAATCGCGGTAAGGAGGGTCAAGAAGAGCGACGTTGAGAAGCTCTCAAGGGCCACGCAGGCCAAGATAGTCACCAGCCTGGATGACCTCGGAGGATCTGACCTAGGCAATGCCGGATTG
This sequence comes from Microcaldota archaeon, assembly GCA_964433165.1. GTDB lineage: Archaea > Micrarchaeota > Micrarchaeia > Micrarchaeales > Micrarchaeaceae > UBA12276. The sequence goes on from CAYSQH010000007.1 coordinate 2,206, forward strand.
GTCGAGGAGAGGAAAATAGGGGGAGAACATATGGTGTTCGTGGAGCAGTGCAAGGACCCGAAGAGCGTCACGATATTCGTGAGGGGAGGGACCGAGCACATAGTCGACGAAGCTGAAAGGTCTATAACAGATGTGGTTGGCGCGATATCCAGCGCGGTTATGGACGGCAAGTACGTCATAGGTGGCGGCAGCATCGAGATAGACCTCGCCAACGGATTGAGAGATTATTCCGGAGACGTAGGGGGCAGGGAGCAGCTCGCGATACAGAAGTTCGCGGATGCTCTAGAGGCGATACCAAAGACGCTGTCGGAGAGCGCAGGAATGGATGCCATAGACACGCTGGTACAGCTCAGGAACAAACACAAGTCCAAGGAGGGCAGGGTCTATGGGGTTGACATCTTCAAGAACTCCGTAGGCAACATGAGTGAATTGGGAGTATTCGAGCCGCTCAGGATAAAGAGCCAGGCAATTGACAGCGCTTCCGAGGCTGCGGAGATAATACTGAGGATAGACGACATGATAAGCTCGAGGGGCAAGGCAGGCAGAGGTGGAGGCCCTGGCGGACCGCCAGGAATGGGCGGCATGGGAGGGGAGATGGACTGATAGTCCATAGTCCATAAAGCTGTTGATTATCTTGGCAAGGAAGGTTGTTTTGGTCGCGGGTTCCCCGGGTGCCGGCAAGACCAGCATACTTGCAGGGGTTTCCTCGAAGTCCTACACGAAAGTCGGGATGGGGACGCTCATGCTCGAGGAGGCCGCAAGGCTAGGGTATGCGAAGGACAGGGACTACCTGCGCTTCATGGACGTGGACAAGCTGCATGAGCTCAAGCTCGCGGCTCTGAAGCGCATAGGCAAGATGGACGGCAATATCATAATAGACACGCACGCAAGCGTCGAGCACAACTCAAGGTACGTTCCGGGGATAACCTTCAAGGATATCGAGAACCTCAAGGACCTTGCCGCGATAGTGTACATAGACGCGTTCACTACTGACATAGTCAGGAGGAGGGAGAACGACAGGACTAGAAAGAGGGAGGACGAGAGGCTGGAGCTCGTAGACATACAGCGTCTCATAAATGTTTCCGTGCTGTCCACATGCGCAGCGTGCCTTGGCATACCGATATACGTTGTGCTCAACATGCAGGACAAACTAGAGGACAGCATAAGCGAGATGAAATCGCACCTCGTAAGCGTGTTTGGTGAATGAAAATGGGATTTATACCTGTACTGCCCCTTAACATCGAGATAATCATCGCGGTCCTTGCGGTGACGTACACCGTAGGCTCGATATTCATACAGAGGAAGCTCTCCAACCCTAGGCGGATGAGGGAGATACAGGCGAAAGTATCTGAGCTCCAGAAGGACATGAATGCCATGCTCAAGGCCAAGGCCGGTCAAGAGGACCTGGCCGCGAAGCAAAAGGAGATGATGCCACTCATAGGGGAGCAGATGAAGAACAGCATGAAGCCGATGCTTATCGTATTCCCGCTGCTTATAGTCGTATATTACCTGCTGATACCTCGAATACCGCTCATAGTGCAGAATAACGTGGTGAACAGCTCCAAGGAACTTTTCTTCGTAATAGTCTTCGTGCTCGGCCTGGTGGCAGCAGCCATAGTGATGATATACGACAGGAGGGTCATGAAGCGCGAGAAGGCCGCAAAGGAGGCCGCACAGGCAAATAATCAATAACCTTTTGAAATAGAATATCTTAGCATTACAATTAGAGCTGAAAGTCAAGTGATAGGATGCCAAAACCAATGCATAGGTCGAGAAGTTTCAGGAAGCTTGACAGAGTGACGCCCAAGGGGCGCCACGTGATACACTACGAAAGGAGAAAGGGATCCATGCCGCACTGCGCCATATGCGCTTCCGAGTTGAACGGCATAAGCGTAAACGGGGGTAAGAGCAGGCGCACAAACAGCAGGAAGTTCGGAGGCATTCTCTGCGCCAACTGCACCGCCAACGTCATAAAGCTTGGCAGCAGGGTAGAGCAGGGGGAAATGAAGCTTGACGACATAGGAATAAGGCAGAGGGCCTTCGTCCTTCAGCTTGTGGCCCATTAGTGTGTCCATGCTGCGCATATGCATAAGCGGCCTGAGCTGCAGCGGCAAGACCACTATCGGAGAGGAGCTGGCCAGTAACCTAGGGGTAACCCACATCACCAAGCGGTCCACGGGCACCTACAAAAGGCTGGAGGAGGATCTCGGGCGCGATGCGAATGGATTCCTGGAGCTCGTGCAAACTGCAGACAGCAGGTACGCAAAGGATTTCGATGCGGAGATAACGGCCCTTGCTGACAGGGAGGATTGCGTCATAAGCACCTGGCTTGGCCCATGGATCGTTAAGGGGCCCAAGAGATCAGTGTGGCTTGAGGCGGATGCCGCGGCACGCGCGGAAAGGTATGCCGCAAGGAGCGGTTCGGGGGATGAGGACGCCATGGAGCGTATATCCAAGAAGGACAGCGAGTCCATAAGGCTCTTCAAGGACGCATATGGTATAGACGTGCTTGACCATTCCCAATTCGACATATCGATAAACACAGAGCGCGTAGGGGTAAAGGATGCCGCTGCCGTCATATCGATGCTTTCGATCAAAAAGGATGAAAACAAAAGGTGAGATGCATGTTACTTGAGCCTGGAAGGGTATGCGTAAAGAAATACGGAAGGGACGCGGGAAGCAGGGCGGTCGTGACGAAAGTCCTCGAAAATGGATTCGTCAACGTCATAACGTCCGTAAGGAGCAGGGATAGGAGGTGCAATGTAAAGCACCTTGAGTTCCTTGACGAGAAGGTTGACCCGAGCGACAAGGCCATGGTAAGCAAGGTTCTTGGCATATCGGACAAGGAGAAACCCGGAAGCGGCGGCAAGTAGGCTTATCCTGCCGCGGCGTCTAGCAATGCCATTGCCTCCTTTATGGACATTTCCTTTTTCTGGTCTGCGCCAAGGGCGCTGAAAAGCGCTGAATAGTCCATTTCGGCGTCTTTGCCTTCGGATTTTAGCTTTGAGCCCAGCAGTTGCAGGCCGAGCTCCTTTATCGAGATGTTCCCTATCCTGCTGTTTCGGAGATCCTCTATCTGGGCCTCCCTGCCGGGGCTTGAGAGCTTCGATGTGTCGAAATCCATTATCGCTTTCTCCGAATACCTGAGCAGTATGGAATGTATAGGCATGTCGGCCGTGCTGAAGCCGCTGTCTATCGTGCCGCTCAGCTTGAGGCGTATTATCGGCTTGTCGGTTCCGTTAAGCGTCGGCTCTATCGCGGCCATGCACCTCTCCTCGAACTCCCTTGGCTTGGCCCCATCGAACTCCAGCTGCAGACACTCGAACCTCCTGGATTCTATCCCGACGAATTCGTAGGTCCTTGAACGGGTATCGTATAGTATGAATCCCTTCTTTCCCTGCTCGCCGTCCTTCAGCTGCGTCAGGACGGTGCTCCCGGGTATCAGCATCTTCTTCCCGTGCACGTCCAACTCAACCATTTTGTGTATGTGCCCGTCGACATACAGGTCGAATCCTTCCGGAAGCTCCTCGTTGCGTATGAAGTCGCTGCTAAACGGCAGCAGCTCGTATGTCGACTGGTGGAACATGAATATGTTGAACATCCCGTTTATTGGGCGAGGGTTTATCTCCTTGAGGGTATCGCGCAGCCTTTCCTCCGAAACGCCTCCGAGGCCAAACACCGCGACATTCTCCCCGTCCTTCTCCAGAACGGTCGTTGCCTCGCTCGTGTCGACTATGAGCCCTGCCAGGCCGAGCAGGTTGAGCGGGTTCTCCCTGCCCATGGCGGTGCGCTCGTGCGTGCCCGATATCCCGACTATCGGCACGTCGGTATGGCATCTGCCGTTCCTTGCGATGAATTTCGATACCTTTGCGCCCCACTTCCTTCTCGAGAGCTCCCTGAATATGTTGACAGCCTCTGCCATGACGTCCGATTTGGGGTTCCTCTTGTCGAATATGTCCCCGGGCATTATTACCGCATCGGCCATCCTGCTCGCCTTGTCCAGGGCCGAGGCGGCCTGCGCGTAGGCATCCTCGCGGAAGCGCTCGTACCCCAGATGCATGTCAGAGACTATGGCTATTCTCATTGCTTGCCACCGCTTAGTTTTCTCATGAAAGCCTCAATAAACCTCTCCTTCCCGTCCACCCCAGGGCCGTATGCCCCGGCTGCGCACGGGTGGCCCCCGCCATGCCCTGCTATGATTTCCGCAAGGGCCTTCATGGCTGCGCCGAGGTTGATCCCCTTTTCCCTGTCAAGCGGCGGCCTTAGCCTCGCAGAGAATGACACCTCTCCCTTGCGCTCGGTATAGAACAGCGCGGCGTCAGCTCCTATCCTTATCGCATCGTCGGCGATCTTGTTCGCGTGAATTCCAGCATGGCCGCACAGCAAGACCATTCCGTTCTCCTCAATTATCCTCGAGTTGAAAAGGTCGCCGATGAACCGCTTCCGGTCCTCGATTGGCGCCATGTGCCGGAGCTCCCTTGTAAGTGACGAATAATCGGTATCCCCGATGCGCATCAGCTCCCCAAGCTGTGCGAACGTCTGGGAGAAGGAGTTCCTTAGCTCCGCAGAGTCAGATATTATGCCAATGGCGATAAGCTTTGCTGCGCGCGGATCTATCCTTGCCCCGAGCCGCTTCATTACCTCATAGACTATGCTGGATGCGGAGTTGTAGGATTCGTCATTGAACACTCGTGCGTTTCCGCGCCTTATCTCCGGCCCGTAATGATGGTCTATGACCAGCAGCCTCGCACTGGATTCGCTTATGGCGCTCCCGAAAGCGCCACAGTCGTCGAGGTTGTTGACGTCGACGAGTATTATCGTTTCGGCGGTGCCGTCGAATTCCTTGGATATCATTGAGTGCCCCAGCCCCAGGCCGTCAAGTATGCGCCTTGAGTTGGATGTTATGAAATCAGGGGACGCTATTGTCGCATTTTTGAGCACCTGTTGGAGTCCCACGGCCGCGGCGACGCTGTCAGTGTCACCGATTGAGTGGAATGTGATTACAGTACGCCTTTCCCCGATGGAGCTTACTTCCCTGCACAGTTCCTCCAGGGTTATGCTCTCCATCGGATCGCGGTCTCATTCGTTGCCCTTCGTGTTCTTCAGCTCTGCGGTTATCTCGGACCTTAGCGACTGCTCCTTCTTTGACGCCTCTGAGAGCTGCCGCTCTATTATTGAAAGCCTCATGGTGCTGCTTTCCTGCCTCTCCTTCAGGCTCTTCTCCGCGGTCTGCTTGTCGGTCTCAGCCATTATTCCGCCAATCGCAAGGAATATGCGCCCTGATGCATTGGACACCTCCTCCAGGGCGCGCTTTATCTCTTCCGATTGCCCATTGTATTGTTCCTTCTGCATCAATAGCGCCTGCAATTGCTCCTGGATCGACTGGTAGTCGCGCGTAAGCTTCTCTAGTTGTTCCTTTTCCATGCTTGCCACCTCATCTGTCTACTTCGCCGAAGACAAGGTCCAAACTCCCCAGCGTGGGGAATATGTCAGCGAACCTTGACTTGTACGTTATTCTCTTTATCACGGCCAGATTTATAAATGTGGGTGATCTCAGGGATATGCGGTACGGCCTCTGCTTGTCGGGTATCATGTACACCATGCCCTCCCCTTTTGGCAGTTCACGGGAAACAATCACGGGATCGGGCTTTGCAGTGGGCCCTATCAGCTTTATCGGGAGCCCCCTCACGTCGCCTGTCTGTGGCATGGCTGATGCCGCCTGCCTGATTATCTGTATACTCTGCATTATCTCCTCGTACCTCACCCTGTACCTGTCGTAGTTGTCCCCGTGCCTCCCTGTAGGTATCTTAAACCTCATCTTGCCGTACTTGTAGTAGGGCTTGGACTTCCTTGTGTCCTCCTCGACACCTGAGGCCCTTAGAACTGGCCCGGATACCCCGTAGTCTATCGCGTCGCGCCTTGACAATACCCCAACGCCCTTTGTCCTCTCCATGAATACGGGATCCTTATCAAGCACATACCTGTACTCGCTTATCTTTTCCTCGAGGTAATCGGTAAGCACGTCGGCCCTCTCCGCGAAGTCCGCGGGCAGGTCCTGGTACAATCCTCCAAGGCGCAGGTTGACATAGAACATCCTGCTCCCGGAGACATCCTCGAGGAGCTTGAGGACCTTCGCCCGCTCCCTGAACGCCCACATGAATATCGTAAGGAGCTGACCCATGTCGTTGCAGAATGTGCCGAGCCACAGCAGATGGCTGGCTATCCTTTGGAACTCCAGCATGATCATCCGTGCATACTGCGCCCTTTCCTTTACCTCTATCCCGGTGGCCACCTCCACCGCGGAAACGTAAAGGTCGTCCCAGCTCATCGGGGCTATGTAATCAAGTTTCTCGGTATATGAGGGGTTCTGCATGTACATCCTCGTCTCCATGAGCTTTTCCACTCCACGGTGCAAGAACCCTATGTGTGGCTCGATGTTCTCCACAGTGTCGCCATCCACGTCGACCACCAGCCGGAGCACGCCGTGCGTGCTCGGATGTATCGGCCCCACATTTATGCGCATTATGGACATTACTTCGCCTTCTTGTAGTCCGGATTACCCCAGATGAAGCTCTTCCTGAGCGGCGCTTCCGTCCCGTTCCATTTCTCTAAGAGCAGCCTCCTCACTCTCCTTCCGGATATGCGTATCCCGAACATCTCCGAAAGCTCCCTCTCGTACCAGTCGGCGGCCTTGTATACGTGGATTATCGTCTTTATCTCAGGATCCTGCTGCGGCAGCTTGACTATGACCGTTTCCTCGGCCCTGGACTTGGTATTGTACAGCATATAGACCACCTCGATGCGGTCGCTATAGTCGACCGCGGTTATCTTCTTCAGATAGTCATACCCCTTTTCCTTCATTTCGCCTAGCTTCTCCACTAAGACTTCTTTCGGTATTTCCTGCAATTTTTCCACCAACCTTATCCTGCAATTTCATCAGCGCCCCGAACAGGTTTTCAGGCTTCGGGGGGCAGCCCGCGACATAAACATCTACGGGCAGTACCTGGTCTATCCCTTGTAGTATGTTGTAGCTTTCCCACCATGGCCCTCCGGATGTGGCACATTCCCCGAATGCGACCACGTGCCTGGGCTCGGACATCTGCTCGTACATGCGCTTTACCCTTGGCGCCATGGATTTCGTCACCCATCCCGCAACTACCATTACGTCGCACTGCCTTGGGGTCGCCCTGAAAAGCAGGAACCCCCTCCTTTCCGCATCTATCCTTGATGCGCCGAAGTCCATGAGCGCTATTGCGCAGCAGGCGAGACCGAACTGCATCGGCCACACCGATTTCTCCCTGCTCCACCGTATCAGGGAGTCTGCCCGGGCCTTCGTTATGTCGCTGAGCTTCGCGAACATCGCATTTGTAGGTATCTTGTACTTCCTGGCGGACTCCAACCGTATCTTGTTCATCTCCTGCTCCGCGTTGATGAATTCTTCCTGACTATACGGAGATTCATCTGCCATCTCCAGCACCTATGAGCTTGTATCCCGCGAATGTCATGACCGTCGAGACGGCGGCAAGGCCGAGGAGCTCCATACTTGTAAGGTATCCCATGACGTGCGAGGCAGAGGACCATAACAGTAACATGGCGACGATTATCTCGAACGGCAGGAACAACATGAAGTAAGGCATGTATTCGTTGTCAACATCCCTTGCTGAGCCGACCGTTTCCTCTCCGCTCTCGTACGGGGCGTTCTTCACGGGATTGGGTGATTTCTTGCGCCCGAGCAGCTTCGCGGTCAGCACGAATGACGTCGGTATGAATACCGCGAAGGCGATGAATATCAGCAGAGCAATGTAATTATACATCATAGATTCATCAGGTTATACACTCATTGTAGGTTATAAAGCTTTTAGTATTTTATTACCCTCCTTGGTAACTGATGCTGAATTTTGTGCACTCCGACGAGACCGCATCGAAGAATATAGCGGATGCGCTCTCCAGACTGCTGGAGTTTGGAGATTACAAGAGAATCAACGGTCTAAGGTGCAGGGAGGGTGGTGGCGCAAGACTGATATCCATAACAGGGAAGCTCATAGAAGCGGATTTCCTCAATGCGGTGCACGACGGCCCCATCATGTTCCTCAGCAGGCACAGCAGCGCCAAGGGCATACCATCGTTCACGGTGCATGCGGAGGGCAACTGGTCCATGGACAACCGTCTCGGGGGCATGCCTAAGGAGCTCAGCGTGTCTTCGCCAACCGGGATGCTCGACACGCTGGCGGCGATAGGCAGGCTTAACGCCACTGGGATGCAGGTAACGTACGAGGCGACGCACCATGGGCCAATGCTGGACGTGCCATCCTATTTCGTGGAGCTCGGAGGAGACGAGGCAGCAATATCGAATGCAAAGTATGCGGAGCTTCTTGCGGAGGCCATCGCGGATTCGATGAGGCACGGGGCGGAATATGGAAAAATTGCGATAGGGATAGGCGGCACGCACTACCCTGAAAAGTTCACGCGCCTAGGCCTTGAAGGTAGATACGCATTCGGGCACATAATGTCCAGGCATTATACAGGTTGCGCCGACATGATAGAGAAAGCGGTGCTGAGATGCGATTCCAAGACGGAAATTGCAGTCATAGAATGGAAAAGCATAAAAGCAGGGGAAAGGAAAAGGGTAGTTGAGGAGCTTAATAAGATGGGGCTGGATTATGAGAGGATTTGATCTGCTTGCATGCGCAATGGTGGCCGTAACCATCGCCTCCGTCATGTTCAACTCGGCACCTGCCCAGTACTGGTTTCAGAGCGGGGTGCGAGGAGGCAGCAGCTCGGCGTTCAACAACGGGGCCAGCGTAAGCATAGAGACCGTGTACCAGAATGCCACAAACGGCTCCCTTGGCTTCTGGGTGGGCGAAGACCTTTCAAACGGGGCATTCATACAAGCTGGATATGAGATACCGAACCAGAGCGGACTTTATCCGGCGTCGTGCAATGAGAGGGGATGCAACGGCTCAGTGAGCCTTGTTGCGGGAAAGCCATCATGGTTCTGGGAGTATTTTCCGGCGGCTTACCAGGGAGGGCAATTCTTCGGCGGCATAGGCTCAGGTGACGGGATAGGCCCCGAAGGCGGCTTCAACACCTATTCATTCAACTCAACGGGCGACGTTTGGAGCGCGTACTTCAACAACAAATTCATAGGCAGCGTCGACCTTGGAGCTCCTTACTCCGGGGCGAATCCGCCGACGGCCATAGCGGAATACGCGGACACAAATACGAATTCCTATCCGCTGCACAACGTCACGTTCAAGGACCTGATGTTCTACATAGGGAACGAGAGCAGGCTTGTTCCGCAGGCATACTCAGTCGTCTGGTATGGGAAGGGGAGCCTGACATCACTCCAAAACAACTACGGCGTGCAGGAGATAGGCTCGTACGCCGACTACTTCAGGGTGGGCTCTGGGCTGCCTACGCAGACCTCCCAGGACCTGTGGACCCTCGGATACGGCCTTGAGGCGCTGTCAAGCTATGGCAACGTAACCGGCAGCGGGTATTACATTGCATATTCTAGCGTCCCTATATCCGCGCCGCAATACGTGAGAACAGACAATGGGACAAGGGAGATGTTCGCCGGATGGGTAGGCAGCGGCACGGGATCGTACACGGGAAACGACATAGAGGTATACCTTAAGATGTACGGGAACATAACCGAAACCGCGGTATGGCAGTTGCAGTACTATATGAACGCCACAACGGAGTACGGGAGCATACATGGTGCCGGGTGGTATGATTCAAACTCCACCGCGCTCGTCAACGTCCCTTCCAATGTGGTCCAGATAGGCCAGGGCATGAGGGCCTCCTTCACCGGGTGGAGCAGCGGTGCCATGGCGGATTCCGCCAGTTTCCTCATGGACAGGCCTAGGCGCGTGAACGCCACATGGGCGCGACAGTACTACCTATCTCTCGCGACCCCTTACGGGAGCGTTTCCGGTAGCGGATGGTACAACGAGGACAGCATCGCACACATAAGCATAACAAACACCACCATACAGACAGGAGCGGAGAGCAGATTGGCATTCGCCAAATGGAGCAACGGTGCGACGGGCAGGAGCAGTATTGTCCGAATGGGGGCACCGCTCAACCTCACGGCAATATTCCTGCAGCAGTATCTTGTTTCCCTGCAACCGCAGGACCAGTACGGCAACAAGGTGAGACAGGCTGGCTATTTCAACGTGAGCGGTACCAGGACCTATTCTGGGACCGTCTTCGTATTCGCGAACACGACGTATGACGTCGAGTATATCAACTACAAAGGAGTGAACGTCTCTGTCAACTACAGGTTCAGCACAGACTCCCCAAGAACCCTGAGCTTCAAGATGCCGATTTACAACGTTGCGATATACACTCAGAGCGTGTTCGGCACTCCAGTCAACACCGTGGTTAATGTCAGCTTCAGGAACAAGTCTTCGATATACACTTACTCGGGAGACAACGGCAAGCTTGAATTCAGCGACGTGCCTTATGGATACGTAAGCGGGTATGCGCAGTACTTGGGCATAAGGCAGAGCATAAACTCCGCCAATGGGCTAAACGTGTACATGACGTTCTTCACGGCCTCGATAGTCGTATTCGTGATTGCAGGTATGTTGCTTATTCTTGCGGTGGCTATCATATCCGCGCGGCATTCAAGAAAGAGCAAGAGGAGGTAGGTGTTTCCATCGGAAGAAAATATGGGTCCTTCTCAGAAAGATACCGCAGTTTCACCACCATACAGAAGCTCGCGATGCCGGAGCTCGAGTCCGGCAACAACTGCATAATCGTTGCGCCAACGGGGTCCGGGAAAACGGAGGCGGCGGTGCTTCCACTCGTGGCTGCGCACGCGAAGAGGCACACCCCAATAAGCATACTCTACATAACGCCGCTAAGGGCGCTGAACAGGGATATGCTCGGGAGGCTGAAATGGCTGTGCGACGACAAGGGGATGAGCATAGGCGTCAGGCACGGGGACACCGCAAGGAGCGAGCGGGCGAGGCAGGCCAAAAAAGCCCCCGACCTGCTCATAACAACTCCGGAAACCCTGCAGAGCATGCTTCCAGCCAGGAGCATGCGCGGCTACCTTAAGAACGTCAGGGCGGTCGTGGTCGACGAGCTCCACGAGATCTACCACAGCAAGAGGGGCGCGCAGCTTTCGATAGGGCTGGAGAGGCTGGAGAGGCTTTCCCCAGGATTCCAGAGGATAGGTCTAAGCGCAACTGTTGGAGACAGGGAAACGATGAGGAGGTTCCTGTGCAATGCAAGGAAGTGCAAGATCGTCTCTGACGACTCGTCCAAGGACATGAGGGTAACCATAGAGTACCCGCAGCGGGTGTCGGCATACCTAGGTGACTTCACCGAGAGGTTCGGGCTGGACAAACCTAGCGCCGCGAGACTAGAGCGGATCGACGAAATCGTCGGGCACTCCAGCTCCGCACTGGTATTCGCCAACACTAGGCAGATAGTCGAGAGCCTTGGCAGCAGGCTTCTGGGAATGGACAAGGAGCTCGGGCGCACACCTAGGGTAGAAGTGCACCACAGCTCGCTCGACAGGGAGGAAAGGATAGGTATCGAGGACAGGTTCAAGTCCGGAAAGACAAAGGGTATCATAGCAACCAGCTCCCTTGAACTCGGAATAGACATAGGAAGTATAGACCGCGTCATACAGTACGGATCCCCGAGGCAGGCAGTGAGGCTGAGCCAAAGGGTCGGCAGGAGCGGCCACACCCATTCGGGAACCGCAAATGGAACGATAATAGCGACGGGGACTATGGACATAATAGAATCGTCCGCGGTGGCACAACTGGCCCTCGCCGCAAGCTTCGAGACCTTCAGGCCGCAGGCAGGGGCGATAGACGTCCTGGCGAACCAGGTATGCGGGATAGCGCTCGACAACGGGAGCATAAGCGCCCAGGAGCTCCACGGGATCATCAGGGGCTCTTTCCTTTACAACGGCATAGACATCGCTGCCCTCGAGTCGCTACTCAGGTTCATGGAGAGGCTCAGGCTCATCGGTTTCGATGGAAAGAAGATAACCTCAGGGGGCAGGACGCGGATGCACTACTACGGACACCTGAGCATGATACCCGATTCCAAGAGGTTCATCGTGAGGAGCGCGATGGACAACCGGATAATATCCACGCTTGACGAGAGATTCGTCGCCAATCATGTTGACAGCGGCAGCGTTTTCATAACCAAGGGATTGCCATGGAAGGTATTGGACATAAGCGAGGATACGATATTGGTTGAGCCCAGCACTGACGTTGATGCCGCGGTCCCGGACTGGTCCGGCGAGGACATACCCGTAAGCATGCAGGTTGCTTTGAGAGTCAAGGAGATACTGGGAGGCAGGGGTATGGAGTTGGAAGGCTGCGAGGTTGCCCAGGATGCGAAGTCGCCGGTTGGAGACCTCGTGGGGAATGGCGCAGAAATGCCGGGGAAAAACGAGATAGTCCTCGAGAACTTCGGCGACCACTGCATGCTGTATACATTTCTCGGGACGCAGGGCAACGAGGCGCTGGCGAAGATGATGACACACCACATAGGCAGCAACGACATAGGCGCTAGCCCGTCACCATATTCCATACTCTTCGAAACGGGAAGCAACGTAAACATCGAAAGGGTGCTCAGGAGCGTCGCCGCGGCTGATGTTGGCAATCTTGCCAGGGAGGCCATTGCCGGCACTGAGCTGTTCAGGTACAGGTTCATAAACGTGGCTAAGGCCTTCGGAGTCATGGACAGGGAGGCGGTTGTGTCAAGGTCTGTTGCAAAAAGGATAATCAGGGTCATGTCAGGGACCCCACTTTACGAGGAGGCGGTGCGGGAGGTGCTCATGAACTACTTTGACGTGCCGGTGCTTTCGGATTTCCTAAATGGGATAAAAAATGGCACTGTAGTGATAAAATCAGTAACTCTCGGCTCCGCGTCGGCCCTTGCTACCGCGATAATAGGCGCCTCCCACCAGGCAAGGGAGCTTATGCTCCCGCTTAAGCCTAACAGCGAGCTCGTGGAGAACTTTGCGTCGTTCGTCCTTTCGAAAAGCACCAAACTGCTGTGCACCTATTGTGGGGTCTCATTTTCCAGGAGGCTGGAGGAGATAAAGGAATCGCGCATGCTGCTTTGCCCCGGGTGCGGCAGCCCGATGGTGAGCATATACAGCGACGATTACAAGAAAACCGTGGACAGGAGGATTGCCGGGAAGAAGCTGGACAGGCGCGATAGGAAACTCGTCGAGGAGATGCTCAGGTATTCAAGCCTCTTCGAGTCCTATGGGCCCAAGGCAGCGATAGCGCTTTCGGTATACGGCATTGGGCAGAGATCCGCGGCACGAGCCCTGATGATGCTTAAGAGGAGCGAGACGGATTTTTTCATAGACCTGCTCGATGCGCAGCGCAATTTCATACGTACAAGGAGATACTGGTCCGTATGAACATTACGTTGCGTCCTCGGATGGTTCGCCGGGCTGCCTATGCGAGGTTATCGCCTGTGCGTCAACTATCATCGCCTTAGAATCCAGCCTCATCAGCCTGACTCCGCTCGCGGCGCGTCCCGTCACCCTTATGTCATTGACGGGGAACGTTATCGATATGCCGCCGGAGTTGAGGAGTATCACGTTCCCGTTCGCGGCGACCTTTATCGCCTTCACGACCTTCCCTGTTTTCTCCTTCACCTTGAGGTTTAGGACGCCCTTGCCCCCACGCCTCTGGAGTCTGTACCTCTCGGCCTCGGTTATCTTCCCGAACCCTTTCTCCGTTATCGAGGCTACCAAGCTGGAGGGCTTTACTGACAGCACATTCACAACCATGTCCTCTGATGAGAGCCTGATTCCTCGGACCCCGTGGGCTATCCTACTCATGGGCCTTATGTCAGTTTCATTGAACCGCAGCGCCTTCCCGTTCGTGGTTGCTATGAACAGTTCGGATGAGCCGTCGGATAGACACACGTCCGCGAGCTCGGCACCCTCCTCCAGGGGCATGGCGAGTATGCCATTGGACCTCGGCCTTGAGAACCTCTCTGCACTGATCCTCTTTATGCGGCCCTTCGTGGTTATGAACGTCAGGTATGCCTTCTCGAACACCTTCGTGTTTATCATTCCGCTTATGCGCTCGCCCTCCGAAAGCTTTATTAGGTTCTGGGCAGCCTTACCGCCGCCGTACCTGCTCTCTTCCGGCACCATGTATGCCTTTATCCAGTACGCCTTCCCCTTGTTGGATATCACGAGAAGGTAGTCCTTGAGCATGCACGAAAATATCTGCTTGACGTAGTCGCCCTCCTTGAGCTGTATTGCTATTACCCCCTTGCCTCCGCGCTCCTGCTCCCTGTATACCTTCGTTGCTATCCTCTTGACGTAATTGTTCTTCGTGAGTATTATCGTGGTCTCCTCGTCCGTTATCAAGTCCTCGCGGTCAAACTCCTTCTCGGGGACATTCCTGTCTATAGTGGTGAGCCTTGGCCTGCCGTACTTCTCTTTAAGGTAGACTATCTCCTCCTTTATTATCCCGTAAAGGCGTTCCTCGTCCGACAGTATGCCCTGCAGTTCGTTTATGCTAGACTCCAGCTCGCTTTTCTCCGAGTCCAGCGACTTCGTCTCCAGGCTCGTCAGTTTGCTCAGGCGCATCTCCAGTATTGCGGTAGCCTGCTTCTCCGATATCTTATACCCGTCTATCAGCGCAGACCTTGCTGCCCTCGCGTCGCTGCTCTTCCTTATAAGGTTTATCACGTTGTCTATGTCGTTTACGGCGGCGAGGAGCCCCTCCACTATGTGCAACCTGTCCATAGCGACGCCGAGGTCGAACTGCGTCCTCTTCCTGATTACGTCGACCCTGTGGTCCACGAAGACCTTTATGAACTGCCTGAGATTGAGCGTCACTAGGTTGTTGCCTATCACTGCTATGTTCATTACTGGAAGCGATATCTCAAACTGCGTATGCCTGTATAGCATGTTGAGCACCACCTCCTTGTCGGCATCGGACTTGAGCTCTATCACAATGCGTATGCCCTCCTTGCCGCTCTCGTCGCGCATGTCCGCTATTCCGGTTATCTTCTTTTCCCTTGCGAGGTTGGCTATTGATTCGACCATGGATGCCTTATTCACGGTATATGGTATCTCCGTCAACACTATCGCATCCCTGTTCTTTATCTTCTCGGCGAAGTGCTTGCCGCGTATCGTCACGCTGCCCCTTCCCGTCAGGTATGATGAGATTAGCGAATTGTCATAAAATACCGTCCCTCCAGTGGGGAAGTCGGGCCCGGTAATCAAGCCCAGCAGCTCCTGCGACGTTATATCCCTTTTGTCTATGAAAGCGATTGTTGCATCGCACAGTTCCGAAAGGTTGTGGGGCATTATGTTCGTTGCAACCCCTACGGCTATTCCTGTCGCACCATTGAGCAGCAGGTTCGGCACCTTGGCGGGGAGCAGCATGGGCTCCTCCTCCGTGTTGTCGAAATTGGGCATGAAACCGACCGACTTCTTCTCTATGTCAGCGAGCATCTCCTCTGCAAGCCTATTGAGCCTTACCTCCGTGTACCTCTGCGCAGCCGGAGGATCCCCGTCAATGCTTCCGAAGTTCCCCTGGCCTTCAACGAACGGGTAATTGAGCGAGAAATCCTGCGCCATCCTGACAAGCGTATCGTATACCGCCATGTCGCCGTGGGGATGATACTTACCTATGCAATCACCGACTATCCTGGCGCTCTTCTTCGTGGGCTGGTCATGTAGGTTGTTGAGCTTGTACATAGACCAGAGTATCCTCCTCTGCGCGGGCTTCAGCCCGTCCCTCGCATCCGGAAGTGCCCTGCCGACGATTACGCTCATTGCGTAGTCTATGTAGCTGGACTGCATCTCCTTCTCTATGTTAGTCTCTTGTATGCTTTCGGGCATCGTACATCATCATATGTCAAGGAACGACACCTCGCTAGAGTGCTCCTCCAGGAAGTGCCTGCGCTGATCAACATCAACACCCATCAGCGTGGTGAATATCGCGTCCGCTATCCTTGCGTCCTTTATGGCTATCTTCTTCAGTATCCTGTTGTCCGGGCTCATCGTGGTCTCCCAAAGCTGCTCAGGATTCATCTCTCCAAGTCCCTTGTACCTCTGGACCGATGCTTTCCCTTCGCTACTCTGCAGCAGTTTGTTGAGCTCGGAATCGGAATATAGGTACCTGACATCCCTGCCCCTGGTGAATTTGTACAGCGGGGGCTGCGCTATGTAGATGTTGCCCTTTTCAATCAATGGCCTCATGTACCTGTAGAAGAACGTGAGCAGGAGCGTCCTTATGTGGCTGCCATCGACGTCAGCGTCCGTTAGCAGTATTATCTTGTTGTATCGCAGGTTCTCGGGGTTGAAGGTTTCCTTTATGCCTACGCCGAATGCGGTGACCATCGTGTGCAATTCGGCATTGTTGAATATCTTCTCCTCCGATGCCTTCTCCACGTTTAGTATCTTCCCCTTTAGAGGCAGTATCGCCTGGTATCTGCGGTCCCTTCCTTGTTTCGAACTGCCGGCAGCAGATTCACCTTCCACGATGAATATCTCAGACTTTGACGGGTCGTCCTCCGAACAGTCCGAAAGCTTTCCGGGCAGTATAGACCCCTCGAACATGCTCTTCTTCCTTGCGAGTTCGCGGGCCCTCCTTGCGGATTCCCTCGCCTCTGCAGTGCTGGAGACCTTCCTCAGCACGTTGGCAGCGTCCCCAGGATTCTCCTCCAGGTAAGTGGATATCCCGGAGTACAGAATCGTGTCCACGGCACTCTTCACCGTAGTGTTGCCCAGCTTCTCCTTTGTCTGACCCTCGAACTCCGGATTTTGCATCGATATGGAGAGAACTGCGAGAAGCCCTTCCCGCGTGTCCTCTCCCTCGATTGATATCTCCTTGTGCCCCTTCCTTGCGTTCTTCTGGGCGTAATTCGTTACCGCTCTGGTCAGAGCGGTTCTGAAGCCTATCACGTGGGTTCCACCCTCAGGGGTGCGTATCTTATTGACAAACGACAGGAGGTCCTCTGCATAGCTGTTGACATACTGCATGCCTAAGTCTATCTTCATGTTTTCCAGGGACTTTGATATTATCACCGGCTTCGTGAGCGGCTCCTTGCTGCCCCTCATGAAATCCAGGAAGTCTTGTATGCCGTTCTGCGAGTAATATGTCACAGTCTTTGGGCTCTCGGGGTCCCTGTTGTCGGACAGCGTTATCGATATCCCAGGATTCAAATACGAGAGCTCCTTTAGGCGTTCGTTGAGCTCTATGGAATCGAAGCTCCTGGCGGAGAATATGGCCACGTCGGGCTTGAACAGTATAGTGGTCCCAGTGTCTGATTCCTCAGTGGTTCCGACTACCTCAAGCTCTGACGCCTTCATCCCCTTGCTGAACCTCTGCCTGTATATCTCGCCCTGGCGCTTTACGATAACCTCGGTGAACTCCGACAGCGCATTCACCACGGTAAGCCCCACCCCGTGGAGCCCCCCGGAGATCTTGTATGCCTTGTTGGTGAACTTCCCACCCGTATGGAGGGATGTCATTATCACCTCCAGCGCAGGTTTTCCCTCCTTTTCCATGACGTCGACCGGGATGCCTCTGCCGTTGTCGTTGACCTCTGCCATGTCGCAGTCCTGATCCTTCGTGAGCGTTATCTTTATGCTCTTGGCGTAGCCTGCCTGTGCCTCGTCTATGGAGTTGTCCAGCACCTCGTAAAGCAGGTGTATGAACCCGGCGCTTCCAGTAGAGCCAATGTACATCGCGGGCCTTTTCCTTACGCCCTCGGCGCCCGAAAGTGCCACTATGTCCTTTGCACTATAATCGTTATTTTCCATTACAACCAGTAGCTGATTCCTATTGAAATATACTGTGTTTTTCAGCTTTAAAACCCTTTCTGCGACGAGGAAAAAACGCCCAATTTTCAGTAGGTTTTTGACGGCCGAAAGGCCACCACCAAGGTATTTAGTTGTTAAATGAGAATGCCAAACGGAGATATGCTTGTCTGACGATTCGAGGAGGAAGCGGGTTATAATACTTGGAGCGGCAGGCAGGGACTTCAACAACTTCAACATTCTTTTCAGGAGCGATGGATCGTACGAGGTCGTCGCGTTCACCGCGAACCAGATACCGTACATAGCCGACCGCACATACCCGAAGGAGCTGAGCGGTAAGCTTTACCCTAAGGGCATAAAGATATACGGCGAATCTGAGCTCAAGTGGCTCATAGGGAAATACAGGGCGGACATCTGCATACTGTCGTACAGCGACCTTTCGTACAATGATGTGATGGACAAGGCCAGCCTAGTGAATTCATGCGGCGCTGACTTCTGGCTCGTCGCGCCCGAGAGGACGATGATCAAATCCTCGAAGCCCGTGATAGCGGTGTGCGCCGTCAGGACAGGATGCGGGAAAAGCCAGACGTCCAGATACATATCCAAGATGCTGAGGGACCAGGGGGTGAGGGTCGCGATCATAAGGCACCCGATGCCCTACGGAGTGCTCAAGGACGAGGCTGTAGAGAGATTCGCCTCTCTCAAAGACCTTGACAGGTACAAAACTACCATAGAGGAAAGGGAGGACTATGAGCCGCACATAAGGAACAGGTTCATCGTGTATGCGGGAATTGACTATGAAAAGATACTGCGCGCAGCGGAGAAGGAAGCGGACATAATATTATGGGATGGCGGAAACAACGACACCCCGTTCATAAAACCGGACCTCTTCATAACCGTCGCGGACCCGCTCAGGGTCGGGAACGAACTGAGTTATTATCCAGGAGAGACATGCGTCAGGATGGCTGACATCATAATAATAAACAAGGTGAACTCCGCCACGCGCAGGGAGGTCGAGGACCTTGAAGCGCACATAAGAAGCGTGAATCGCGCGGCGAAGCTCGTGCGCGCGGATTCGATAGTGATTCCCGACAATCCAAAATTGATAATGGGGAAGACTGTGCTTGTCATAGAAGACGGCCCAACAATAACCCACGGGAACATGAGATTTGGCGCAGGACTCGTGGCGGCCAGGGCCTTTGGAGCGAAAAAGATAGTAAGGGCAAAGGACTATGCTGTTGGGGAAATAAGGAAGGTGTACGGCAAGTACACCGCATTGGACCTTGAGCTGCCCGCGATGGGCTACAGCCCTAAGCAGATAAGAGACCTCGAGGCCACGGTGAATGCGGCGGTCTGCGATGTCGTGATATCGGCGACCCCGACCAACCTGAGGGATGTCATAAACATCGACAAGCCCATAGTGCAGGTCAACTACGAACTGAAGCCGCACGGTGCGGTCTTGGACAACGCAATAAAGGGATTTGCCAAGAAGGCGAAGCCATGAGACTCGATTACAGGATAATCGCGGTAGTTCTTGGAATGATCGATGGGGTTTACCTTACGGCAGTCCATTTCCTGCCGGGGGCACTTGCATGCCCGACAATAGGAACCGTGGTGGACTGCGAGGCGGTGCTCAGCAGCGCATTTTCCAATGTGTTCGGTATTCCATTGGCGGTGCTGGGGTTGGCGTGGTTCGTGGGCATGCTGGCATTCTATGCCTCAAGGCGCAGGGGTATGACACTCAACCTCTGGATGATAATCGGATTAGGTGGGATACTATATTCCATATCCGCCCAGGCAGTGATAGGCAGGATATGCATATACTGCGCCGCGCTGGACGCCATCATATTGTCCACGGTACTCCTGTTCCTGCACCATGGAGGGAAGGCGCATTGAATGGAGATAAGGGACCCGATACACGGTAACATCGAGATAAATAGGACGGTGGACAGGATAATAGACACGCCGGAGATGCAGAGGCTCAGGTACCTGAAGCAGCTTGACATGTCATACCTTGTATTTCCCGGGGCAAACCACACGAGGTTCGAGCATTCGCTCGGCACTATGCAGGTGACCAGGGAGCTGTCCACGAACCTATACGGCGGGGAAAACGAGTACATGTACGCCGGGCTGCTGCATGACATAGGCCATGGGCCGCTATCCCATCTATCAGAGGGCATAATAGGCAGGCTCATGAACAAGGACCATGAGCAGCTGGGCGAGGAGCGCATACGCAGCTCGAGGATAAAGGACATCATTTCGGACGCGGGGCTTAACTTCAGGAAGGTCATGTCTTACTTCAAGGGACATTCCGGCGCGGATGTCGTAAGCGGAACGCTGGGCTCAGACAGGATAGACTACCTCATGCGCGATTCCCACTACACGGGAGTGGCATACGGCGTGATAGACTACGAGAGGATAAAGGGCAGCATTACGATGCACAAAGACAAGGTGGCGCTCATGGAGCGCGGGATTGCGGGCGCGGAATCGATGCTCATCGCAAGGTACTTCATGCACTCAAATGTCTACACCCACCACGCAAAGCTCATCGCCTCAAAGATGCTGCAGTATGCGGCAGCCGCTGCGATAGAGAACGGAGATTTCGATGCAGAGGAATTCTCGCGAATGGATGACGGGCAGTTCCTATACAGGGCCATGGCAGCAGAGCACGACAGCGCGCGCAGGATGGCCACCAGGGTGATGGAGAGGGACTTATTCAAGAGGGCGTTCTACGGCTCCGCCAATATAAGCAGCGTAAATGAGATAGAGGATGCGATAATGAAATTGGGTCTTGAGAGGGACGAATTCATAGCACATATCGTGAAGCTTGGCGGAGTTTCCGACGACATAATGGTGGTAGGCAAAGGGGGCGAGGAGCTTGGGCGGCTGTCAAAGCTCTCTCCATTCATAGGCACGCTGTCGGAAATACTGAAGGGTTCCAGCAAGCTGGTTGTTGCCTGCGACATTAGGAACATATGCAAGGTGAGGGACGTTGTGCTAAAGGCGCTGTAAACCGATAGCTTAAAAACTTTGAATACTGATAACTATTGATGGGTCCATAGCTCAGCCTGGTCAGAGCGGCTGGCTCTTAACCAGTAGGTCGGGGGTCCAAATTGAATTTTTGAGGCCACTCAGAAGTTTATGGAAATCCCCCTGGACCCGATTCTTTGATTCTGAATGTGATGATCCTATTTTCTAAGCTGCACCATGGCTATGTGCGCAAAGTCATTGCGCCTGGCCTCGCGGATGGTTATTCTGTCAGTAGCCATGTCGCGGCGCACCACGCACGGGAGGGTCTCGCGATCGTTGCATTCCAGCATTGAGAACAGCCTGTCGTGCCATTTTACGTTAAGCATCTCAGCAAGGCTTATTGAGGCGTCGGCCTCAAGAATAGCATTAGGCACTGTGATTATCCGCATACCAAAATCCCTTGTGATTATTAAGGTCTTGCCGGGTTCATGAGTTATGTCGTTCCTTGATATCGCGAATACAGGCTCGCCATTCCTTAGAAACCATGGATCCCTCAGCACATCGCGCACGCGCGCCCTGGGCTCGAAGCCCATGAAATACCCAAGGCTGAAAGTTCCGGCGGTCATTGAGGATTTTGTAGTGGATGTGCCGCATCCCTGAAACCCTGAATTGTCGAACAGGCTCTGCGAGGCGTGGTTGCCACGAGCCTTGTTGTTAGTATGTGTTTTCATGGCCATTCCATCACACATTCCATGCCCTTGGAAACTATTTATTAGTTAGGGATTTCATGGCTGCATCCAGTCTATCTCATAATACTCGTAGCCGCTGCCCTGAAGTTCTATGCGGCGGACCCTGTAGTAGGTGACCGCAGTTTCCCTGTCGGCTATCGCGATTATCAGCTCCTGACGCTTCCACTTTGCCTCGTTTATTATCGCTGACAGCTCGGCACCCCCGAGATACTCCTCCTCGCTGAGGGAGAGCATCCCAAACCTTGGCCTGCCCTTCTCCGGGGTCTCTATGTCGTTGTGCTTCCTGTGGTACAGGTCGAAGTCCATGCTTATCGACTTCTTCCTGGTCTTCCCGGGAATTGCGAGTATGAATGTCTTCCTCACCGAATGCGCCAACCTTATGGCCCTGGCCCACTCGGATATTAGCAGCTTCGTGTCCCTTGGGAATACGTGTATCACATGAAGCGAATGCACCCATGACGGGCTGTCCCTTACGGGCTTTGCGCCAGGGAAGTAGACCCTGAAATGCGTCCCGAACTTGAACCCGGTCTTTATCACGTAGCCCTTGCTCCTCCAGTCCTTGTACACCTCGTACAGCTTCCCGAAATCGGCTCTGCGCTTCGTTGCAAGTGAGTATATCCGTTTCCTAGACATGTTGCTTACGGACAGGACGCCATTCTCCATAAGGAACATCGTCTCGTATATGTCGTATTTGCTTATCTTCCCATGGCCCTTCATCTTGTATGTGCCGAACTGCCCGAACCAGTTTTGGTCGTAGAGCTCCTCGCCTTTCTCTATGTCGTCTGAAACGGTGACGAGGTCCTCGGGGAAGAATACGCCTTTTATCGCGCCTTTCCTCAGCCTAAGTGGGTCTGCGCGGTATTTCTTGACCTGCGCGGTTGCTGCATGGTGATTCCCCTGAACGCCCTCCGTGCTGCGTATAACCAGTCCGCGGTCCCTCCAGTCCTTGTACGTGAAATACCTGGCCATGAACTTCCGGCTTGTGTTGAATGCCGAAGCTATACCATTGAATTCCACCTGCTCTGATGTTTTATGGTCGCTGCACACGGCATTGCGCACATCGATGAGGTATAAAGCCTCCTCTGGAAGCAGGACCAACCTGCCGGATTCCAGGGTCCCGAAATGCCCTGACAGGAGTATGTCCTTCGTTGACTGGTCCTGCACGAACGCCTCCTTGCGTTGGCTGTCGAAATTAAGCATAAGCGCCATACTACCACCTCTTGCCGGTTATTGCCTCTACCGCCTCAACCTCTATAGCAGTAAGCTCCGCGGGCACCACAATCATGTTCATGCCGCCATAGTCCTTCTGCTTCGCCTCTGAGGCACTGACCGAGAAGACCTGAGAATCCTTCTGCGCGATCTCGTGGAGCACTATCAGCTTCGTCCCAGGGTTTATTGCCCCTTTCTTATAGTGCGCCTCCGCCGCCTCGAGTGCGGATATCGCATCCTTTATCGGAATTGTTGCCTCCCCCCCGTGATCGTAATCGAGGAGCAGCATCGAGTGCTCTCTGCGCTCCAGGTTTGCGGCTATCTTCTCGTAGAAGGAAACCGGTTTGTACTTTCCTGACCATCTTGGTATAGTGCATATGCTGCCGAACCTGTAGAAGTCAAGGCCGCTCTCCCCAATGGCGGCGCTTATGGCAGATGATGCATGCAGGGCCCTGACCGGAACCCCCAATCTCCTGGCCTCTATGTATAGTATCTTGTGCGTCGTTGCCATTAGGGGATCCCCTCCGACAAGTATCGCTATGTCCCTTGATGATGCCCTGCCGACGATTTCTGGCGAATTTTCCTCCATGTCCTGCCTTGTCAATTCCGTTATGCGCCTACCCGTCCGCTCCGATATGTAAGAGATGTAATCCTGGCTTATCCTGCTCGTGAACCTGTCCATGTACAGCTCGCAGTCCATCAGTATGTCCATTGAGCCGATAGGCATGTCCTTTTCCGAGAGCCCAAGTCCGACTAGAAACAGCATGCCATCGTCTTTCAGTCCCTTATGCCATTCGGGGTTATCTTCATCACGCATTCCCCCTCCGGCATGTTGGGCGAGTCCACAAGCCTGACTATCCTCTTGTCCTCCTTGCTCTTCTTCAGATAGAGCCTGGTCGTGGCGGCGTGGGCGAGCACGTTCCCGCCTATTGGCGTTGTCGGATCGCCGAAGAGTATTCCCGGGTTGTCCATAACCTGATTCGTTATGTACACCGCTAAGTTGTGCTTGTCCGCTAGCAACTGCAGCTTGTGTATGTGCTGGTTCAGCTTCTGCTGCCTCTCCCCAAGGGCACCCCTGCCTATGAACTCCGCCCTGAAAAGTGCGGTGAGCGAGTCCACCACTATCAGCTTTATGTTCTTCTCCTGTATCAACTTGTCGGCGCGCTCTATGGTGAGTATCTGCTGCTCCGTAGTGTTGGCCCTGACGACGAGTATGTTGTCGAGCGCCGCATTAGGATCCATGCCCGCCGACTTCGCTATGGCCTCTATCCTCTCTGGCCTGAACGTCCCCTCGCAGTCGAGGAATAATACATTGCCCTCCAAGCCCCCGGCGCTCCTCGGCTTCTGGACATTCACAGTAACCTGGAAGCCTAGCTGAGTCTTGCCGCTTGCGAACCTCCCGTATGCCTCGGTTATCGAGCATGTTTCCAGGCCTCCGCCGATTAGCTCGTCCACGCTCTCCGAGCCCGTGGAGATCTTTCCGACATCCTGCCTCTTGCGGTATACAGCGGCACCAGTCTCGTATGTTATTGTCGTCGATTCCTTGGCGGTCTGTATCGCCTTCTTCGCGGCCTCTACGCTCACGCCTGTCATCTCATTCAGTTCATGGGGGGCCAGGGTGGCGAGTTTGTCGAGCGAGTCTATCCCTGATGCCCTGAGCTTCTCCGCGGTTGTCGGGCCTATTCCAGGAAGGTCTTCAAGCTCCTTAATGGATTTCTCCTTGGCCATAAAATCAGACTTTAATTTATGGATAAAAAGGTATATAAGCGTTAGAATGCAAATAAAG
>CAYSQH010000008.1:0-24813 GCA_964433165.1 Microcaldota archaeon
ACAAGGATAAAAACCTTTACGACGAAAATGTTAAATAGTTATTCAACACAGCACTCATTTGTGAAGGATCCTGCCCCCTGCCCTGTTTCCGGAACATGAAATGAAGCTGCTTCGGCTTTGTATTCTCCTTTGGCGTGCTCTCGGTTATCCTTACTTTTTCCATACAATTTCCCCGGCTCATTATGCAAAGGCAACATATATACGCATTTCCATTCCGCTCTTAAATGGAAGCCAACGGATGCGCCCGCTCCGATATTGCATTGTTTAGCGCCAGCCCGGGCCAAACCCTGCGCAGCGCTTTTATAATGTCGCTCAAAAAGCACTATCATGTTGATGCTGGGGATAATAGGGTCTCTCTCCTCGATGGCGTTCGGATCCTACAGCGCGATAAGCGCCTTCATAAAGACCTACGGTTACCTTGCGATATTCATACTCATGGCGCTGGAGGGGTCGACTGTCCCTGTGCCATCGGAGGTCGTCCTGCCCCTGGCAGGCCTTCTCTCAGGGAATGGCTTTCTCAACTTCCCGCTTGCCCTCGCCGCGGGGATAGCCGGCAGCCTGGTCGGAACGATGATAGACTATGCTATAGGCTACGTGATAGGCCGCGACGTGGTGTACAAGCACCTCAGGCTTTTCCGCGTCAAGAAGGAAACGCTTGACGGCTTCGACAGGTGGTTCGAAAAGAACGGCATAGCCGCTGTATTCCTGACAAGGCTGGTCCCCGTAGTAAGGACCGTAATAAACTTCCCTGCGGGGTTCGCCAAGATGCCGCTGAAGGAGTTCCTGCCATATACGCTGATCGGGATCGTGGTATGGGACGTGGTGCTTATGGCCTTCGGATATTACCTGCTTTCCGTCAAGAGCGCAGTGGATGTGCTTGCGGCTATCGGCGTATTCGCCATAGCCCTGTACGTGATATACGCGATAACATTACGGAAGCTCAAAGGGCACTCAAAACGCAAATCCTGAGCCATTGCCGCGCGACCGAATAAGCTATATAAATGCCTTGCGAGAGAATCATTCAGTGATGATTGAGGTAATCGCTGAGCCGTTGGCTATGAAGACAAGTAGGCGGGCTGATAATCCGCCGGGTGCATTTGGTTGAGCGTACTTAATGACCTGCACAAGAGCAGCATAAGGGTTTCCGACATAGCGTCACAGTACTGGTGCGAGAGGCAGCTTGAGCTCAACTGCAAATACGGGCAGAAGATAACCAAGCAGATAAAGGAGGGGAGGCTGATGCACGAGGAGCTGGAGAACGAGACCAACGTCCCGATAGTACTTCAGCCCAAGAGCTACTCCGATGCTCTTTACAAGGGGATATACACGAGCCTTATGGCCGTAGCGGCGCTCAGGGAGAACAGGAGGACAAGGGAGGTCCAGATCTACGGGTCGATAAACGGCTACAAGATGGTCGGCAAGATAGACCAGCTGGAGCTGAGGAACGGGAAGGTCGTCGTGTCGGAGGACAAGACAAGGGCCAACGGCAACATGCCCTCCGAGGCGCAGCAGCTAGTCCACAAGGTCCAGGTAATGGTCTACAGGCAGATGCTCGGGGACATATGCGAGGGGAAATACACATTCGACAACTTCAACATCGCATACAACCTCAAGTCTATGGCGATAACAGAGGAGTTCGGAAGGCAGCTTGACGCAATGGAGGTTGACAAATCGTTCCACAACCTGCAGAAGGTCTCGAAGAGCTTCTTCTCCGAGCTCGCGAAGGTCGGCCCTATAAGCAACACCCTGCAGATCAGGTACATAGACCAGTTCACGGGAAAGGAGATAAAGCTATACAGGTTCGAATATGACGCTAATGAAATGGAGGGCATGATAAGATACGTGCTGAAGTACTGGAACGGAGAGCGGGAATCAATGCCCGTGCCAGAGTCGGAGCAGTGGAAATGCAAATGGTGCGTGTTCTTCGGAAAGGAGTGCAAGGTGTGGTGGAAGCAGAGGGGTTTGTGATGCTTAGCAAGGACGGCCTTAGGAATGAATTCTCGAAGAGCCCGGAGAAATACTACAGCGTCAAGACCTTCTCAAGGGAAGGGTTCGAGAGGAAGAGGTGCCCGAAGTGCGGGAAGCACTTCTGGACCGGCGACAAATCCAGGGAGCTATGCGGCGACCCTGCGCATGAGCCCTATTCCTTCATGAAGAAAACGCCGAGGCGCATATCCTATTCGGACTTCTGGAGGAAATTCTCGAAGTATTTCGAAGACTCCGGCCATGAGGTAATAGAAAGGTACCCAGTGGTGAGCAGGTGGCGCCAGGACCTCTACTTCACGATAGCGAGCATACAGGACTTCCAGAGGATAGAGAACGGCAGGATGGGATTCGAGTACGGCGCCAACCCGCTCCTGGTCCCGCAGCTGTGCATGAGGTTCAACGACATAGCGAACGTAGGCCTTACCGGCAGGCACATGACCTCGTTCATGATGGCCGGCCAGCATGCGTTCAACTACCCGAAAGAAGGGTACTGGAGGGACAAGACGATAGCCATAAACTACAAGGTGCTCACCGACCTCCTCGGGATAAAAAAGAAGGACCTAACCTACATAGAGGACGTATGGGCGATGGGCGACTTCTCCGAATACGGCCCGTGCCTCGAGAGCTTCTCCAACGGCGTCGAGATAGTGAACAGCGTATTCACGCAGTTCGAGTACTCAAACGGAAAAGTCGGCG
This sequence comes from Microcaldota archaeon, assembly GCA_964433165.1. Taxonomy (GTDB): domain Archaea; phylum Micrarchaeota; class Micrarchaeia; order Micrarchaeales; family Micrarchaeaceae; genus UBA12276. The sequence continues at coordinate 2,683 of CAYSQH010000008.1, forward strand.
AGCTGAAGGGAAAGGTTGTTGATGTCGGATGGGGATTCGAGAGGCTTTTGTGGTTCTACAGCGGCACGGATACGGTATACGATGCCGTCTTCCCGAAGGAACTGGAATACATACGCAAAAGCTCATCCGTGGAATTCGACAAGGGGACTTATGCGAGGGTCGCACCGTATTTCGGATCACTTGATGCAACGGAGTCGCAGAACACCGCGGAACTGGAGGCGGGGATAATCGAGAAGGCGGGCATACCCGTTCAGGACTACTACAGGATAATAAAGCCGATGCAGGCCGCATACGCGATAGCGGACCACACGAGATCGCTGCTGATAGCCATAGGTGACGGCGCGCTGCCGAGCAACGTCGGCGGGGGATACAACCTCAGGATAATACTGCGCAGGGCGATAGACTTCATGAATCAATACCAGATGGACATAGACCTAATGAAGCTAATGGAACTGCATGCGAAGGACCTGAAGCCGCTCTACGGGGACGTGGACGAGAGCATAGGCGAGATATCCGAGGTATTGTCAGTAGAGAGGAAAAGGTACGAGAACACAAGAGAGAACGCGCTCAGGATAGTGACCCAGCTGCTGCAGAAAGGCGAGGAGCTCACCGTGCAGAAGGCGCAGACGCTATACGAGAGCAACGGCATAACCCCCGACTTCATAAACTCCATAGCGGAGTCAAAGGGCATAAAGATGGACGTGTCGGAGAAGGCATACAATTCGATAATAAAGGAGGACTTCGCCTCGAAGAGGAAGGAGAGGGCCAGGCCCCCGATAGGCATCGACGGGCTCAGGAGGACGGAGAGGCTCTACTACAAGGGCATCATGCAATCTAAGTCCAAGATCCTGCGTGCGCATGGCAGCCATGTGGTGCTCGATGCCACTCCATTCTACCCGGAGGGCGGAGGCCAGGAGGCCGACAGGGGAACGATAAACGGCATCAATGTCATCGATGTGAAAAGCATCGACGGAGTCATAATCCACACGCTCGAAAAGCCATCCCAGATGAAAGACGGCAACCAGGCAAAATGCATTGTCGACATGGAAAGGCGCACGAGGCTCGTGGCGCACCACACAGCAACGCATCTTATAAGCGCGGCTGCGAGGGGGATCCTTGGGAGGCACGCCTGGCAGGAAGGGGCGCACAAGGGCCCAAACAAGGCGCACATAGACGTATCGCATTACGAGCGCCTGACCGATTCGCAGGTGCAGCGGATAGAGGGGATGGCGAATTCATGGATAACCCATGGGATAAAGGTCAAGGTTGAGGAGATGGCAAGGGGGGAGGCCGAATCAAGGTTCGGGTTCTCAATATATCAGGGGCACGGTGTGCCCGGAAGCAAATTGAGGATAGTCCAGGTCGAGGACCTTGCGGGTAACCTAATAGACGCGGAGGCATGCGGCGGACTGCATCTGCAGGGGATGGAATCCGTTGTCGGGCTCATAAAGATAATAAACACCTCGAGGATACACGATGGGATAAACAGGATCGAGTTCGTTGCAGGTCCGGCGGCTCAGGAGCACCTTGCGGCGCTCTCCTCTACCATAGACGGGATATCGAAGCTCGCTGGCATAGACAGGGACAAGCTCAGCACCGGTCTCTCCGCCAGGATGGAGGAGCTGAGGCTCTACAGGGAGCGGTACGAGAAGGCGGAGGCCGCATTGGGGTCTTACATGGCGGCCGAGTTATCGAAGGAGCAGCACAAGCGGATATCGAAGGAATTGGACTACGACAGGAAGGCCCTTCGCAGCATATGCGCCACATTCATATCTATGCATGGCACGGCCTCAAAGGCCATTGTGCTGTACAACAAGGAAGGGTTCGCGATAGCCGCTGCCGGGCACGATGCCGGGATAAGCGCAATGGACTTCGCCCTCGAGACTGCAAGGTCTATGGGCATGCAGTTCAAGGGCGGCGGGACCAGGAAGATGGTGGAAGGTCGCCTTTCGAGGGCATAGGCGCGCAATTTGGGTGCGGTCTTGAACTACATTTTCGCATACATCATCTATCCGATAATATACGTCTTCCCTGCATACGCGGCAAACGGGGCCCCTGTACTGTTCGGCGGCGGATCCCCGCTGGACCTAGGCAGGAAGCTATCTGGGAAACGGATACTCGGTGACAATAAGACCATACGCGGCACAGCCTCCGCCCTGGTTGCAGGGGCCGCCGTAGGGCTGATAGAATACCCTTTCCTGCACTACATGCTTGCAATTGCCGTTGCGCTCTCGATTGGCGCGATCCTCGGGGACCTCGGCGGCAGTTTCGTGAAGAGGCGCATTGGGGTAAAATCCGGTGCACGCGTCCCGGTTCTAGACCAGTACGGCTTCGTGGCAATCGCGTTGCTGCTTGCCTATCCGTTCGGGCGCATGCCAAATTCCTACGGCCTGCTGTTCATACTTGTGCTGACAGGAATAGCCCACGTGCTGACAAACATGGGCGCGCACAGGCTGAGGCTCAAGAAGGTCCCGTGGTAGCCCTCACGGGTTCGTATAATTAACGTACCATGTGCCTCCGGAATAATAGCCGTTGTAGGTGTTGGCATGGTCGCCGTTTCCGCTGTAGTCGTTCCCGTTACCGTTGAGCGGCCACCATCCTATTATGTTCTTGAGGTCGCCCGGTGCGCCGCCTATCCCCTCGTCATACAGCTGGTTTATCTCATTCTGGGTGAGGGCGGCGTTGTATATCTGCACGTTCGTAACTATGCCGTTGAACCATTCGTCATAGCCGTATCCTGGGAAGCAGCCTCCCCAGCTGGCTCCCTTTATGACCCCTCCGTCCCCCGCGATGACAAGCGGGACCGCAGTGGCGTACTGCGCGCACCCGCCGCTCGCCTCCGGCTGCTGCATTCCTATTATCTGGTTGCCTATGAGCTGGCCGTTCGCGTACCAGCTCTTGTATTTGCCTTCCTTTATGCTGACCGATATGAACTCCCACTTGTTGAGCCCTCCTCCGGGTATTGGGAAGGAGCTCCCGTTCCACGATGTCGCAGTGTCCCACTCAAGGCACAATCCTGCATTGTTGCTTGGGGAGCAGGGATGCGGCGCGTTGTTCAGGTTGAGCTTCATCCCGTACTGCGCCTCCTTTACGGCAACGTCGTGGTATGGCGCCCCGTATAGGTATACCCATGCGGTTATTGTAAGGTCATTGCTTGTATTTAGCGGATTGTTCGGCTTTACCGAGGAATTTATTATCTCGAAGTCCCCGACCCCCTTGGAGCCGAAGACGAACTGAGGAAGCTGGCCGTCGCAGACGCCCTGCAGCGTAACAGAGTAAAGGGTTCCTGGCCCGTCGGGCCTGTAGACTATGCATTCCCCCGGGGGCGCCTTTGGCGCAGCCCTTGAGAAGAGGCCGAGCCATATCATTGCGCCTAGAACTATCGCTATTATCAGTATAGCCCACAGGTGCGTGATGAGGAACTCCATTGCCGTTTGAGCCTTCATGAAAGTGTATGCAAGGCAAAGCTTAAAAGAATTGTCAGGGATTTATCCTTATGGACGGGAAGCTCTTTCCGCTTAATACGGGCGTGAGCCAGATAAGGGGCATAATAGAGATAATCAGGGACAACAAGGGCTCCATGGACATCTCAAAGCTCGCCGACGAGACCAACGACGAGATCGACGACCTCTTCCCGTTGATAGACACCTGCGTCCTCCTGGGCATATGCGGAGTGAAAAACGGCGTGGTACGCCTCACCGCATCCGGCAGGACGCTCGCGACGCACAACACTAGGGAGGTCTTCGCCAAGTCGCTGGAGAGGGTCGAGCCATTCAAGACCGCAATCTCGATAATAAGGAAGAGGGAGATAACAACCCAGGACCTTGCAAAGCAGCTGCACTCCAAGGGGGTATATTACAATACTGACACAATAACCAACACAGAGCTGCTCAAGAACCTGCTGCTCAAGTGGGGGGTCAGGAACAGGCTGTTCGCCTACAACTACGATTCGGACATCTGGTCCAGGTGAATATTAAATGCGAGTCCGCACCGAAATTGCGCTAGCGCGTATACGCGCATGTAGGAATGTTTTCATTGGCAACTCAACTCTTGATGTCGAATTCAACGGTAGAAAACTGCGATTTAAAGTACCTGACAATGATGTAGTGCGTGAAAGCCTCTACAATGAAGTGCGTGAACAGTTCATTGAAAATCAGTACAGGCGATTAAACGTAAGGAATCGCATTGTGATCGATATAGGCGGAGGCTGTGCAGACACGGCGATATACTTTATAGCACGCGGAGCTTCGCATGTCTATTCATATGAGCCGGATGGTCTTACGTACGAAAATGGTAAGTCAAATATAAGGCTCAATGGGATGGAGGGCAGGATAACATTCGTAAATTCACGTTATAGTAGCGGAAAGCCGCATGCAAAAGGCAGAGTACTGAAGATGGACTGTGAAGGGTGCGAATATGAATGCCTGAAAGACTTTATAGGGTACGATGAGATAATGCTAGAGTTCCACAGAAGCCCCGATGAACTTGTGCACGTGCTTACCAATTCGGGGTATAAAGTTGATATCACCGGAGCGTTGCTATATGCAAAGCTTTAATGCACGGCATATGCACCTATCCCGTCAGCGCCTTGTATATCCCGTCTACCGCCCTGGCGAATTCCCTGCCCCTCTTGTTCCTTGGGTAGGGCATGCCGACATCCACTATCTCCTTCACCATCGACGGCTTGCCCGAGAGTACTACTATCTTGTTTGACAGCTCAACCGCCTCCTCGACGTTGTGGGTCACCAGCACCACGCAGCTTACCGGAATCGCCGTGCTCTTCAGCATCCCAAGTATGTCCTTTCTTAGTGTGTTTGCCGTAAGCTCGTCAAGGGCGCTGAACGGCTCGTCCATGAGCAGCACATACGGTTCAGAGGCTATCGCCCTTGCTATCCCTACCCTCTGCCTCATTCCGCCGCTCAGAACATTAGGATAGGAGTACTCGAATCCCTCAAGGCCCATCTTCGCGAGCAGGCCCATCGCCGTCTTATCTTTCTCATCGTCGCTTATGTCGAAGTATGACAATCCCAGCTTCACGTTCTCCACGTTCGTGAGCCATGGGAGCAGCCCGAAGTCCTGGAACACGAATGATATCTCCTTACGCGGCTCCGTTATCTCCCTGTTCATGTACATTACCCGCCCGCCGCTCGGCTTCAGTAATCCGACCATTATCCTCAGCAGGGTGCTCTTCCCGCAGCCGGAGGGGCCTATTATCGAAACGAATTCATTCTTCCTGGCGGTGAAGGATATGTCGCCAATTATCTCCACGTTGCTGGCATAATAAGAGACATTCTGAACCTTTATCAGATCAACCATACAATCACCTGTAGGGCGAAAGCACCCTTTCGTACGTGCGCTTCCAGAGGAACCTGTTGATGAGTACTATAACAATTGTCAGGTTTATTAAACCCAGTACCATGAGGTAGAGGTTGCCGTTGGTCAGCGACACGTCAAGCAGCTTTCCAAGCCCGACGCCAACAGAGGTCACCACGTTGCTCTTGCTTATCGCATTGGTCGTGAACCACTCCGCTACTATGCTCGCGTTCCATTCCGCGGCGATTCCGGTGACTGCCCCCGTCACCACTCCTGGAAGTATCGCCTTGAGGTATATGTCCCTCCATGCGGGTTTGCCCCTGACCCCGAATATCCTCTGCACCTCCCTGACGGATTGCGGTATAAGGTTCCTGCTGGACACTATCCCGAATATCATGTACCAGACGCCGCTCAGGAAAAATATCGTGAATGCGACGAGCTCGTTGTGGTACGGGGCATTCTTCATGTACACCACTATGACGGGGAGAAGTATCGTTGCGGGTATGGATGCCACTATCTGGAACAGCATCAGGTATGCCTCCCCCCTCCTTGTAAGGAACACTATATAGACTCCTACGGGGACCGCGACCGCGAGTATCACGGCGAACGCGAACCATACCCTTGCTAAGGTCGCAAGCAGCGATACAAAAACCGTGCGCTCCATGCCTGCAACGCCGCCAAGCTGCCCGCGGTACAGGTACCCAACGTACAATGCGATGAGTATCAGCGCTATGGCGAGCAGCTGCTTTGCCCCCCCGTAGTCCCTCTTTGGTTTCGGGGGCCTCGGCGAAATCCTGCTCCTCGCGGCAACAGGCTTGGAGAACCTGTTCCTTATGCTCACGACATTCCTGTGCATCGTGGCAAGATTCACCTTGCTGAACGGGCTTAGCCTGTCTATCGCCTTGGATATCTCCGATCTCTTGGTCTCCTCTATGCTTCTTCGCTCCTGAATCATGTATCTCGTGAAGCGCTTCTTCAGGTACTCGAAGAGAAGCAGCCTTGTAGCGACAACGAAAGCGATGAAGACCGCTATGCCTATCGCGTATTCGTAGAAGTTTCCGGAGAATGCCAGTTTTACCAGCGCGGCGCCTATGCCGTGCTTGACTGAGTACGCCGCATTCCCCGTTGAGAATAGCTCGCTGGTGACCAGGTAGAACAGCCCTATGGACCACGAGAGTATCGACTGGTCTATGGCCTTCGGCATGCTCGCTGGTATCAGTATCTTGGTGAGCCTCTCAAATGGTGAGAGGTTGAATATGCGCCCGACCTCCAGGAGCTCATTTGGTATGGTCTTTACCGCCTCATAGACCCCGAACGTTATGTTCCACACCATGCTCGTTACTATGAGGAATATCACGGCGGCGTTTATCCCGATGTATCCCGGAATGGTTGCCACCATGACGAATATGACGAACGGGAAGAACGCGAGTATCGGGAGCGTCTGGAATATATCCCATATCGGCATCATTATGCGCTCGACGGAGCTGTTAGTCGCTGCGTATACCCCTACAAGCAGGCTGACCAGCACGGATATCAGCAATGCGATTAGCATGCGCACCCAGGAGAACGCGGTATCCACTATTATCGACGCCACGAATCCTGCCAGCCCAATCATGATGAGGATACAATGCGAAAACTTATAATTCTGCTTTAATCTAATAACGTTAATCTAACGTCTAATCGGCGAACCAATGAGCAGGAACGTGTCAATATCGGACTACATACGGTCCGGCATATCCATGCCAACAACGCATCTTGGCGACCTCGGGAGCATCCTGAGGTACCGCAGGCTTGCATCAAAACTGGAAAGGGAGCGCAAGGTGACGATAGGAAACATCACGATAACCAACTTGATGGGGCGGAATGGGGCGGGCTTCATTGCCTTCAGGTACAAGGGGAAAAACCTGGAGTTCCGCTACGACTCAAGGGAAAAACTGTCGGAGGCCATAGGAATGGTCAGCGACGAGTTCATAGACGGGGAAAGCAACAGGATAAGCGTAAGGGGGAAGGACGTGGTCGACATAGGGGCGTATGTCGCAGACACCGCGATATGCTACGTCGCTAACGGAGCCAGGCACGTATATGCCTTCGAGCCCTACCCGTATTTCTACAACATAGGCAGGATAAACATACGCAGGAACGGGATGGCGAAACGCATAACGCTTGTGAATTCGGGAGTTGGCGCAGGGACTGGATCCGCAAGCCTTGACGGAAGCGCAAGGAACTTCTCAAGGCTAGGCAAGGGCTCCGGCAGGAAGAGGATACGAATAGCGGACCTTGCAGGCATAGCAGGTAGGCACAGGCTCAGGGATGCGGTGTTGAAGGTAGACTGCGAGGGCTGCGAGTATGGCATAATATTGGAATCCGGCGATTCCACATTAAGGAGGTTCTCCAGGATCCAGATTGAATACCATTACGGCTACATGAGCCTAGCCAAACGCCTCAGGGAGGCTGGATTCGAGGTGCATGTTGAGCGCCCGGTTAAGAAATACAACCTCGCCACATCGAGCTTCATGACAGTCGGATTTATAAGTGCAAAGCGAATATAAGGATTGGTGCTTCTCATAGCAAGGAAAAGGAGGCTTTACGTAATCGGGATAGACTCCGCCCCGCTGTGGATAATAAAGAAACTGTACAGGAAGTACGACATGAAGGGATTCGGGCGTTTCCTGGAGAGCGGCGCGCTCGGGGAGATGGAATCGACCATACCTCCCGTGACCGCCGCCGCATGGCCCACGATCTACACCGGAAAGCATCCAAAGGACCACGGCATAATGGACTTCCTGCACATAGACAGGAACTACACCAGGCAGCTCATATACTACGAACCTGAGAGGCACAGGCCATTCTGGGAGGAGCTTGCGTCCAAGGGGAAGAAATGCCTTGTGGTGACGCCTGCGATGGTCCTCCAGAAGAGCAGGTCAAGGAACGTCGACATGATAACAGGATGGCCCCTGCAGCCGTCATACAACTCCAGGGAGCTTGAATCCGCGGCCAGGAGGTTCGGCTTTACCGGGGAGCCGGACATAGGGGTAGGATTGGACAAGGGCGAGATATCCCTGGCGAAGGCGGTTGAGATGTACGAAAAGAGCATGAGGGCAAGGTCTGAGCTGAGCAAGCACCTGATAAGGAAGGGCAACTACGCCTTGGCCTTCGTGTGCTTCACCGAAACGGACAGGATACAGCATTATACGCTGAACAGGAACGATTGGGAAAGATACGCGGCGCCGCTCTACAAGGCCGCATCCGATTTCATAGAATGGGTAATCGAATACTCGAAGAACGACAAGGATTCGGCGATAATGGTCGTATCCGACCATGGCGCGCAGCCGGTAAGGGACAAGTTCCTTGTCAACAGCTGGCTCATAGAAAACGGCTATGCCGTTCTCAAGTCCGACAAATCCGCCAGCACTAGGAAGGGCGCGGTCCACAGCGCGAAGAGGTACGTCAGCGAGCGGATAATGAAGCTCAAAATACGCAGGGCGATGTATAACAGGATGCCTGCATTCATGAAACGCAGCGTCGAGAAGATGATAGACGAGAGCCTTGAGGAGCCGCAGGACGGCGAGCACGTGAAGATACAGGAAGCTGACTTCGACATGGCAAGGACCAAGGCCTTTGCCGCGGTATCCTACGGGCCCATAGGGATGATATGGCTTAACGACAAGAGGTTCTCAAGGCCGTCCCTGAACGGGTTCGCCGCTAGGAAGGCCAAGGCGGATATAATCGCAAAGCTCAAGAAGCTAAGGACGAGGGACGGGAGTGCGCTTGTCCAGAGGATCATAGACGGGTCAAGGTACTACAAGAACGCGAGAACGTTCATACCCCCTGACATAATAATCGAGCTGGCAACTGGGATAATAACTGATTTCTCATACTACTCGAAATCGGGAATATTCATGAGGCCGGAGATGCACAGGAACGGCGACCACAGCCGGAATGGGATATTCGGCGTATTAAGCAAAGGGAATGGGGATATGACTAATATGCAAATACATAAAATTAGCAAATTCGTGTCCGAGTATCTGGATTAAAACTTATTTTTTGCCCAATTTGTTTGCAATCACCTTAAGTAACGTATTGTAATACTTAGTATAAACGTAACCCTGTTTGATCTCTTTGCTGAATCCTGTCTTAAATTTACCTATTCCGTCAAGATTATCCAAATTGTCTCCGATCGACGAAAGGCTAAGCAGCCCGAAATTGTTTTGTTTACTATACTCTATTACCTTAAACGTAAGGTAACGTGCAGCTATGCTGGTCTGCCTACTCTTATCCCCACATGTTGCTGCAAGTAGCTGCCATAGCATGTTCCCTTCTTTTAAATAAACCTGCGACACCAGTAACCTTGAATTTAGATATATGTTGGCCGTTATATGCGGTGCCCCCTCGATCAAAGAAACATCTGGAAAGTTAAGCCCAAATTTCTTTATAAATTTATTGTGGCAGTTCATAACTTCGTCATCTATATTTTTAAATTTTATAGCGAAGTCGAGTTTAGCTCCCTTATTTATTTCCCTGATTACTGTACTGTCAAATCCATTTTTTATTTCTTCAATGCTCTTGCTAAGATCAATAAATAGATAGTAACTCCTGCTTACTTCAAATCCATCAGGATTAGCGGGATTTTCTTTACACCAATAAAACGAAGCTCTGGAAACTCCTTTAATCTCATGTGGTTTTTCTGCAAACCAAACCTCCGCTATATTGAAACCTTTTATTTTGTGTATAAGTGTAAAGGACATTGGAAATCCCCGAATCATAAAGTACTATAAGTACCTAGCCATATTTAAATATTTTAAGTACAATCCAATATCTAAAGCTAGTTATATTAGTGAGTAAATCTGTAGATTTAAGTGGAATAATGACCCGACTAATAGACAGGTTAAGCCTTATCAAGATTCGCTTATCTGGAGTGAAGACTAAAAACAATTTGGTAAAAACGAGTTACTTGCATAAAGATTTGGCTTTTACATACGATAGTAATGAATATGTAGTGCGGAATATCTATGAAGTATTTGTAAGGCAAACGTATAAGCAGCTCGATGTAAATGACATGATAGTTATAGATGTAGGCGCATCTGTTGGGGATTCCCCGATCTATTTTATTATGAACGGAGCAAAAGAGGTTTATGCTTACGAAACAGATAGTAAAAGATATGGGTACATGCTAGAAAACATAAAGAGAAATAACGTCGGAAATATAAAAACGATAAATGCCGCGTTTACCGATTTCGATATGATCAGCGATAAATGCGTACTCAAAATAGACTGCGAAGGGTGCGAATACGACTTTTTTGGCCCAAACAATTTTGATAAGATAAAGAAATTAAAACAGATTATAATAGAGTACCATGACGGGAATGACGGGTTAATGAAAGGTTTAAGCGCGATGGGTTATGAACTCTAAATAAATGCCGTAAACGACAGGCTAGGGATGATATATGCAAAGCGATAAGCCATGCGTGAAAAATATTATCTCAATATCTCTTTCGCAGAATCTATAACTCTGCAGATATCCTTCTTGTTCATCTTAGGGTACAGCGGGAGCGATACCTCCCTTTCGTAGAACCATTCCGCATTGGGGAATGCGCCATCATCCGTGCCAAGGAGCTTCCTGTAGTATGGATGCAGATGCACCGGTATGAAGTGCACGCTGCAGCCAATCCCTTTATCCCCCATCTCCTCTATAAAGTCCCCTCTGTCGTAGTCCTTCAGGAGTAGTGGATACAGGTGGAACGCGTGCATCCTCCCTGGCCTTTCCGCAGGCGTGATGACATCAAGGCCGGAGAATCCCTCGGTATACATCTGCGCATACCTCCTCCTTGTGTCCCTGAGCTCCTTCATGCGCCTCATCTGCTGTATGCCAAGCGCCGCCTGCGGATCTGTCATGTTGTCCTTCCACCCGCAATCTACTATTTCGTAGTACCAGCTGCCCTTCTTCGTATATCGCTTCCATGCGTCAGCGCTCATGCCGTGAAGCCTCAACTCCTTAAGTTTCAGGGCAAGCTCCCCATCATCGGTTGTCACCATTCCGCCCTCCCCTGTGGTTATGTTCTTCGTTGCATAGAAGCTGAAGCATGTCGCCTTGCTAATGCCGCCTATTGGTTTACCACCGTATTCCGCGCCTATCGCATGGGCGGCATCCTCTATGACATGCAGGTTGTGCTCAGCCGCTATGGCATTTATCTCATCCATGTCGCACGGCTGACCGCCATAATGGACCGGCATTATCGCCTTTGTGCGTTTCGTGATTGCCTTGCGTATAAGTTCTGGGTCTATGTTGGCGGTGTCCCTCTGTACGTCGACAAGAATGGGCTTTGCGCCGGCCTGCACTATGACATTGACCGTCGCGGCGAAGGTATATGGCGTTGTTATCACCTCATCGCCGCTGCCTATCCTGAGGCCGAGCAGCGAAAGGTGCATCGCGGCTGTGCAGGAGTTGACCGCAATCGCGTGCTTTGCTCCCGTATACTCCGCGACCATGCGCTCAAACATCTCGGTCTTAGGGCCCATGGTAAGCCAGCCTGACCTGAGGGAATCGACCACCTCGTCGATCTCCTCCTTTCCTATGTATGGCCTTGCAAAAGGCAGGAACCCATCATTTTCCTGGTTATCCAATTAATCAACCGGTTTTTATCCATTCCTCGGACTTGTAGTTCCTGTACCATTCTATCAGTTCGGAGAGTCCCTGCTCGAGTGTGTACCTGGGCTCCCATCCTAGCAGCTTCTTCGCCTTTGATGCATCAGCAACCAGTCTTGATACCTCCCCTGGCCTTCCATCGACGTGGACAGGCTTCATCTTGCCCTCCTTCCCTGAAAGGCGTATTATGAGGTTGGCAAGGTCAAGTATGGATATCTCCTTGCCAGTCCCGAAGTTTATAGGTTCGTCTATGCGCTTCTTGTGGTTCAGCACCGCGTCATAGGCCTCAACGGTGTCCTTCACGTATGTGTAGTCCCTTGTCTGCTTGCCGCTGCCGTATATGATTGGCGGCTGTCCACCGAGAACCCTTTTCACGAATATAGAAATCGCGCCCCCATATCCCGTATCCTTCTGCTTGGGCCCGAATATGTTGAATGGCCTTATTACCGCTATGTCCATTCCGTATGTGCTGATATATGCGCTAGCCAATTTCTCCGCGCCGAGCTTGCTCGCCCCATAGGGATGCGGCGGATTCAGCGGATGGGCCTCGTGCATTGGCGCAAATTGCGCCGGGCCGTATACCTCGCTCGTCGAGGCGTATATTACCTTGTCGACGTCGAGTATCCTTGCCGCCTCAAGCACGTTCAGGGTTCCCATCACGTTGGTCTCATAGGTCAGTCTCGGCTCAACAACGGATCTGTCTACGTGTATCTGCGCCGCAAGGTGCATTATCGCATCGGTACCCCTGCCAACCTTCTCTATTATGTCGAAATCCCTTATGTCCCCCTTTACGAACTTGAAATTCCTCCTGCTGAGAAGCTGCCTTACGTTGCCCAGGTCCCCGTTTATCATGTTGTCCAGGCATATGACCGTATCGCCCCTATCGACGTACCTCTCGCAGAGATGGCTTCCTATGAAGCCGGCTCCCCCAGTTATGAGTATCCTCATTCTAGCACCAAAACAATCAAACTGCGTATAACTTATATATAAATGTTTTGGTTAGTTGGAATTTTAAGCCAAAAAGGTCTTATTTTATTTATAAAGCTTTGCTTTTTTTAAGAAATTGGCTTGAGCATCATTGCCATCTTTGGGATCACCACGTCGGGGCCGAATCTCTCAGCAGCGTGCCTTGACACCATGCTCATCATCTTTTGATAGCTACTGCTGCTGCCCTTCCACTTCCTGTACCTGCGTATTATCTCCTCGGCGAAGTCCGAGGTGTCGAATGGCTTGATGAGGGTCCCATTAACCTTGTCGCCAACTATGCCCTTGCACCCCTTGCCGTCGAATGCAACTACCGGAAGCCCGAAGGACTGCCCCTCGAGGAATACCAGCGGGAAATATCGCAGCTCCTCGCCCCTTGATGTGAATGCCACCAGGCTTGATTGCCTGTACGCCTCCTTTACCTTCTCATGAGGCACGAAGCCCTTCCATTCCACGTTCCTCTTGTATCTGGATGCAAGGTCCTTGATAAGCGGCTCTCCATCCTCTCCCCCTCCCAGAACGAGGAACCTTATTCCGCTTTCCTTAGCCACGACCTTTTCCACGATGTCGCAGAACAGGTCAACGCCCTTTTGGTACCTGTCAAGTCTGCCTACCCAAAGCACCACGAACTCCTTCCTGTTTGCGCTTATCTTTGTTGGGGAGGAATCCGTGAAGCCTGGTATTGTGTACGGCTTCGCTTCTGGTATGTTCTTCCTGACAAGCCCCGCATCATAAGAGTTCAGTGCATGAAAGTACCTTATCCGCTTGAGTATCTTCCGGTACGCCCATTTCTGGGCATTGGACACGATGCCCGTGCCGCTGTCGAAAAAGCTGGAGAAGAAGTAGTTCTGTATCGCGAAAACGTATTTGGAGTTGAATCTGTTCGCATATCTGACAGCTGCACTCAAAAGCAATGGATTTTGCGTTATCCCATATATGGAGCCGGACCACTTTACTGCGCTTTCTAGCGCTCTCTTGCCTTCGGACGTTGGTATCATGAACAGGAACTCCTCATTCCCATAGGTCCTCATCCTGAAGCTTCTGCAACTGACGTCCACGACATCCTTTGGGTTTATCCTATGCTGCCGGAGCAGCTTCGCCTTCTCGGTCCTTATGAGGTCTTTACTGGAGAACGGGTTTACTATCCTTACGTTATATGCGTAGCTCAGCCTGTGGTAGAGGCTGAATGCAAGGTGCTCCCCGCCGCCGAATGTGGCAAGGGTATTCGGTATTATCAGCAGATTGTCCTTAGCCATGCCTTGCACCTTTCATGCTGTCGTACCTCTCGTTTATTAGCCTGAAGAGAAGCCCAATCCCTCCGTCCTTGTGCCTGTACCTCTTTATCAGCCTCTCAACGTTTGCCTTCTTCTCAAGCCCCAGAAATTTCGTTATGCCGACGCTGTTTATAATCTTAGATATCTCGAAAATTCTCCTTCCGTCCCTGCTGTTTTTCCACTGGTTTATCTGTTTAAGGTGCTTTAGTTCGTTTGGTATGATGCCTAATATGCCCTTTGCGTTGCCCTCAAGGGTATAGTAGGCGAGGTCCAGCATCGAATAGTAAACGAAATAGTCGAAGCTGCTCAGCTCCTGCTCGTCCTTCTTCATAGTTATGTATTGGTAGAGACCCATCCACCCTCCTATGATCCTCCCTGAAAGGGTGCTGGAGGCCTTCCTGTCCTCGTGTGTCCTCATCTTAGAGATATAATCAAGCATCTTCTCCTTGTACATGCTATATGTCAGCCTCTCGAATTTCTCCATCTCTCCGTAGTCGACCTGCGTCTTCCTGCTCATCATTGCGGACATGTGCATCATGTAGCAATCGGAATCCTCAAGCCGCTCCAGGCTTCCACTGACAATCGGCTGCTCATGCGGCAGGCCGCGGAATTCCACGTAATTCTTCCTGAACAGCCTTATCTGCCATGTGGAGAACATCGGCATTCTGTTCAGGTCCCTTACCTCCTCGTATCTCCTGAGCGCGTATGCCTGCGCATTCCCGTTTATCATCTTGCGTACGCATCCCTTGAGCCCGTCGGAAAGGAGCTCATCGGTGTCTATGAGGAGCACCCAGTCGTATCTGCATCTGCCTATGCCGTACATTCTTAATGGGTCTGGATACCCAAGCGCTACCATCGGAAGCAGCCTCAGCTTCTTGAGGCCTGCGGCCTTGCATGCCCTCTTGAGATATGAGTTGTCCTTCCTGTCGCTTGCGTCGAGTACTATTATCTCGTCAGCTGCGTAATATACGTTCCTGACAACCCGTAGGACACTGTCTGGGTAACCCCTTGAGAATATTAATACGCTTAGCCCCTTCACGCTATCTCCAGAATATGGCCTCCCCTGTGCTCCTCGCAATGGCCCCCAGGTCCTTTCCTATGCTGGAGTCGTACTGGCTCCCATACAGCCTCCTGAACAGCGCGGTCTTCTTAATAGGGTCGAAGCCCATCGTCTCGTTGGCATGGCAGCCCTTGGGCAGAGCCTTTTTCAGCTCCTCAACGGAATCGTAGCCGCATTCGTGTATGTATGGTATGTCTGCATAGTAGCCGACCCTTGCGCCAAGATCCTCCCCAACCTTATCCGCGAACCTCCTGAGCAGCATGTGGTCTATGTGATCGCCTATGCCGATTGGCGCGAGCAGTTTATCGACCCGCCCAAACTGCCTTATTATCGGGATGAGCGATCCCTCAAGGCCCAGCCTGTCATACAGTTTGCTCACGTACCCTGTGTGGGCGGACCTAGCCACCGAGCCTATGCTCTTCGGTAGGCTGCTTATCTTCTTGCCAGCTATGAATCTGTAGTATGTGTCCACCGCGGCATCTTTGAAACCGAGGAATATCGGGACATAATTGATATGGCTTCGTTTTAGGTATTTTGAATACGCCACTTCCTCATTCATGCGTATCGTGCTCGTTGATGATATTGAAGCGAAGTTAGGTTCAACATTTGTCCTTACCGCGCTGTCAGTCATCGTAAAAACGTTTATACCTATGATATTCCTATCGACCGTACCCGAGCATATGATTGAATTGAGCGACAAGAAAATGTCATCCATATGCGGGGATAGAATTACGGTTACATGTTCGCTTTTTAGTTTTCTTATCGCGTTCCATTTGGTGGCAAACCTATAGTAGTGCTTCAGCGTGCCACTCCCATTGTCCAACATTCCGGCATTACCTGCAAATATTTATACTGTCAATATAAACTGTATTATATAAATAGTCTTAACATTTAATTCCTTATTAACTTTATTGTGCGGGCTCGTTGGGTGTTGTAGCAAATGGCAAGAAGGCAAAAATCAAATCATAGAGATAACATAGAAGCAGGAAAGAAAACCGCAGGCGTTGCATCATCTATAATTACGGGAAGGCTTCTTGCCATAGCACTTTCTGGAGCTGCATTCATAATAGTCGCAAGGATACTTGGGCCAAGCACATATGGGATATTCACTGTTGCTATAGCATTTGCTGCCTTCTTTGGGGCATTCGGCGATTTAGGCATTGCCACGGCATTTAGCAAATACGTTGGCCAGCACATAGCAAATAATGAGATTGATCAAATTAGCGAAGTGCTATCTAACGGCTACGCGCTAATGCTAATGACAGGTACGCTCTTTACTATAATCGCATTTATTTTTAGCGGGTTTGTGGCTAATTATGCCTTAGGCGGCGGGTCATACACCTACATCGTGCAAGTAGCCACACTGATAATATTCCTTTCCATAATGTATTCTGCATCATATTATGCAATCATAGGGTTCGGCAAAAGTGCATACATAGCACTAACCATACTAATCCAATCCGTATTACAGTCTATAACTAGCATAATCCTAGTCTATATGAAATTTGGGGCAATTGGCCCCATAATTGGTGCAATAGCAGGTTATGCAATCGGTTTCATTTTGGCAATATTCATAATAACTTATAAGTTCGGAATAAAATTTCAAATGCCATCGTTTGGGGGCATGAAGTCCCTATTGGGGTTTTCCGCCCCGATATCAATATACACAGGCCTTCGGGGAATAGTGAACAATCTCTCACCTATACTTTTAGGACTTTTTGCAACTACCATCATCGTTGGCAATTATGGTGTGGCACTTAAAACTGCAAATCTCTTTATGCTCATAACCGACTCTATAACATTTGCCCTCCTTCCGGCCTTTGCGTCTACTTTGTCGGTGAAAAGCATAGGAAGAAGTCTCAGTAGATTCTACAACTATGCCGTTTACATAACATTCGTAATAATGGTCCCTGCGATGTTCTACATAGCTGTTCTTGCAAAACAGTTCTCCTATACCGCATTCAGTGCCAGCTACCTATTTACTCCATCATACATTTCTGTAATAGCTATAGGTATCCTATTTTGGGCTGTGGCCACATATACCACAATGTTGCTCATTGGTAGAAACCTTGTAAAAGATGTGCTGAAATATGCAGTATTTGTAGCTATAATGGAATTTGTCATTATGTTCACGCTAATACCGGTGTTCAATGGTTATGGCCTTGTAGTGCTGCTGTATGTGGTATCTCCTGTAGCAATATCGTCATTATCTGTTATGGTAGCCTCCAAGAAGCTACAGGTATACCTAGATACTAAGAAATTGGTAAAAGTAGTTGCAGCAGGAGCAATAAGCGCCTTATTGATATTACCGATAACATTCATGTCGAACAATTACATATTAATACTTGTACTAGGATTCATAGAACAAATAGTAGTTTACCCACCATTACTGTCAATAATCGGCGGTGCAAGTAAGGATGATCTTAGAACTATAACTGAGCTATCAAGCAAACTGCCGATTATAAATTTCATGCTTAAAAAAATTTCAGATTATTCTGCATACTTTGCACGTTGATGTATAATGAAGACGTACCTGTTGGGACTCGATAGCGTACCTGTTTGGCTATTTGAAACACTGGCAAAGAAAAAGAGCTTAGATGCGGTAAAGTGGTTTGCCAGGAATGCGGACGTGAAAGACCTGAGGTCGAATATGCCGCCAGTGACTGCGTCAGCATGGTTGACGATATATACTGGCTTGTCAGAAGCAAAACTCGGCGTATATGATTTCTTTAAGTTAAACAACAGATATGAAATGGAACTTACAGATTTTGACAGCATAGAGGGGAAACCTTTCTGGGAGTCTATCAAAGGTCGATCTCTTGTGATAACTCCTGCAATGGTTACCAAAGTCACAAAGAACCCAAATGTTGATATCTTAACCGGGTTTCCTGCAAAATACAAGACAAATAACGAGGTAATGGCAAAGTTCATGAAGGAGTGCGGACTGGAAGAGGAACCCGACATAGAGCGTAAAGTGGAGAGCGGGGATATCACTGTATCAAAGGCATCTGCAATACTTGCCAAGAAGATAGGGCTGAAGTTCGAACTTATGAAAAAAATGGACTCCGAAAATAGCTACGAACTGGTGTTTTTATGCATAACTGAAACCGATAGGATACAGCATTTTACCCTGAGCAGGGGCAACTGGGAAAAATATATGCTCCCTCTGTTTATGGAGATAAGCAAGGTGTTCGAATATTTGAAATCCCAGTGCCTGAACAATGGGGCTAGGGTAATTGTTGTATCAGACCATGGTGGCGTCGCCACGTACAAGAAGTTCATAATAAACGGGTGGCTTGTGGAAAATGGGTATGCTTCCATCAAACAGGGTGCCAAAAGGATAAATGTTAGCAATCCAATACTCCGTAGCATATACCGCAATATGCCTAAATCCATAAAGAACAAGGTAGCAAACCTGCCCCTGGCGGGCCAAGGATTCACTGCAAAGGACTTGGATCATGCAAACACGATAGCATTCTCTGCAACAAGTACAAATAAGATAGTCCCTGTCTGGATAAATGATTCCAGGTTCGTATCCGGCAATGACAAGAACGTTGCGCATAAAAAAAGGCTCGCAATGGAATTAAAGCGCCTTAGTAATATAAAAAACGTGTTTGATGGGCAGAGATATTACGGCAAGACTAATAAATTCATAGTGCCAGACCTGCTTGTGGAGGCAAAAGATGGCTATACAATAAAGACCAATGAGATAAGCTCAAACATAGTTGAAAACGTAGATGTGTTTAGAGGCGGAGAACACACGCTATATGGTATGATAGGCACATACCCGAAAATGCTGAAAGGCTCAGCCGCATACTCCGTAAGAGATGTGAAAGATCTGGTCTTACGGTCTGTCCAAAATGCCGGTAAGTCCAAATCCGGCAAAAAACACGCCTGAAACTACTGGCAGCATTTCAGGATTACTTGAGATAGTCTATCCTGAATATCCTCGTGTCGCCATTTATGTACACCGCATGCATGCTCACGTTGCTGTCGTTGTACGGGCATGTCTGGTAGTTGCACAGGAAGGTGAACTTGAAGAGGTTGCTCTTGGTAAGCTTCGGTCCAAAAACGTATGCCCCGTTTATGACGTGCCCTGAATAAGATACCATCAGCGTGTAGTCCAAGGTGTTGTTTGCGGTTACGTTGTACATGGAGTACTGCGAATTGGATGTATTGAGGAATATTATGCCCCTCATTTCAGCGGTCCTAGTGCTGTTCTGAACCCCGAGGTATGCCGAGTAATCTGTTGTACCGTTCAATCCGGGCTTCACGATCATCTCGCTCCTGTAGTACGGGTAGGTGTTGGTGTAGAATGTGAAGAACTGCGCAGTACCGTTCGACGTGGAGTTTAGCTGATTGAGTATTATGTAGCCGTAGTCGCTGGCGTTCTGCACCAGTCCCTCCTGCGCTATGCCCCCCAGTTCCTCATACCAGAAGTTCCTTGCTATTAGGTACTCTGGCTTATGTATGCCGTATAGGTACTGGCTGTCGATGCTGGTGTTGAACAGATACTGTGCGAACGGGTATATCCTCGTGCCGTTCTCCCCTCCGACGCTGTCCATGTAGCTGGTCCTGTTGCCCCATCCCTCCACGACCGAGCCGTCCGGCCATAGTGCAAGGACCGTCGCATTAGATGCGGTGTTGTTCTTGAGCCAAGTCATCGCCTGCAGGAACTGCGGATTTATACCGTCTGCCTGAACAGCCGTATAGGATTCGAAGAACGTATTATAGAAGTTGTATGTAAGTAGCACCAGCACGAAGGCTATGACCACATACTTCATGTGCATGCGGCCCTTGAGGAGGGAATAACCCGAATAGGCAATGATCCCTATCATTAGTACGTATATGAAGGCTATGGCAGCCGTTACCGCCCCGAAGCTGCTCCCAAACCCTCCATACGTATCCCAAAGCGCAAATATCGCTACAATAGCGACTATTATCGGGGCAAGCAGCCCTATTCCCTTGATCCTCATGCTCCTGTGGCAAAGCAGCTTCCCGACAGCATACAATCCAAAGGCGGCGAATATGGCGACCGATACGGATATTATCGCATTGAACCTTATCGCGCTAGCCTGCAGGTATGCTGTTATCAGGAAGTACGCCATTATGACTAGGAAGCCCAGCACGTCAAGCCTGAAGTGCTCCCTCTTTACCCATCGCTCCCCATAGTGCAGAAGAATGGCAAGCAGGACAAACAGGATCATGCCTATTATCGCCAGCCCCGGTATCGGCATTATGTAAGGTTTTGCGGAATTTGCGCCAATTACATACGGCACTATGAACTGAACATTGAAGCTGCTCCACAGGAAGTTGTAGCTTGGCGGCTGCAGCTCCTGGGTCGTTGCTACTATCGCCTGCTTCGTCGCGTTGACCGGCCCCGTCGGGTTAGGCGACAACGGCTGAGAGAGCTGTTTTACAATATTTCCGAAACCGGCGAAGATGATTATAATGAAGACTAATGCCATGGCCAGTGTCAAAATGGCCCTATTCAGGTGCGTCGAGAGTTGCCTGAACCTGTGGATGTTCCTTACTATGTAATACGTAACCACTGCACCGATGAGGAGGGGCAGGAAGAATATGAAGAATTCATTGCCTGCGAACTGCAGGTTTGGCCTTGCCAGCCCCACGCCTATGTAAAATATCTCGAATATGTGGGCCAGCAGGAGAGCAAATGATAATATGAGAGACGAGAACAGTACCTCCTTGTCAGCCTTTATGAATCCGTATATCATCGTGAATGCCAGCGCCAGCATGTATATTACTACAATGAACGGGGATCCGTTCCAGATTATTATGCCGCTGCCGAGGGCAAATCCTGACAGCGCTCCCCAAAGGTACTTGATGGTGTGCCTCTTCTCCTCGAAGCACTTGAGCATGAAGAGCAGTGCGACCATTATGAAGAAGGTTATGAAGCTGTCCCCCCTGAAGACCGCCCCTGCGGTTCTTGCTATGTTGCCGCTGGAGAGGCCTACAAACAGCATTGAAAGGAGCCCCAATGCCCTGCTCTTCGTCAGGTATTGGGCAAGTAGGTATGCCAGCAGGGCATACAGCATCCCGAAGGCTATGGGCAGCCACCTTATGACTGCCAGGGAGCTGGCCCCAGTTATCCCATGGACCAGCCAGTACGATACCACTGCAAGGTAAAGAAGCCCGGGAGCCTCCCCTATGAAGTTATGGTTCGGGAACCCCGATATGTTGAGATAATTGGATACTATGAAATGGCTGCTTATCGCCTGCTTGACGACGGCATAGTAAAAGAATCCGTCGGGCTCGAATAATCCCTGGTACTTCAGAAGCCCAGCCCTCTCTATTACAGTTATGGCGAGTATCGCCAGGACCAGAGCTATGAATACATACCTGTTACCAAGGAGGGAGTCTACCTTTGCCCCTATACCTGAATGGTGCTCATGTACTTGCTCCTCCCTGCCCTCAGATCCCGAATGGGCATCCCCATGGCTAACAGGTCCATCATAATACTTGTCAATACGCATCCGACCACAGTTAAATATGGTTTAGTAACGCAACCAATAAAAGATTTGCCGAAGAATGCGCCATTGGCGTTGCACGCACTGCCTCCAATGCCTTTGGGGCGCGGATTTCCTTTTCGAGAGTATTTATTTAATATATTGCATAAAATTGGAAAAAAGGCGTTGATGAAAGAAAGTATGTATGACAATTGACGAAGTATAAATGTATTTTTATAAAAAAAAGATTATCTAAATCATATGCCTTTAAATACTTTTCAGTGGCTATATTCTCAAAATGTTTAAAGTGAGAACATGAGAACTCTAAATGCAAAGAGGATCGCAGCTGTCGTAGCAGGTGCGGCATTACTAGGAGTAGGTCTTGCGTTC
>CAYSQH010000009.1:0-24782 GCA_964433165.1 Microcaldota archaeon
ACGCGAATCTCATAGTGACGGACAGCGCCACGACTCCAGTAACAGCAAACAGCGTCCTCTCCGGAACCATAACGATTGTGGCGCCGCCGCCTATGAATACTCCCTCCATATCCGCGTCAAACATAATAATTGACGCAGGTCAGATATCGCTTCTGTCAACATCATTCACCGGCGGTCTGCCGCCGTACACATACAACTGGATGATAATCAACAGCATTAGCGGATCGGTCGTGGGGAACCAGCTTTATACGGTAGTTGCTTTGAGGTCAAACACGCTCCTGTGGGATCCGGCGCTATCTCTTGCTGGGAACACCTTCATGGCGAATGTGGTTGTGACCGATTCTGCATCGTCAACAGTAAACTCCGTTTACGGTGCGCCAGGCATAATAAATACTGCACCTTCACTTACGCTTGCTCCGTCATTCAACACAATAACATCGGGACAGACGCAGACATATACAATTACGGCAAACGGCGGCACAGGGCCATTTACAGTTGAATTGTACAATCAGACAGGAGACTCCCAGCAAGGCGCGAATGTAATAATATCGTCGCCGGGAGGCAGCAATACAATACCGTTGCCGACATCCAAAACAGGGACATTCCAGTACAACGCAATAGCCGCCGATTACGGCACAACAGCAAACTACGTCTTCAACAGCATTGCCGCATCATTAACTGTCCAGTCAAGCGGCAGCGGAGGCGGTTCGGGCGGCGGAGGAGGCACAGGCGGGGGCGCCGGAGGTGGCGGCTCAATAAAACCGACAATAGTCAAGAGCGTAGGCGACTGCTATTTGGTATCCAACCTAACCCAGCTCAACGAGTTCAACATAACTGCAGGAACCGAGAGGTTCAATGTAACTGAGAATTTCATATCACCAAACCAGGCAGGCGTATTCATAAACGGAAGGAGCTATCTTCTCCAACCCGGCATTGCACAAAACATCACAGGTTCGCCTAATGCAACAGTAAGTCTGCTAAACATATTGTATCTTCCGATAAGGGACACGATAACGCTTCAGGTATGCGGCAATCCCGCATCGCAGCCGCAGATAATAGTTACATACATCCCTGTGCGCGTAAGCGTTCCTGCCGGGGAAGATCTGCTGTCGCAGATAGACTTGCAGAATACCTGGCAGTACTCCGAAAGCGTGAGTCTCAGCGCAGGGCAGTATTCCAACATGTTGAAATTATCCTCAAATTCGTTTATCCTAAAGCCCAATGGGACCATAAGCATAGAGATGATGTTCCAGTCATATCAGAACACTACTCCCGGGATATATGCAATCCCGCTTAACATATCTACATTGTCATCCACGGGAATGGCATCTGTCCAGACGGAATATATGACGTTTACCGTCAGGGCGCCAAATCCGGGAAATGCCACATATACCAACGAGGTTGATCTGGTGAACCGTAGCGCTGACGCAACCGGTATACTTCAGATAAACGCGCCGCAGAACAGAAGCATTAGCAACATCACGATCAAATCGATAATACCATCAACAGTTGTAAACAGCACCTCACAGATTATTACGTACGGGGCCCAAAACAGCAAAACATTCGTTAGCGGTTCATATGTTATAAACTGGTACATCCCGGCCATACCTGCGGGAGAATCGGTATATGCGTACTTCACCATAGTAAAACCCAAAAACACCCAAGACCTAAACCGGATATACCAAAGTTATGCTCCTACGCCATTTGGGGGTCAGAACAAGATACTGAAGATAGTAAACGTGCACATACCTATTTTCTACACAAACTCCACTAACAGGATAACGGTGTATCTGATATACACCGGAAACACGCCTCAAAAAGTGACATTAGATCTCAACAGCTCATCAAACGTAACCATATTTAACGGCATACAGGCGTTTATTGTCCAGCCTGACTACTATGTCAATACGTCCTTCCAGGTACAAACTGGGGGCGAAAGCGGAACGCTTCTGATGAATCTGTCAGCCTCGACCCCAGGCGCAGCGCTCAACTATCCGCTATCCGTGCTGGTCTTCCCCAAGCCCCAGGAAACTATGACGCTATCAACAATCCCGAAAAGCCCTTATGGCAAGTCTGTTCTGCTGTTGCCCAAGGTAATTGCAGCCCTGCTTGTTGTAGTAATAATAGTAATAATTATGATATTACTGCATCGCCTGCGCAAGAACAGGAAAAGCAAAGGACCATTTGAAAAGCCGGGCAGTAAGCCGGTCAGGAAGGCAAGAAAGAAGCGAAAGTAGTAATTGGCTTTTGCACAACATTTATTTATTCTGCTGTTATTTATCATTTATGCCGACAAACGATACAAGGGAGATTGCAGTTCAATTAGACTGTAATGAAGCCCCGGGCTTCGGCCCAAGGTAATTTACCTATGGGATTTCTACAGAGCAAAGCACATTAATATTCAGAGGTAATCAATTGGAAAGCCAAGCAAGCCCAATCAAAAACAACATTCCCACCCTTGGCTTAGTTACCCACCGATGCAATACTAGTGCTTCCTGCTGCTCTTCGCCAGGAAAAATATCGAAATCGCGGTCACCAGGATAATCAAAACCGCCAGTGCGTACAGTATGTTGGCGCCCTTCGCCCTGTTTTTTCCGGCAGTGGTGGTTGTCGCATTGCCTATCCTGAAAACGGAGAAGTTGCCAAGGATTGCAGGATACGGGAACTGTGGGCTTGGAAGGGTTCCACCTGGAGAGCTGAACCCGTAGTCCTCACCAAGCACATTGCCAGTCTCAGGGCTGATGTAAAGGACAGGGAAGGTTCCGTGGCTGGTGTAGTTCCCCGTGACTATCCATGCGACATCGTACCCCGATGCGTTGTCTGACATGTTGTATATGCCTGGAATTAGCGAATACCCGTAATTTACCCTGGCGTTGCTGAAATTGTGCTCCAGGGCTATCCTGACTGCCTGTTTTGGGGATATGGTAGCGGTGTATGGCTTTGAAGGCCCGTCATACCATATGACATCCCCATTGCCGTTCAGCACAATGGCAACGAAGAGCGGCGCATACACGTAGCTGCTCTTTACCGCGCTAGTGTCGTTGGCGAACGTGACGTTGTAGCTGAAATATACATAGCTGAGGCCCGTGTCATTGTAATAGTTGCTAGTGTAGTTGCCATACACGCTCCTGAATCCGGGGGTTATGTGGCTGATCGTATAGTTCCTGCCGAGCCTGTGGTACAGGTAGAACTCCGCATATTCTATCATAGCAGGGCTGACATTCACGCTGTTGTACTCCCTGTTATTGATTATCCTGCCGTATACCGCACTGGAGTTCAGCGCAGCGCCTGCGGTCCCTGCATGAGGCATGCCGAAAGCCAAAAGGCATGCGGCGACAACTGCAAACAAACCTAAAATCATTTTAGCCATCGCATCAACTACTAATCCGATACAATCCCATGCTTTGGTTTGGCAGATGCGCCTGTTAAACCTTTGCGCAGCCCATTCATTAAATCCCTGACATCTAAGCAGCGTCCATAAGGCATTTTAATTAATCCGAACATAATCACTATCATGCCTCGGTAGCTCAGTGGTAGAGCGCTTGTCTTGTAAACAAGAGGTCGAGGGTTCAATTCCCTCTCGAGGCTACCTAGGGCTTATAGCTTTCCTTGAAAGTTTCACAACTAGATTTGGGCAGAAAGTAGTGCCTCTATCGGTATCAACGTCGCAATACTTCTGACTGCTTCTTCCGTCATCTGCTTGACGAAACGATCGATCACAAAACCAATCTGTTTGGTGCTCCTGAAATTGCGGTTGTTTAGAAGTTTATCTCGTAAAACGTTATAGATGTACTCCTCTGGATTGAGGTCGGGGGAATATGGCGGCAGGAAAATAATAGGCACATTCAGGTCAAAGGATGGTTCAAAGTACTATGAAAGACTTGCATCGTTGTTCGCAACATGGCAGTTGAGAGGATTGGACATGCAGGCAGAACTCAGAATGATGTTAACATCGAATCTGTGTTTTTGCTAAACAAATACGATTAATTTGAATAGAAGGGTAAGCCAAGAACGGAAGCAAACTCTGCTTCTTAGCCAATTGAATAAATGGTGCGGTAATTCTTTCGTTTACCGCAGCCAGCCTAGCAGCTTACTAGGTCTTCATTATTCTTTTTCCTGCTGGGCGGTTTTTGACCATTCTCGGATGCTGCTTTTTGTTGCCTTCTCCATATTTTGCAGCCCTTCTTTTAGCCGCGGTCATCCTTCCTCCCCTGCTTTTCTTTGCCATTTGATTCATCTCTTAATCATAACCTCTCAGCAGTATGACCATATCAAAAATTATCTGTTTTTTGCACCGTATGAAAATCTCTTATATGATTGATTAACTGGTCTGAATAGGTAAATCTTGAGCTACATATACTGCATTCATAATCCTCGACTATATATTCACCGATTAATTTTAACCTTTATTTATTGCATGATTACTGGATTGTGGTTAATTGAAACATGGGCAATTAATCTTCTGATACTTCCAAATTTTAGTTCGCACATGCCACATTCGATATCTTTTGTTTTTTGTTTATGATATACATTCATTAGATGATCGGTCAAACCATTTTTACTCTTAAATTGCATGCAACATATGCTACATTCATAATATCCCATTGCATTCACCAAATTAACACTAATATTTTATTCCAAAGAAATTACGATCAGTTTTTGATCGTAATAATTGCTGATGATATATCCGCATAAGACACCCCACCTCCGACATTCAATTGGTACTTAGCCCAAACCGAACCAGTTATGTTTGTACCTACAGCTACAGGGCCTGAAGTTATGGGTATATTTACATACCTTATTGTGTTGTTTAGCAAACCGTTAGTTACGTTAACTGCTCTTGGTGGTGACCATGAGAGCTCTGGCACTCCTCTGGAATAGAGAGTATTCGAAGGAACAAACCTTACAGTTACACTAGTCCAATTATAGCCTGATTTCTGAATTATTGCAACAGTAAGAACTCCTGTTGTATAATTAAAGGAAGGATTTTGGCAAATGGCGTATATGGATCCAAAGCATACTGCATTTACTGTCAAAGAGCCTTGTGAACCGCTCAAAGGATTGCCAATTGAGTTCGATGCAATATACCCATTGGGTTCTATAGAAGTTCTGGCACCTATTACCCCAAGCAATGGTATTACAGGACCTTTGTTTATTACAATGGATGCAGCCAATACCAGTGCCACTATTAACACTACTATAATGCTGGAAAATATCAGTCTTGCTGATACAGTATAAAACTTTTCTCTTTTTTCAGTCATTGTTTCACCAATTAAATATGAATCAGATTGAAATTCCTATCAATTTCAGGATTATTATGATTGCCACTGCTGGTAATCCGAATATTGCAACCACAATCAAGGTAAGCAAATTGTATATTATCCCAAGATTAAAGATCATATTTACCAGATATATGGCAATTAAGCCAAGTATGCTATTTAATATAAGTCCGATTAATAACTTCCCAAGTTTGAGGATAATAAACAATACAAGCAATATTGCTGCTATAACCACTATTTCTGATGCAATCGGGCCTAGAGTTCCTACAGTTATAGCTAGCAACATATTATCACACTATTTCTTTGCATCCTTGCCCCTATTAACACCAAGCAAATTGAGTATTATTAGAATTGCAACCGCAAGTAGCCCGAACATTGCAACAAAGACAAGTACAAGCAGGTCATACCTTATGCCCAAGCCGAATATAGCATTTACTAGGAATATTACAATGAACCCCACTAGCGTATTGATCAATAGGGCATACAATATGCCTCCGGTACGTGGTAAAACGTAGAGGAATATTAACACTATAAGCAATACGGTTAACAATAACCCTATTCCATGCCCTGTTTTTATTTCCATATAACCATTTTGGTTTAATTTTAATTAAGCACACAATGTTGAACTAAATGCCGCTCTAGCTAATTGACCTTGGTATGCTAAAGCAGCCTCCATGCAAGATAGGTACGTGCTTTTGCAGTAGCCTAATTATGGCACGTACCTAACCTTACACTGGTTTACTTGCTGTCAGCAGTTCTGTTGTCCCTCTTTTTAGACCTTATTCTAGCAGCACCACTCTGGCTCTGCTTGCCCCTTTCTCTAAATAAACCTCTATCAACGGATTCAAATAACCCTATCGGGTTTCCTTCTGGATCGGTGCCTATTGCAGTCCACCCATGGTCAGCCGTTCCTTTCTTGCCAACAGTTATATGGCCGCCTGACCGCTCTACCTCTGCCATTGACTCGTTTATGTCTGGCGTGCTTATATAGTTCAATGGCGTCTGGTTTTTGCTACCCATTTTGTACATTCCACCATTCACACCTGGAAGATGCTTTGTTCCTGTGCTTATGTTCCAATATTGCAGATTTTTTGCGGCTGAGTTTTTGAACTTCCACCCAAAAACATCACTATAGAATTGCCTTAACTTATCTGGATTCTTTGCAGGAATCTCAAAATGAGATATTTCATTTACTTCGTTTTTCATGTTCACACCCTTTTAATTAAATATATATTAGTTTATTCTACTATATAATACTTTGCTATTTTAAATAATACTATACTTATCTTAAAATATGCGTTTTTTTAAGTTAAGTTTAGAAACTAAAGTATTATATATCTAGTAGTTCAGTATATCACTATGGTAATGATAAGAGGATTCTTGGAGATTCTGCAGATGGCTGATAGTAATACACCAAAGTCATTTACTGATTTTACGAAGATTTACATAGGGAAACGAGGACTAAGCTCTGCGACAGTGTCAAAAAGGCTTGATGAGCTTACTGCCATAAAAGCAATAGACGAGGTAATAGACAGATCCAAGACAGGAAGAAGGATAATATCATATAGAACAACAGAGAAGGGCAAACGGATAGTAGAACTGGCAGTAGAACTCCAACGAATAGTTGCTATACCAAAAAAGAAATAGCCTACTGGAGTTGTCGGTAGTTGGTCTATTCGAAAAATGCTGAGCTAAAACACCAGACTTTAAATTAGTTCAAGATAGTGCTGTGCTGAATAACTATTTAACATTTTCGTCGTAAAGGTTTTTATTCCTGGAGAATACCCCAACCGCTTGCGGTGGGGTTACATCTTTCGATGAATTCAATGCGTTGCTTATTCCTCAATAAGCCCCACCTCTTGAGGTGGGGTTGTTGACTTCTGAGAGTACTAAGCATCCGGAATGGGTTAATGGCGCCGCCTCCCGCCGCCGTAGTCGTGCCTGTTGGAGCCTTCTTCTCTTCTTCCGCTGAAACCGCCTCCTCTGCCCCTTCCGCCATTTCCGAACTGCCCCCTGCCATTATTGAACTGCCTCCTGAATCCGCTCTCCCTTCCATAGTCGCTCCTGCCGCTTCTCATCGGGGGAAGCTGCATGTTCTTGAACTTGTCCGTGTCGAGCTCAAGGTGCTTCATCTCTATGTTCGCGGCCTTCTTTGTGGCGCTCATGAGGCTTTCCTGGTCGAAGCCGTAAATCGTGAATGCCCTACCGTTCTTGCCCATCCTTGCAGACCTGCCTACCCTGTGGACGTATATGCGCGGGTCGTCCGGGGCATCGAAGTTTATTATGTCCGATACGTCGGGTATGTCAAGGCCCCTTGAGGCGAGGTTCGTAGATATCAGGAACCTTGATTGCTCCCTGAAAGCCTTGAGAGAACGCTCCCTCACCGCCTGGGTCAATCCTCCGTGCATGATGAGCGCATCCATTCCGTTCAAGGTAAGCACCCTGTGGACGTACTCGGATTCGCGCTGCGTAGAGGTGAATATTATGCACTTGCTCGGCTTGAACTTCTCTATGTATGCCATTAGTGCAGCGAACTTCATCTTGCCGCTCGCGACGAAGTAGCTGTGGGATATAGTCTCGACTGTCGGCTTCTCCTCCTCCCCAACGGTCAGCTTCACCATGCCCTCTTTCATGTACTTTCTTGCAATGGTGAGTATGTCCCTAGGCATCGTCGCGGAGAAGAGCATAGTCTGCCTAGTCCTAGGCGACTCCAATATTATGCGCTCGATGTCGTCTATGAATCCCATGTCTAGCATGAGGTCCGCCTCATCGAGGACCAGGAACTTTATCCTGTCAAGGAAAAGTGTCCCGCGCTCCATAAGGTCGAGTATCCTGCCAGGGGTCCCTACAATTATGTCGGCTCCTTCCCTAAGGCTCTGCATCTGGACGTTTATCGATGCTCCCCCGTATACAACTGTCGTCCTGAGCCTGCTCCCCCTCGAGAGCTTGTGCGCGACGGAATTCACCTGAACGGCCAATTCCCTGGTCGGGACTATCACTATAGCCTGCGGATGCCCCTGATGGGACAGTGCCTGGAATATTGGTACGAGAAACGCGCCAGTCTTTCCGCTGCCTGTCTTGGACCTGACCACCAGGTCCTTGTGCTCCATGAGCGCCGGTATCGACAGCTCCTGCACCTCGGTCATGTTGTTGAACCCCATGCTCCTGAGCGCATCCAGCAGCTCGGGCTTGAGGTTAAGCTCCTTAAATTCCTTCAATAATTCACCGTCTATTCAATACGATTCTATTCAATACAATCATTCTCCGAAAAGAAGAATACTTCAATATGATTGGACGTCAAAGCTTAAAATGGCTTCGTATGCGGCATTTTTAGCATTGCAATTATATTCTAGCGCTGCAATTATATAATTGTGCCATTTGAAATATAACATGTGCATGTGCAGCAGATGCCCCCGCCGGATCGCGGGTTGCTGATGATACGATGAACACGATAGTCGCCATACCGCTCGGAAGCTCCCTTGCGGAGTTCATAGGCAAGAGGAGCTCGGAAAACAGCATATCCTTCTACAACAGGAAGGAACGCGGCAACGTTGTAGTGGCCATGGTTCCCTCGTCTATAGATGAGAAATTCTATGCGCTTCCGCAGACGCTGCTAATGGCCGACCAGATATTGCTGAGCACAGCTGAATTGGACAGGGCATTCGGGGAGGTCCTTGTCGCATGCTCCCTGCTGGGCAAGAGGATAATATTCACCAGGGACAACGACGTATCCGCCATGGTTAAGTCCGTCGGATTGGATGCTGCGGAGCTCGCCTCAAGGGAGGAGATGCTTGACATGATAATATCAAAAGGGAGCGCCGCGGATGCTGGCGCGCCCGCAAGGGTTGACCTTGACAAGGCCTTCAACGTGAAGGGCGTGGGCACAGTAGCCCTTGGTATAGTCATCAGGGGAACCCTAAAGGTGCATGACCAGCTGTTCCACAATTCTGGGAAACATGTAGTTGTGCGTTCGATACAGAGCCAGGACGAGGACATAAAGGAAGCCGGCCCAGGGACCAGGGTAGGGCTTGCGCTGAAGGGGATAGACGAATCGGAGATGTCGAAGGGGGACATACTCTCTGTGAGCCAGGTTCCCACATCATCGCTCATCGGGCTGGAACTTAGGCAGAGCGGCTTCGCCAAGGAGGCCATCGAGAAGGGCAGGGTGTACCAGATTGCGATAGGTTTCTCCTTTTCCAATGCGACCGTTGAGGAGATAGAAAATAACAGAATTTCCTTCAGGCTGGAGAAGGCGGTTCCTGTGGAGTTGGGCGATGCCGCACTGGTGGCCAGGGCAGTCCAACCGCGGATATTCGCCTACGGGACCGTCGCATCAGTCTCCGGCAAGTGACATCCATACCCCCTTACCCGTATTCCTTCGCATTGCACATTCCAGCGAAGCCAAGCCATAGCAACGAAATCGCAAGCACCTCCGAGAAATAATAGGACGGGGTGGCCGAATACCGCATCATCCCGACTGCAACGAAAGCCAGCGAGCCTGGAATAGCGGCGAGGGCCCTCGGATTACCGTTCCTCAGGAACCATGCTGTGGATTCCCACACTATCGGGATGAGCGCAACGGAGGAGAGGGCAACGGCTGCCGCAGTCGCCATTGCGCCAAGCGGGTACAGCTCGAAGTAGAGCAATGCCATGGCCAGCGCGCTCACCGCATAGTAATAAGGCCTCTTGATTTTCATGTTCCTCGAGAACTGAGCGAAGCCCGCGGCGAAAGCCGCGATCGGGACCGTGACAGCGAACCTGTATATGCCCCCAAGGAAAGCTGACCTCAGTCCTGCGGCGAACATGATGGATATTATCGCCGCAATGGCGAACAGCCTAAGGCCTGAGCTCCATGCGAGGTAACTGACCCTCTTCCTGTCCTCAAGGTAAATCCTGGAGAGCAGGAGCGCCAGCACCGCATTCACCAGGAACAGCGATGCTGCCATCGCAACCTGTGCATATCCTGCCATGCAGTTATTGCTCCTTGCCGGCTTTAAAGCATTATGAGGCCCATTGGGGCATCATGTGAAAGAATTTAAAGCAGTATTCCCATCATATAGCGTGCATAGAGAAAAACTCCCGTTAATGGTACTGGTAGTGCTTGCTATGCTAGCGGCGTCCCTTGCCGCCCAGGCGCACGCATCGGGGTACATACCTGCAGGCCCGGCGAACCTGACTCTCTCGTCATTCTACGTGCCGCGCACAATCGGCCAGGGCGCGCCGCTGGTAATATCCGGGGTAATAGGCAACAGCGGTGGCCTTGCCACCGGAAACATAACGGTAGAAGTTGCACTGGCCGGCTCCAACGGGAAAATAATATACTCATATGCCGCAGCGCCGCTCTCGCCCATGCAGAACGAATCCATAGTGATAAGCGCCAACAGCCCACTGCCGGTTGGCAGCTACGCAGCCACAATAACAGCATCCTCGTATGGCACGGCGCCGGCGCAGGAGAGCTACAGCGTAAATGTGCTAAATTCCGGCATCGCCTCCGAGCCGCAGCCGCAGAATGCGCATCCAAGCATGTTCCTGTTCAAACACCTTCCGATATACATGTCGGTGACCAACGGCAGCGAGAGCGTCTTCAACATAGGGATAACGAACACCAACTCCTCCACGGAAACCATAGCGTTAAGCATACCGTCCAACTTCAGCCAGATAGCAACGCTCTCATCCACTTCCGAGTACCTCCCCCCGGGGTCGACAGTGTATGTGCAGATGATGGTAAAAGGAATCGCCACAGGCAATGCGACGGCCTATTCAATACCGCTAGGCGTTGATGTCTACAACGGCCCGGCGCTCCGGGGAACATCCGCCTATGCGATGCGGCTAGTGGTTATCGGGAAAACCGCTGCTCCAATGGTGCTGCAAACCATTGCGTTGGACAACTCCAGCACTCTGTCCGGGACGGTACAGGTCACCGGCATGGGCAATGCCGCGAGTGCGACGCTGGTGACGCAGCTGCCCAGGTCCGACGGCACTTCGGGAATACATACCTCTGGGCTTCCCGCAAGCGTTACATCATCTGGAGATTACTACTACATATACTGGAGCCTGCCCTCCATGAACGGCAGCCAGTCCGTATACGCATACTACACGACATCGTACAATTCAACCGCGCTGCCATACACTACACAGTTCACCGCATTGGCGCAGCCCAGCCCTAACGAGGAGATAAGGATCATAAACTTCTCGTTGCCCACGTTCTACACGGACTCGAGGGGCAGCATAGCCGTCGAGGCGCTCTACACCGGCACAAAACCTGACAGCCTCGACTTCTACGTCTCCGCACCCCCCGGGGTTACCGTGGTCAATTCCACGCAGGTGATAAACGCAACGCCAAACCAGCTGGTGACCAAGCGCTTCGCTCTGGAGACCGGGGGTGCCGCCGGCACTGTGATATTGGAATTGTACGTGACATCATCATCCGCCAACATAACATATTCGCTTCCAGTGATAGTACTGCAGAAAGGGCAGCTCCAGGGCGCATCTCCGGGAAACACCGGCGGAACCGCATATGGCGCATTCACGCTCGGGTCGCTCGTTCCGTATCTTCCATATGCCGCCGCCGCGATACTTATAGGAATATTAATCTATGCTACCATTTTGATATCAGGCAAGCCAAGGTACAATTCCAAGAGGGCCAAGAAGCTCATGGCAATAAAGGAGGAATTGAGGAAGAACCAGTAGGTGAATGATTGGGAAAGCCGTACATAATAGGCATATCGTCGCAGAAGGGCGGCGTTGGGAAGACCACGATATCCGTCAACCTTTCCGTTGCGCTCAGGTCGATGGACTACAATGTCCTTTTGATAGACTCCGATACCACGAACCCGAGCGTCGGGTTCCACCTCGGCCTAGAGAAGGCCAATGTGGGGTACAGGGACGTGATGCTCGGTAAGGTTCCGCTGCAGGATGCGATAGCCGTCCATAGCGTGACAGGCCTCAATGTCCTCCCCGGGACCCTCAACTCAAAGCAGTTCAATCCGGGGGTGCAGGCGATACAGAAGATGGGGCAGGACCTCGCGAAGAGCAACTACGATTACATAATAATGGATACAGCCCCCGGGTTCGTCGAGAACGACCTGTCCATGTATTACAATGAGGCGCTGATAGTCACGGTCCCTGACATGCCGTCCTGCACAAGCTCGATAAGGCTCGCAAGAGACTACGACAACGTTAATGTCAACCACAATCTCGTCATAAACAGGGTGAAGAACAAGAGGTACGAGATAAGCGTAGCAGAGATAGAGGAGATATACGGGAAGGCGATAAGCGAGGAGATGCCGGAGGACGAGATAGTCCCGGTGAGCATATCGGAGCACATTCCCGCATACATAGTGAAGCCAAGGTCGCACTTCTCCGCCACGGTAAGGAAGCTGGCTGGAATGTACATATCTGGCAAAAGCGGCCAGGCGGCCCCGCCAAGGAGGCATTTCAGCGTAGTCGACTTCCTGAAGTCGCTGTTCGGATGGAAATAAAGGAAACAATGAGCATCCGGTCCCAGCAAGAGAATCATCATGGCTGGGCTTTCTGGCAACTGCTGTTTCCGATGGCAATTATTAAAAAGATTAATGTGCATATAAAGTGATGACTGCAAGTAGATGGTGCGGAAGGGCAGCCGTGCTTGTTGCAATATTTCTATGTGCAATGGCAGTAACCGTTCCGGAGGCGTTCGGGGCCGGGCCAACAGTGCCCTCGATCACGACACCGACCCCGTCAACCCAGGGCGCGGGGAACACCCTCACGTGGGCCACCTCATTCACCGGCGGAACAAGTCCTTACACCTATAACTGGAACGTCTACAACACGATAACCGGGGCAATAGTAGCCAACGTGCTGGAATCGAACAGCTTCGCAGGAAACAGCTTCTCATGGGCAATCCCAAGCGCATACGTAGGCAATACGGTAGACGCGAATGTCGCTGTAACGGACTCGGAGGTAACCCCGGTCACCGTGAACAGCGTGGAGTCAGGGACGATAACGATAATCTACGCTCCGCCTTCCGCACCTGCCCTTGCATTGTCAAACACGGTCATAGACCAGGGGCAATCGATAACCTTCACCGCAGCTGTATCAAACGGCAATGACCTCTTCACGTACAATTACCTGGTAGTCAATTCCGTAACAGACATCCCGATAGCGAACATGCTGCATGCGGATATCGCGTCAAGGAGCGACTCATGGGCATGGACCCCTGCGGCAAACCTATACACCTCAAACACGTTCGCTGCCAATGTGGTAATCAGCGAGGACGCGCCATATGCAAACACCGTCAATACCGTCTACAATCCGTTCGGGTACAACGCCGCAATTGCGCAACCGTCGATCACGACGCCGACCCCGTCAATCCAGGGCGCGGGGAACACCCTCACGTGGGCCACCTCATTCACCGGCGGAACAAGTCCTTACACCTATAACTGGAACGTCTACAACACGATAACCGGGGCAATAGTAGCCAATGCGCTTGAATCGAACAGCTTTACTGGCAATTCCTTCTCCTGGACGATACCTGCAGTTGATGTAGGCAACACGGTAAACGCGAATCTCATAGTGACGGACAGCGCCACGACTCCAGTAACAGCAAACAGCGTGGAGTCAGGGACGATAACAATAACAAACTCGCCATTGATTGCGAATCCAAATCCACCTTTCATCACGAACCTTACTGTGGACATAGGTCAGACTACGGTCTTTAACACTATAATAGCCGGAGGGCTTTTAGGTTACGGATTCAACGGGTTCTGGAGCCCTCCCCCAACCTCGGGAACACTGGACATGCCAAATTCTTTAGTGGTCATAACGCCAAATACGTATCCGCAGAACAACCTCGGCCTCTCGCTCCAGATAATATCACCTAACAGAGTAAGCACGCAGATAGTCGGGGGAGGCGGCGACCATGGTCACTGCTATGGCTGCAACGGATACAACGGAATCACAGGTACATTCACCGCATCAAACTCTCTGCTTGGGACATGGGGCGCAGGATTCGCCGTAGGCGATGAAAACAGCATAACATCGAATCAAATGACAACAAGCACCAACTCATTCAAGATAAACCCCGCAATGGACATGGAGATTGGCGCGAACGTGGTGCTGGGCCAACCGAACTTTCTGGCTTCAACAGCTGCTGGGGCTTCGCAAAACACCTTGACTAGGCCAGACGGTGTCGCATTCGACTCAAGCGGCAACCTCTGGGTCGTAGATAGGGCAAACAACAGGATATTGGAGTATTCTGCGGCAAACATCGTTACGGATGGCGATGCAACAACCGTAATCGGACAATCCAGCTTCACCGCATTCTCAGCAGGCGCGGGGCAGTGCCAACTCAGCAATCCCACTCACATAGCCTTCGATTCCCATGGCAATCTATGGGTCGTAGATGACGGAAACAACAGGATATTGGAGTTCCCTGTCGCGAACCAGGTAACGGGCGGTTGCGCGTCAATAGCCATAGGGCAGCCTGCATTCGGCGACTCAACCGGAGGCGATACGCAAAATTCCATGATCCAGCCATACGACCTAACATTCGATTCCAGCGGCAATCTCTGGGTAATAGATAGATTAAACAACAGGGCGCTTGAATTTTCTACGGCTAATCAGGTAATGAATGGCTACGCAACAACGGTAGTCGGGCAACCCAACTTCAATTCAAACGCCGTAGGAAGCGATGGTGTAAATCCGGACAACGGGCTTTATGCCCCCGAAGCCATAGCGATTGCGCCAAACGGATACATGTATATAGAAACAGGGTTCGGCAGCGCAATAAACACGTATGCCCCTGCCAACCAGGTAACGAACGGGAACGGGATAGTGTATTATTACGGCAAAGTTACATATGCCTCCGGAATCGCATTTGATAAATCCGGGAACATGTGGATGTCCGACGGCGGCAATGGCAGAGTGCTTGAGTTCCCAGCGCCGATCTCGCCATCGGAAAATCCCGCCATTGTCATCGGCCAGGTTAACCGCCTCTTGCTTGGGACGACACATCCCGTATCTGCATACAACGTTTCAATAGACCAAGATATAGGGGCTCCTTTCGGAGGCATTGCCATCGGACAGAACAGCATTGCAGTTACAGACGGATTTGCCAACCGCCTGCTGCTGTTCCCGCTATACGGCAACTCGCTCATATCGTCAAGTCCGACAATCACAAGCGGAAGCACCGAGACGATAACAGGGTCGTTCACAGGATTAGGGACCACGGCAGGCAGCCCAATCCCCGGAACGCCCCCATACACGTACAATTTCACCGTGTCAAACACGATAAACGGGAATGTTGTTGCCAATGAAATCGTGGCAAATTCATACGCATCCAACGTTTTCACATTCACGGTTCCAAGTTCTGCCAATTCAATGGGCCCCCTTAACGTGCAGCTTGAGGTCTTCGATTCCGCATCAACGCCAGGAGAGGCAACCACCTCAAACATGATAACCGTGCAATCCAGTTACACCCCTCCAACAACTCCTACACTGACATTGTCGAATACGCTCATCGACCAAGGGCAATCGATACTCCTCACCGCATCCGCATCAGGCGGAACATCGCCATACTCATACGCCTACAACGTCTACGCGTACAACGCCCAGAACGCGGCGAATGCCCTCATCGCGAACATGCTCTTCACATCAAACACATACACATCAAATTCCTGGTTCTGGCAGCCTGCAGGGAATCTCTACGCAGGCAACAGCCTGTTCTTCGCCAACGTCATGGTCACTGATGGGCATCCCACAACTGTAAACTCCGTTTCCAGTGCATTCGGGTACAATTCAGTGCTCCAGGTAACTGGCATCACACCATCATCCCCAACGATAGACAGCGGCCAATTGGTAACCCTGACCGCAACGGTTTCAGGAGGAACGTCATCATACTCATACCAGTGGTATTCCAACAGCGCCTGCACCACCGTAATGTCAGGTGACACCTCAACATCAGTCAGCGTTTCACCCGCATCAACTACCACATACTGCTTCAAGGCAACTGACTCTGCATCGGCCGCAACATCAAACACTGCAACTGACACAGTAACCGTCAGCACCGCATTCACAACACCTGTCCTTGCGCTCTCAAATACGGTCCTTGATTCCGGGCAATCGGTGCAGCTTTCAACTACTGCAGTGGGTGGAACATCCCCATATGCATACACATTCTACAATGTAACCGCCGCGGCAACAGCACTGATCGGATGCTCCGGCTCAAAATGTTCGTTCAAGACAAATTCGCCAACGCAGGGCAATACATTTGCATACAATGTGGTAATAACAGACAATGCGTATTCGCCGCAAACGGTCAACTCCGTGCACTCTAGCATGACCGTCAACGTAGCGCCAACAATATCCCTCTCGTTGTCGAATACGCTCCTCGACTCAGGGCAATACGTGGTATTAACCACAACGGGTTCCAATGGGGCAGGAAAGCAGAATGTGCAGCTGTTCAACGTGTCGAATTCCTTCAAGCAGAACGGCCAGTCAAATGTTCTGCTTAATACAATAGGTGGCTCCAACACATTCATAATCCAGACAGGCTCTGCAGGAACCTTCTCGTGGGCAGCCAACTCCTATGATCAAGGCACCACCTCTCCGTACGTAATCAATTCGGTGAGTGAATCCGTAACGGTGAATTCGGCATTGGCGGTATCAATAAGCCCAGCAACTGACAGCAAGAGGCCTAGCCAGCCCGAGACCTGGACCGCGACGGTGACTCCTGGACAACCGCCATACACCTACAACTGGAACGTCTACAATTCATTGGGACTAGTGGCAAATATGCTTGTTGCGAATTCCTACACATCAAACACATTCAGCTTCAACTTTGTTGCACAAGACACATATGTGGCAAATGTGTTCGTGACCGACAGCGCCTCGACTCCTGAGACGGCCAACTCTGCAAACAGCATAGTTTCAGTAACATTGCTCTACACGCCCCCGTCATCCCCGACCTTGGCATTATCAAACGCTCTAATCGACCAAGGTCAACCAATAACCTTCACAGCAGGGGTTGCGAACGGCAATACGCTGTTTACATACAACTACCTTGTAGTCAACTCAGTCACGAACGTCCCCATCGCCAACATGCTACATATTGGGATAACCCTGCATGCAGATTCATGGACCTGGACCCCTGCGGCAAACCTCTACGCGTCCAATACCTTCGCAGCAAACGTTGTTGTAACGGAGGAAGGTGCATTCTCAAACACGGTCAACACGGTCTACACCCCATTCGGGTACAACGCGGCGATGACGATTCCATCGATCACTACGCCTGTTCCATCCCTGCAGGCGCCCACAAACACGCTAACATGGACTGCATTCATAACCGGAGGGACATCCCCATACACCTATGACCTAAGCGTTTACAACTCCATTACGAATACGCTGCTGACTAGCATCCTTGAGACAAATGCCATTACCTCCAATTCGCTCTCATGGACTCCAGGTGATGCATATGCTGGCAATACGGTATATGCCAATGTGGTGGTGAAGGACAGCGCCACTACCTCCACCTCAGTTAACAGCGTACTGAGCGGTATCGTACAATTGGCCAGCACAACAAGCACGACGAGCACTACTACCACTACGGTCTCGTCCGGGAGCGGTGGCGGCGGAGGCGGCGGCGGAGGCGGAGGCGGCGGCGGAGGATCGAGCAAGCCCGTGCTGGCTACGCTGCAGAATGGCTGCGTGGTGGTTACGAATGTGGCGGTGCCGAACAGCTTCGACATGCTGGTCAACGGTACCAAGGTGACCGCGACGGAGAGCTACATAGCCTTCAACTTCTCCAGCCTCATAATTAACGGGTCCACTTACATCCTGTATCCTAACGTGAGCACCCGGATAAACGGGACTCCGTTATACATACATCTCGTCAATGTGTCGTACCTGCCGATACTGCAGACGGTAAGCTACGAGGCATGTTCCACCAGCACGGTAACGCCGATAGTCACGTCGTCAAGGCCGCAAATATCATTCACGTCGGTCCCCGCATACATAGAGGTGGAGGAAGGCACCAGCCAGACATCGCAACTGGGCATAGAGGATACCTCATCGGGCAACGAAACGATAACCCTTGGCATATCAAAGTACCAGGGCGTAGCGAGCCTCTCCACAACAAGCATAAAGCTTCAGTCGGGGCAGAGCGCAAGCGCCCTGTTGACTATAAATGCCCAGAATATAGGCACGGGCATGCATGTGCTGCCCATAACAATGGACATAACCAACGCCAATGGCACTGTATCATCACAATCGTATTTCGTAACCTTCGTAGTATTCAACGCGACGGAATCCCAGCCTCTCGTCCTGGGCAAGGTCAGCATAGACAACTTCACCGGTGGACAGGGGGGGGTAATACAGGGAACAATAAGCATACGCAGTCCTGCGGGCGCAGCCATAAAGAACGCCACGCTTGAAACTGTCCTGCCCGCACGTCTGTTCAACGGATTGTCCAAGGTGATAACTTCGGGGCTGTCCAACAATATCACAATTAGCAATGGAGCGCACGTCATATCGTGGCATATACCATATCTTGCCATGAACATGACCACGTACTTGTACTATACGATAACCGGGCCGGCATCCACATTGGACCTGTCGCAGATACAGAACATCCTTGAAGTTCCCTCGGAGTCAAGGGTGCATCTCAGCGACTACCTGAAAATAATAAACATCTCCGTTCCGGTGCTGAACACTTCAACAGGATCAGAGGTAAAATTGGAGGCGCTCTACACAGGTTTGTCTCCTGGCATAGTAAACATATCAGTTAAGGCTCCTGGAAACATAAAGGTTAAGAATGGTACAAGATCCATAAATGCCGAGCCGAACCAGATGATAGTGCAGAGCTTCATGGTATATTCTCCGGAGCCTGGAGCAGCGTTATTGCAAGTGTATGTGTCAACAAATGGCGCGGCGGAGTCATACACGGTTCCGGTAGTGATATCCGGAATCGCTAGAAATCCGCTGGACCTCTACGCGACGGCAATAATCATGGCGGCGATAATAATCGCCGTGGCGCTCGTATACAGAATGCGCCTGAGGCGCCGCCGCGGCAGAGCCCTGCACGCCGAGGAACTTGCGGCGATGAGAAGGCAGTTTGCCCTGGTCAAGCACAGGTAATCCAATGGTTGGCAGGCTTGCGGCCGTCCTGGCTGCATCCTTCGTTGCGGCAATCCTTGTCTATTCCGTTGCGTCGGGGCTCGATGCGGCCAATGTCCCGTCGCATTTCAGCGTCAATGGCCATACATACGCCATAACGGTTTATGAGCACACCCAGGCGCAGCTCGAGAAAGGCCTGATGAACGCAACGGTTACCAACTCCACTTTTGCGCTATTCTACCTAGGCAAGCCAGGGATATATCCGTTCTGGATGAAGAATACATACTACTCCCTTGACATAATCTGGGTCAATTACAGCAAGGAAAATGGCTACGGGCGCGTCGTTTACATAGCGAACGCAATACCTTGCGATAGCTACAGCGGAAACCAGACAGCGTGCACTCTATATGCTCCGAACTCCTACGCAGACTACGTGATAGAGGCGCAGTCCGGCTTTTCAAAGCGGAATGGCGTGGCGATAGGCAGCAGAATAACCTTCTCCTGATATATGAATGGTTTATAAATCCATCTTATGTAATACTAGCGTGATGACTAAGGCCTGGAAAGCCGCCGCAGTTATGGCAGTCGTTGCAATAGTCGCGATGCTGTCATATGCATATGCGGCAAGCTATACGCACAACGCTGTTGCCTTTACAGGGACTTCGAATATAACGTCTACGCCGATAATACCGTTCAACAGGTCGATAAACTGGAGCGAATCAGGGATACCGGGGGGCATCCCGCAAATACCCGCGATATGCGCAAACGTCATGGCGTCGCCGTATGATGCTGTCGGCAACGGAGCGCACAATGACACCTTTGCCATACAAAATGCGGTTGACTCCTGCCCCTCGGGCGAGGCCGTGTACTTCCCGCCCGGAAATTATCTTATAACAGGATTGACATTGAGCCAGCCGGTTGTGCTTGTCGGGGCAGGGCCAAACAAAACAACAATCATGGAGAGCAAGTACGCCATAGAAACAGCCGAGCTCAATCCTAGGCCCACCGGCCCGTTAAATGGCGGATACATGGTATACAACTGGACTGCGGGATACGGCAAGGGTTCAAATGTGATAACGCTTAACAGCGTTGCAAACATAAGCGTCGGGAACGTCATAACGCTCGACGAGCTCAACGATTATTTCGTGAGCGACAACGGCTATGGCGGCGTGCAGGGCTGTGGCAGAAGCCCCACAGGCCCATATAATGGCTCTGGCCGCTGCCTGCAGCAGGTGGTGTTGGTTACGGGAATAAGCGGAGACAACGTCATGATAAGCCCGTCAATAGAT
Organism: Microcaldota archaeon; assembly: GCA_964433165.1. Lineage (GTDB taxonomy): Archaea > Micrarchaeota > Micrarchaeia > Micrarchaeales > Micrarchaeaceae > UBA12276. The sequence goes on from CAYSQH010000009.1 coordinate 20,660, forward strand.
ATAAATTTCAACAGTATGCTGGATCCCCAGGCCTGGTTCTGGCCCCAGGGCTACATTAAGAATGTAGGAATAGCCGACATGAAAATAACCGGCTTGAAGAACAGCACCTATGCTTTGGCCGAATTCTGGAACTGCCAATATTGTTGGATAAACAACACGTATCTTGAGAATACTTCCAGGGATGCGGCTCAGTTCTGGACAGGATTCAGAAATGAGGTGGCAAACAACTACATTGCGAACTCCAAGCAGCCATACGGCCCGGAACGCTATGGAATTGAGATGTGGGACAACGGGGGCATGCTGATACAAAACAACGTTTTCGACAAGATAGTGAACCCTGTGATTTTTGCCGGAGGGAATGAGGACAGCGTTGTAGGGTACAACTTTTTTAATGACATAAAGAACACATCAACCCCCGTCGGGGGAAACTCAGACATGCATGAGACGTACAACCATGACATACTCATAGAGGGAAACATAGGCACAAGCTTCGAGAGCGATGACTACTGGGGTTCAGCAGGTTATAATCTGCTGCTCAGGAATCGCTTCACAGGCTACAGGGCAGGACAGTGGTTCTGGGGGGGATTCAATACCCGTAATACTTGAGAACTTCTCAAGATATTACACGCTGCTTGGGAACATCCTCGGGACGAGGAACATGCACATTTATTATGAGGAGCCTAACCTAACTTCCGACAATTTCTCATACGACGGTGAGCAGAATTACATATACACGCTCGGATGGTGGAATTACGTGGGGAATGTGGTTAACTTCGATCCACTTGTCGAAAATACGCTGATAAGGCAAGGCAACTGGGATGTTGTTAGCAACAAGACAGTATGGAATCCGTCAATCCCTAACGAATCAATACCCGCATCGCTATATTTAACCGGAAAGCCATCATGGTGGGGAAACCTGCCATGGCCGGCAACAGGGCCCAGCCCTACAAACCCGAACACCCTGCTAGACAGCGAGATACCGGCCGAAGTTAGGTTCTATGGCATCTACAATATTACGCTTGGAGGATACAGCGGAAACCTTGTGGCAAACGCCCCGGAGTCAACATCGACAGGAGTAAATCCTGGGCAGAGCATTACGCTTACTGCGCAAGCATCGGGAGGAACGCAGCCTTACCTATACACATGGTACCATGGCCCTGATCCCAACTGCACGCGCATAAGGTCACTTGGCGAGACAAATTCCGGAATTGACACATACTCCGACACGTACATAACAGTGCCAAATGCCTCGGGTTACTACTGCTACCAGGTGATGGACAGCTCGGTTCCCGCGCCAGAGCTACTGTATTCAGGCACGCTGTACGTTGCGGTATCAAACAGCATATCGTCATCGACGACAACCACGACCACTACAACGACCTCGTCCACCACCACGACGATACCTGCGAATACCGTCTATGCAAAGAGCTGCTCTGAGCCTGACATAGCAAACGCGATCAGCTCAGCTGGATCAAACTATACCATCTTTGTTCCTGCTGGCACGTGCACGTGGACAAGCACGCTGGACGTGAGCAAGCCGGTCAAGATAGTCGGCGGCGGCGAGCAGGCGACCATAATACTGGACTATGTCAACCAGGCTGGCATCCTTAATGTTAACCTTCCATCGCCGTCATCGTTCTTCAGGCTCTCCAGCATGTCGATAGAGCCTTCGCCAAACGAGAATGAAAGCATGGTATACACATCAGGAGGAGGACACAGCAATCCAATATACATAGGCGGAACATGCAATGCAATAACATGCTCGATGATACGCCTTGACCACCTAAGGTTCATAAACTGGAAGTACGAAACAGGAAACTCGACGAATTTCGGCGCATTCCTTGTCACGATAGACAACGTGTACGGAGTCCTGGACCATCTCAATGTCACTGCAACTACCTTCGGCGAGTTCGCCACTATCGGCTATACCGCTTACCAGGGGGTAGGCAACTACGGCGACAACTCCTGGGCACAGCCAGATTACTACGGAAGCGCCAACATGATATACATAGAGAACAGCACCTTCACCGATACCGGCAATGAGTTTGCTCTTACGGATTCGGACAACGGCAACGCCGGCGGACGCTTCGTGGTACGGCACAACACCCTGGTGGACTTCGTCGTAACGAACCACGGCACAGAAACGTCAGGACGTGACCGCGGCGGCAGACTGATGGAGGTATACGACAACAACTTCACCTGCACCGATACTTCTATCGGAGGGCAGGCAGGCAACTGCAACGACTTCGTAGGGATGAGAAGCGGCACCGCGCTGGTGTTCAATAATACGATAAACATTTACAAGGGCGCATGGCTCAATTATGTGGTTTCCCTGAACGCCTTCAGGTCATTCTCCGGGTTCGCACCATGGGGCTTCTGCGCCGGGCAGGGAACGTATGACCTTAACAACGCCACGGTTTATGCCACAGGCACGATATCAAATACCGTAGAGCTCTCCAATGGCACCCTAGTGGTGACTGACAGCAGCAAGAGCTGGTCGCCGGGCCAATGGGTCGACTCAGGCATGCCATACTCTATAGTCGATACGTCGATCAACCTCAGCGTCACGTGGTCGGGATCCAAGCACCCTGGATATGAAATAGACGGCAGCAATGCCACATCCCTGACCTCCGGGTGGTACGGGTCCGATTACTGGAATGGGCCGCCGAAATTCTCCCCAGGGGATACTTACGAGATACTGCGCGCTCCGGTGTGCATAGACCAGTCCGGTAGAGGGCAGGGGATACTTCTTTCATTAAACTACACCAATCCAACACCTACCGGGTGGGTTAATGAAACGCTCGATCCAGTATACGAATGGGCCGACAAGATAAGTGGGACGATAACGCATGCGATTGTAGGATCTGACACCCTAAGGATAATCAACAACAGGGATTACTACTACCAGAACTCCACCTTCAATGGCATATCTGGCACGGGGAGCGGCCTACTGGCGAACAGGCCAACAACTTGCACGCCATATGTCGCATACTGGGCCACCGATGCCAACAGCGGCAATGGGGAGCTCTACAAGTGCACCGCAACGAATACATGGACCGCATTCTATACTCCATACCAGTATCCGTATCCGCTTGACAGCAATAATTCCGCAATGACGACCATCTCAACTACGACGTCCACAACAACCGCAAGCACCACTACGGTCTCGTCCGGAGGCGGAAGCAGCGGAGGCGGCGGTTCTGGCGGCCCTGGCGGAGGAGGCGGCGCAGGCGGGGGCGCAGGCGGAGGAGGATCGAGCAAGCCAGTAGTGATACCAATAAGCAACGGGTACATAATTACGAACTTAGCGCAGCTGGACAGCGTCAGCGTGAACCTGTGCAACACGACCGTCGGGCTGCTTGACAATTTCATAACGCCGACCTATTCGGGACTTACGGTAAACGGCAGGCAGTACACGATAGCCTCAGGCCAGCCTGTGCAGATGGAGCTTTCGGCCGCAGGCAAGTGCAGCCTTCTGCTCCTCAATACCTCATACCTGCCGATACTGCAGACGATAACGGTTGAGGTGTACGGGAGCCCGACCAGGCAGAATGCATTCAGCAGCATCCTAAGGGCAAATGACACGGGCGCAACTCTCTCCGGGATCGGAGTAATGAATGCATCCGTAAGCATGTACCTGACAAGCGGGTTTGCGACTCCGCAGTACACGTTTGCAAACCTTTACGCATACCAGATGAACTCGACGGAAGAGTCCGGCTACGGTTCGCCGTCCGGCTATTCCGCCTACAGCATGATGAACCTGAGCATCTATGGAATCGGGCAGCTGCATGCAAACGTCACGATCCCGCTAGGTTCGAATGAGGCCCTGATACCTTACAGGTTCACAAACAGAACCAATTCATGGAAGGAGGCGAACTACTCCGTATCTGGCAACGTTATGACCATAAGGGAATTGAACGGCACCGGCGCCCTGGGACTCTTCATGCAAAAACCATCCGTCACAACTGCATCCACAACTGCCGCAACCACATCGGTCTCGGTCATGACGACTGCGACGACATCAATCCCTGAGAGCATAGCTAGGATACCGTATGGCCAATACCTTGTGGGCGCGGCCATATTCGTAATCGGTGCGCTGGCGATATATGTGGGGCTGGGAATT
>CAYSQH010000010.1:0-22795 GCA_964433165.1 Microcaldota archaeon
ACAAGGATAAAAACCTTTACGACGAAAATGTTAAATAGTTATTCAACACAGCACTATTTTCGAGTACAGAACGTCACGGAAGAACATTTATCTCTATAAAAAGCGCAGGAAAGAAAGGTACTTGCCCAATATTGTGTGGCATTTTGGCAGTTTTGCATACTATTCTAGACTACAGCCAGTTTTGAATACGTGAATTTACTACAAGTTATTGAGCAATTACAAAGAAAGGTCATTCATTTGCAAAAGTGCGGAAACACATCATCTTTTTTATTCCTGGAGAATACCCCAACCGCTTGCGGTGGGGTTACATCTTTCGATGAATTCAATGCGTTGCTTATTCCTCAATAAGCCCCACCTCTTGAGGTGGGGTTGTTGACCATATACCCGGCAATTAAAATGCCTGATCGATTAGGCCGATCCCTGTTACTTTACTATAGTGGCGCGGATGAAGCCCTTCTCCCTGCGAATGCCGTTTACCCTTAACCCTGCGTCTTTCGCGGCTTCTCTGACCTCCCTTTCCGATATGGCATGCGTGGCAAGAATCAGCCTGCGCGGGCCGGATAGCATCTTCTTTTCCATTTCGTAGATCATTATCTTTCCCCCTTTCCTCAGGAACCTGCTAAGGTACCTCAGCGATGGTGCCTTGTCTGGCCATGCATGAAATGACATTGCAGTTGTTATCAGCCCGAATTTCCTCTTGAGCCCAAGATGCCTGCTTGACCCTCTGGAAAAGCTTATTCCCATGCCCTTGGTCCTGCGTTTTGCGATGCTTAGCATGCTGTTAGACGGGTCTACTGCGTATATCCTATTGAACACGCCTTCCTCCGCAAGCATCTTAGGAACATCCGCAGGGCCAGTTCCGATGTCCAAAATGTCAGAATGCCCTGCATGCTTAAGGTCATCGATGACGAAGCAGTAGAATTTCCTTACGCTGGGCAGATGTATTATCATGTAATACCCTAGCGACGAAAGAAGCCCGAAGCTCTCGTCCCCTTTTATGCAGTACTTATCGCTTGCCATGAGGCTCCACCTGCCAAACCCGTAGACATATCTGCGGCGCAGCTTTTATTGTTTGCGCAGCGCGTGAATCTGTTCGCACGGTATAAGTCGCATCTTGGAAAATAATAAATATCTATTCGTGCGTGTGATTACTGTGAGACAATGGAAAAGGCACAAAACAATACTGTAAGGACCGCGAAGCCTATGGTTAATCCTACATTGATGGGTCTTTCAAGCGGAGATTTGGTGTCCACATTAAGCAGGTCCAAGAAGGTAAGCGAATTGCTCAGGGGTGGAAAAAGGGTTGTATCCAAGAAGCCCACGCTCTCTCAACTTGACGGAGAGGAAAAGTACCTGAACCCCAAGGATTGAATCATTTACCATATTCGAAGAAGCCCAGCCTGCCCTTGCAGGCTATCGGTCTCTTCAGCCTTTTCGGCTTGCTTATCAGGAACTCGTACGTTGGGGATGGAAGACCTCGCCGCCTGCGCGATGGCTCGGCATGTCAGCCATGAAGCTTTCCAATGTGTTGTATGTTTTTACCCCATTCATATTCGCGCTGCCTATCAGCGCGCCGTTCCTTAATGTATCCTGGTCGATTCCAAGGCGCCTGCATGCCTCATTATCCATTTTCAGCGAGGCATGGATGAGGAATCTTCCCCTGTAATTCGTGTTCCCGCCGCGCAGCTCTATCGTCTTCCTTCCAGAAACTATGAGCTCAGCATAAGGCTGCCGCAGCGACAGGCATTTCATGGCACTCTATGCCATGCAAGGTTTAATAGGATTCTAGAACCCCAGCGCCACCTTGACTATTATCACGCTTACCCTGCCCGGCTTTTCCCTTTCATATACTAGAATCTTGTTCACGCTGCTTCTGGGCATGCCATAGGCCTTTTGCACCCTCTCGCTCTCCAGCTTAAGCGAATGCTCGTATATCCTCTTTATCGCGTCGTCCAGGTTCTTGACGAGCTTCTGAGCCCCGACCACCCATATTACCTTCTCCGCGCCATATGTATACGCAGGCAACTGGCTTCCGCTTGCAGAGGCTATTACCACCTTACCATCGGATGTTATTGCATGCACGCTGCCTACCGCATACTGGGGACTGAGCAGGGACTTCCTGAGCTTTTCCCTCTCCACGGGGTCCTCTATCGACCTGACCTTCTTTCCAAGGGACTCGTATTCTCCGCTCTCCTCTAATGCGCTTGCAACCCCTATCGTGTCAAGAGTCACCGATGTCATCTTCATGACCTCCGCGCCTTTTGGTATAATCTTCAGGACTGCTTCCTTGGCCTCCGCACCGTTCTCGACGACGATTGCCTCAAACCCGTTCGCCTTGAGCGCCGCTACCGTGCCTTCTATTGTATTGCTGTCAGCAACATCAGTCCATGCCATTTGAATCACGGTGCATAATATATAGGTCATCCTATATATATCTTTCCGGCCGAATCATGCAATCGTGTAAAAATTTGCAAAGTGATTTAAGGGATTGCTGTGCAAGTTGAACGGTGCTTTTCTGAAGGGAAAGGAAGCGGAACTCAGGAAGCTGAAGGCGGAGGTGGCCGCCCTTAGGAAGAAGGAAAGGGAACTCACGAGGCTTGCCTACCTCGATCACCTTACCCATCTGGGCAACACCAGGATGAGCGAGCTCATGTTGGACAACGGTGTCTCGAGGTACGACAGGGACGGTTCAGGGATATGCGTGCTTGTCGCGGACGTGGACAACCTGAAGAAGGCCAATGACACCGGCGGCCATCAGAGGGGGGACATGCTCCTGAAGAAAGCAGCATCGATAATGAAGGACATGGTAAGGAAATACGACGTCGTGTGCAGGACCGGAGGAGACGAATTCACTATAATAATGGAGGGGGCAACGATAGGCGACAGCCTTATGCTTGCCCACAGGATGGCCAACAGGTGTGCGGCGAATGGTGTTGAGATATCAATAGGTGCAGCCAGCATAGCCGAGGTGTATTCTGACGGGAAGGATGCTGCGACTATCGCGGCGAAGATGGTCGCCCTTGCTGACAGAAGAATGTACGCCGCAAAGGCGCACCGCAAGAATGTGCGCAGGAGATAGTTGTAGCGCTATTTCTTCTTGAGGACGAATGAATAGCCCTTCAGCGAGTCGTACGCGGCCTCAAGCTTCTTCCTGTTGGCACCCTTCGGCAGCTTCGAGGGATCGTGGCCCTCTATCCTGCCCAGCAGCGACCTGTGCATGTCCTTCATGCTTCTAACCCTTTCTCTGTGCAACATGTTACCACCTTAATACTACCCATACACCAGGCAATAATAAATATTATAGTGCAGAAATATGTGAACAAGGGGTAAATTCAATGATAGAGAGGACTCTTGTCCTGGTAAAGCCCGACGGTGTCATAAGGGCGCTTACCGGACGCATAATTGCAAGGTTCGAGGATGTGGGATTGAAGCCTGTCGCGATCAAGATGGTGAAGCCCAGCAGGGAGCTTGCGGGCAGGCACTACATAGACGACCCAAAGTGGCTCGAGGAAACCGGAGCCAAGGCGATAGCCGCATACAAGGAAAATGGCGTTGAGGTGAAGGATACGCCTGTTCAGGTAGCGATGCGGATAAGGGGGTACCTCATGGATTTCATATCCAGCGGCCCAGTTGTCGCGATAGTCCTTGAGGGCAACGATGCGATAGCGGTAACAAGGAAGATAACTGGCGCGACCGAGCCGAAGAGGGCTGAATCATCGACAATACGCGGGTATTTCTCGGCCGATTCGTATGGAATGGCCGATTCCAAAGGCAGGCCGCTGAAGAACCTGGTGCACGCCTCTGAGAACAAGGCGGCCGCCGATCGCGAGATATCTATATGGTTCACGGCAAAGGAACTCGTTGGCTACAATAGGGCTGACGAGGCCGCGCTGTATTAAAGCGCCGCGGCCTTTAGGCTTAAATTATTTATATTAAGTCAAACAGAGGAATGCTTGAACAGGTGGTACGAATGACAACCGTAGATATGTCCTACGAAGACATGAATAAGAAAATAAGAGATATCGATACGCCGGCAGAGTTTCTTGACGAGGCCGTTGAAAAGTATCGCGGCAACCCGATAATGCTTGCTAGACTAGCAATGCACAAAAACATCTCGGAAAAGGCGCTCAAAAGAATATGCGGGCACCTTGATGAAATGAAATCTAAAAAAGGGACAGATTTGGATGTTCAGGACGCTATCCATGCGGCCAGACATAACGCCGAGATGCAGCTGAGGGAATTAAAGCGGCACGAGCGCCCCTCTGGATTGCGCAGGTAATATTGCCGCGGCACCTATGACGTATACTTGAGCTCGTCGCTCATCATCTCGGGGCTCCACAGAGGGTCCCAGACAAGCTCGAGTTCGACTTTTCCTACGTCCTTTATCGACTCTATCCTGAGCTGCGCGTCGGCCATTATTATGCTGGTCACGGGGCACATCGGTGAGGTCATCGTGAGGGTGAGCTTCACGTCTTTCCCGTCATTTATGCGTATTCCGTAAATCAGCCCTATGTCGACCACATTGGCCCCGAGTTCTGGGTCAAGGCACTGGCTGAGCGCCCCTATCACATTATTGACCGTTACCATAAGTACCTGTTACCAGACAAGATATTTAATTGTAGCCTAGTCTTGCGCGTAATCGGAAAAGGATAAATAGCATCGCAGAGAATGCTGCGTGTGATCTTATGGCAAAGATGCGCGTCTGCGGGAGGGACGAGCTGCAGCCTGGAACTATGGTGAGGCTGAAGTCCGAGGGCATGGACGAGATAGTGGTCGCGAACGTCAATGGAAAGGTATACGCGATGCGCGGCATATGCAACCACCAGGGAGGCCCTCTGGCCGAGGGGGAATTGAGCAGCAACGTGATAACCTGTCCGTGGCACGGGGCGCAATGGGACGTGACAACTGGCAAGCTGTCTGAGTTCCCGCTGGAGCTGGAGGCGGAGCCTGTCTACAAGGTAACCGAAGAGGATGAGGGCATATTTGTGGAGACGTAGCAAGGGCTGCACTATATTATTAAAGGTTTGCAGAGAATGGTAAAATAGCTGGTAGGGATGAAGAATCTTGATGTAAAACTAAGGTACGCATACGTGAGGCTCAAGAGGAAGATAAGCCTCTACTTCACCCTATGGTTCCTGGCGCTGCTAGCCGGGGTCAGCCTTATTATCGACAGCATATTCATAAGCAACGAGGCGTACACCCTGAAGCTGTGGTCCGCGGCCCTTGTGCTGATACTTGCGGTGAAGCTGGCTTACGATGCCACGACTAACGTGAGGAGGCAGTACATGGAGTTCAAGTCGGAGAACAAGCAGACGGACCAGTCGCTCAGGCAGTTGGACCGCAGTATGAATGCCACAAACAACAAGCAGTGAGTGCCAACAACCTCTCATCAACGGATTGAAGCAATCTCAGCGCTAGCCTGGTCGTATTCACATCCCCCTGTCGGCATAGAACAGCTGGTGCCTACTTGGTTTAAGCGCCTTGACTATATACTCGAACGCCTCGTGGGGCTTTGCCCTGTCCCCGCATGTGTATATGTCGAGCGTTGCGTAGTTGTATTCGTTCCAGGTATGCAGTGCGACGTGGCTCTCCATTATCAGCGCTATTACCGTAACCCCTCCCTTCTTTCCGCCGAACGGCCATGCCTTGACCTCGACGAGGCTCATCCTGGCTATCTTGACCGCCTCTACGATTATTTCCCTGAGCTTGGCTGGGTCGTTTATCAACGCGGGATCCGGCTCGTAAAGGTTCCCGAAGACGTGCGAGCCTACTATGACGTCCTCCTTGGAATTATGGCTTTTTATCATCTGCAGCCTGTACGTTTCCGATGCGGCATTGGTCATCTTTATCGTTTTCCTTTATCCTTTTCTTGCTAGAAGAAATACGAATTCTTGAAAGGTTACGTATTTAGCTCTTTCTACTCGGATGGCTTTGCTCACAAATTTATTCAACACACCCCATCCTCTTCTCCATAGTTCCGCTAATAACTGATATACTGTAATATTTAAATATGTATTTAAGTAAACAGTTATTTACAAACATATAATTGGTGTGTGATTGAAAGCGTACTCCCTAAAGATCGGACCTCTAATTATCAAGGTGCTGAGGCATGTGGCAATTCCTTTTTTGGTCGTAATGCTTATTTCAAGGCTGTCAATGGCATCGAGCCCGCTTGTCACAGAGCTGAATGGAGTCCAGTTAGTTCTTATGCAGATAGGTCCTGCCTTAAGTGCGGTGCTTTTCGTTCTGGCTGGAATATTCTATGCAATAGGGCAGATGCTCCCACCGGATAAAAAAGCGAATTTCCACACAGCTGCAGTAAATATAATAATCGGGGCAATAGTTGTTGGGGCCCTTAGCATAGCGTCAACTTCCCTTGCCGTAGCATCAACGCACCTGATAAGCAACCTTACCTCTAATACGCTGTTATGTCTTGTTCGGCATATATAACATTGCGGTAATGCTCATAGCGATAATGCTATCGGCATCTGGCATAGTGCTGGGGCTAGGATACGCCATTGATGATAAGCGCATGAAGGAGTTTGGGCGATCTGAACTGTACCAATCAATAATAAATGGGGTAATCGTTGGCGCTCTTATAGCTGCATTTGCCACTGGCGGCATATTCACCACTGTAATAAACAACATGGTTGGCAGTACGGGCGCATCTGCCGCGTGTGAACAGTCCATGAGTGGTAATTATGCAATATGCTTTGCATACGGCTATCTTGTAGGGATCCACCCAATATCAATAAACGGGGCCAGTTACCCAAGCCTACTTGAAGAATCTGCAGGCCTTTTGATTCCGATTTCAGTATTGTATGCTGGACTGAGCATGTTGGGCTCCATACACCTGTCCATAGGGATAGTGAGCATAGGCTTCTCCAGCATGCTGAAGCCGGCACTAACAGCATTGGATTACATAATAGAAGCGCTTACTGCTTCTATAATCGGGATAGAGGTCCAAAGCATACTTCTAAAATTCATATCCGTAACAGCCATACCAGTACTGCTCCCGCTGGGTATAGTGCTAAGGATATTCTATTTTACGAGAAGGCTTGGCGGCGCAATAATGGCTATAGCGATAGGTCTATTTGCGGTATTTCCGCTAACATATGTGCTTAACGCCTCGCTCGTCTCATCGTATTCATCAAACATAAATAATGGGGCTATAACAAGTTTCATAAATACGGAAACTAGCACGGCGTCCGGGATAATCGGAAGCGCAACAAGCATATCGAATAACACGAAGTATGCGTATGGGATAGTGGGATCCCTGGAGTCATCAATAAATGGGATAATAAACGGTATAGAAAGTTTTCTTAATCAGTTGATGAATGCAATCGCCTTCATAATAATTGAGGTATTCTTCCTACCAATATTCAGCATCATACTAACTGCAATATCAATACGGGAGCTGGCAAAGGTTCTGGGATCCGAGATTAGCTTCGGCAGGCTTTACATCTTTTAGTGAATCATATGTGTAACTACGACTATGTTTTCTACCTTCTCTCAGCGGCTCTTGCGATAATGACAGTTGCAAGCATACTCACGCTTAGTACATATGTTATAATGATTGGTTTTATCATATCAGGACTCTTCATAGTCTCTTACAAATTCAATTACATAATAGACTCCTTCATATTCAAAAAAACAAACCTGGTTCAGATATTGGATGGTTACGAAGTAAGTGGGGATAGGGGAGCCGCGATAAGAAAAATGAATAGGGGTTATTGCGCAACGGCTGCGGCTTTGCTCAAAAGCAACAACTCAAATGGCAAGATTAGCAGGGAAAGTATAGAGAATATAGTATCAAATTCACACTCGCCATTCAAATTTGTGATGCAGATAGAACGGATAAATATAGACAAGCTTCTTGACTCCCTGAAAACAAAGCGGAGTATGCTGGAGATAGAACTTGGCAAAATTGCATTATCTGGGGCAAATTCCGCCAGAGCAAACATGTTAAAGAGGCACATAGATCAACTTAACGCCGAGATCAACCAGATAAGCACGGGGGGCTCTCCACTGAAACTTGCCCAGTACATAATGACCAGTGCAATATCTGAAAGTGGATTTACTGCGCAAGAGAAGGCAAAATCGCAATTGCGCGAAATAACTGCGGAATTTAGTGCCATTGCAGGATCAAAAGCAGAGATCTTAAGCGGAAATGATCTGGTAGACCTCCTAAAATTCGATTCTGTGATTGTATGAGGCACTCAAATTCCAATTCGAAAGATGCAAGCAACGTCATGCATCTGGATTGCATGTCTGAGCCGGAGATGCTGGATTATTCAGGAATATATCTTGGAAAAAGCTTCATATACAAAATGCCCGTTTTCCTAGATCTTAATCTCATGATGAACAGGAATATGGCCATAATGGGAATGTCTGGGGCAGGAAAAAGCTACATGTTGAAGAGCTTTATAGCAAAAAGCAGCATTCAAAGAGGTTCTGCAGTACTCATAATAGATTGGAATAACGAGTATGGTGAACTTGTTAGGCACATGGATGGGGTGGTTTTGTCGCTGAGCAAGGACATAACTGTGAATGTGCTGGATCTGCATGACCTACACAGCCCTAAAAATGCCCGGAGCATAACGGAGATGATCGGGACAATGCTAAAGCTAAGTCATGAGGAAGAGTATTCACTTTATTCTGGTATGCTTTCAATACCTGAAAAAACCTGTCATGCGAACATTAGGACACTAATCAAACACATGGAGGACTGCAAAGATGACACCTCGTCAAAGGTCGCCAAAAAGCTCCTTCAGTTAGTTGGGAATCCTATGTTTGCAGATTGTACGAATTTTACAATGGCTGATGCGATGCATGGCATTGTGAGCCTTGACTTCTCTGCATTAAAGGACGATTTTCAACGAGGCGAAATATCTGGAATGATGCTTAAAGCAATTATTGAATTCATGCATGCTTCTGGAATTGCACAAAATGGCATTGAACGGATTATAGTGCTTGATGAAGCCTGGAGGCTGATACAGAACTCGAACGACGTTAACGTCCTCTTTAGAGAGGGCAGGAAGTATGGATTTTGTGTCGCGGTAGCGACACAGCTTGCCAGCGATATAAATAATGAAGTGATATCAAATTCCGCTTGCATTTTTATATTCAGACTGCAGAACGAAGCCGATTATAAAATACTCGAAGATTCTGGGGTTATAAATAAGGATGATAAACGGAAAATAATGGGATTACAGACCGGTAGCTGCTTTGTATCATTTGCCGGAATAAACTCTACAAACTCTGAAAAACTTATTTTGTCAAGGATAGATGGGGTAGATATAAGGATATGCTCGATAATTGGTGGAAAAATGAGAAATGTCATACCGCGAAGGGCATTTGAGCAGTCATTGAATGAGCTTGATGCGGAAGAAGTGTCAAAGGCGCGGGTAATGGAATTACTTTCGGAGAACAACAATGAGGTTGACGATATAACACTTATCAAGCTGATGATGCAATTGTCAATAAAACGATATGAGATAATCTGCTTTTTGAGGCGATTGGGGCTGAAAGATGCTAGGATCGTCAAGGCTTATGAAACCGCAGCTGTAAAATTGGGTGGGCTAGTTGAACGAGTATAAGCTTGAAGGGTGCATTGCGGTCAAAGCAACACTTAGGGGGACAACGGAGAGCATAAAAACCACACTTGCCCACTGTGGTAAAATATCCGAAGGCAATGAATTTCCAATTGTATGTAAACTTTCAGACACATCTGGTGTAAAAAGATTGCTTGAGCTTTCTGAGGAGTTCATCAGCTTAAAATTTCCAACGAGTGGGAAGGGCATTGAAGAGTATAATAAGAGTCTAATATTAATTTTTTCTCTTTTTTCGATTCTAAAGGGGGAATACACAGTGAATTTAAACGATGTATACCCGTATGTGATTGAGGCTCTCCAGAATGGGTTGGATCCAATTTTTGAACCTAACCGCAGGTCATTGATACGAATTAAAGCAAGGGTTTCAGCTCTTAATGACTCTAATTGTGTTCTGGCCGCTGAAATTATAAAGCTATCTGCTGAACTTGCAAAACTGAAGGGCATTATGAGGATATACCGTGATTTTGCCCAAAAGATCATTAATGATAGTAAATCAGCCTCTACACTTCAATTAGGGCGATTCGGAGTGGATAAAACCGATATAGATGCGGTTTCAAATATGCTCAAGGTGGAGAAGAATGGCAAGTAGTCCAGATTTTATAACATTAATTCTCATACCTGCTGGAATCATAGCTTTTATTGTGATACGCGTAATCTCGGATATCGGAAGTGGCAAGGAGCCGGTTATCATAACATCGGGGGATTCTGATATGAGGGCGGACCATGTAATGATATCAAAGCAGCTAATCAGTAAGCTGGGAAATAATTATCTTAAATTCGGCTCAATGCCTTTATCAATTGAAGACTTTCCGAATGTGAACTCTGAGGCACTGAAGTATGTCATGACTATAATGTCTGGATTTGGCGAATTTACATGCAAAAACGGGGCAATATTGCCAATTAGCGCGGGATCATCGGAACTATTTGCCGCCCGCATCGCATATGACATTGCATTAATGGATGGGGTATTTAGCATTACTAATTCTAGGACAATTGAGGATTTCGTTAATAAAAATAAACTAATCTCCTATGTTATGGCTGATATTCGAACTACGGGCAGATGCAACATCGTATTTTTTGATGCCTATGATGAATTGGAGTTCCTATCACTTAACTGCCTGCCCTGCAGATCATTTAATCTAATGCTTGATGTAAGCGGATTTATAGGAAAGATAAGATGTTCGAGGTAGTATACATTTTCACAAAAGCGGGACTGAGACTTGGATTGGTGCTACTTAATGCAGATATAATATTATGGGTGAGCAGTTGTGTATTCGGTAGAAAAGATTTTGCTGCGTTATCCATAGAAATAATCAAGGGTTCAACTGCATTAATTGCAATAACGATAATTTTGTATTTATGGGGATGAACTTGCTTTCGGGGGTCAAAAAACTCTATAACAAATATGATCGAAAGGAGGCACTTTTTGCAGCATTTGCGGTATCCCTCTCCTTAATGATGTTGATACTGCTGATGGGCAAGGTGTACTGGTTATTTGTGACACTGACATCTTTTGCTGTATGTTTGATATGGTTTGAAATGTCTAAACCGAATTTTCGAATATCTGGGTATAGAAAAGTTGCAATAACTGCAATGCTTGTGGTATCCTTCATTATGATACACGTGGTATTATGGACCTAGAACTTTACAAGATAACTGGTGTCCCAAGCAGCGGATTCGATAAACTTAGGATGCTTGAATGTATAGGCATGCAGAATTTTATAATAGCATATAATTTAAACGATCTTTCCACATACCTGGCATTTGATAAGAATCCGGAAAGCACTGTAAACCGATTGGAAATATCCTTTCCAGGCTTATCATTTGAGAAATCCGGTAGAATGGAACTAGTTAGTGGTAACTACAAGATGCTTTCAGTTTATAAAAATATCGATAGAGATGAAAAACTATTTTGGGACATAATGGATGTCGTACCAGGAAATGATGTAGTCTTGCTTATGTTTAGTATAACTCCTCATGATGAGGCGGGGCGAAACAAAGAGGAACTTGAAGAAATGCTCAGCTCAAAGGAGATAAGAGAGACTGAATCTTCTAGGAGCGGTTTTGGTAAAGGTGCATCAGTGCATAGAGACCTATACTATGGCTCCGAGGAAAGAATGTTGCTTAATAATGTAATTGATTCGCTTAACAATTCGGTACTTGGTAATGGTCTTATGTATAGGTTATCTGTGTTGATCCCTGATAACACAGACTTGCAAGACTATATGCATTCCCGTTTTTTGATCTTGTTTTCGGATAAATTAGCAACCCCTGATATTAATACGGCATTTGCAAAGGCTAGACGTATTGGGTTCCCATTTGGATCCAGTTACATAATGAATTTCCTGAATTTCTATGGCTTTCATGAATCTAAGTATGTGGTTAATACGGTGCTTCCAATCAGGGCTTCCGGAATAGAGATTGGCGAGTTTATGAAGGAAGGCGTGACTAATACAGGGATAAACGTGAGATTAAACATCTCTTCATTTAATTTAGGTTTCCTTATAACGGGTCTTCCCGGGTCCGGAAAGACCATGCTTGCGATGTCTGTGGTCAAGTCCATATTGGATCATGAATCCCGACCATGGGTATTCGTAATTACTCCAACATCCGAATGGGTTAATTTTGCTGAAGCTCAGAGGGTCCCCATTATAAGATTATTCAGTGATGAAACCCCTATAAATTTCTTTAGATGCCCTGAAGGTATAGAAGTCGAAAAATTCTATGGGAATCTTGCTATGATGCTTTCTGCAGCTGCAAATGCGGGTCCATACCAGAGGCCTATGGAAAAATGCATGTTGAATGCATTTAGAAATGCATACCATAACTGCAGGAATCCCGATCCTATAAACGTATTTAACGAAATCGAGGAGTCGATAATAAGACAACACGGAAAACGTACCTCCACTGGGACTAAATATACAAAGCATGGTGAGAATATACGTGCTTCCCTGGAAAGCCTTAGAAACGTGCTTAGTTTGGGGCAATATTGTGCTACTGATGGCGTAATAGTGGAGGATTTTATCAAATCCGGACTAATTTTTGACATATCCGCAGCCAGCACAGCAACAAGGCCACTATTATACGCAATGGCCCTTAACCAAATATATTCACTTTCGTCAAAATTTGATAATAACGGCGACGGGGAGCTTAGGATGTTGGTGTGCGTAGAAGAAGCCCAGACAATGTTCTCAGATCAGTATTCTCCGGCAGTACAGGACATGCGTCAAAGGATACAGGACTTCAGAAAACAAGGAATTGGCCTTATGATGCTAGCCCACAACGCTGGAGACATAGATGTTGGGATACGCAGGTTATGTCAGATTAAGATGTACATGAAGCAGGCTCCAGATTCGGCAGCTCTTGCATCAAAAGATCTTATATTCCCTAATGTACTCCAGGACGATCTGATAACAAAGCTAAGGACTCTCGATTCAAGAATCGGGGCATTTAGCAGTGTGCTAAAAGATGGCACTGCTAAAAGACAGCAATGCACAGTTTTTGTACGTACGCCTACGTATACGGTTAGCGATAACGTGGAGCATGCTGGTTGGCTGTCAGAAAGTCCAAATAAGAGGCATATCGAACCTGTCAAAAAAATCAAATGCGGTGTTATTCTAGAAGACCCGTCTGGAGCAGAATTGGACACGGGGGGCATGGATAAGCAATATTCCTTGCGTTTAAGCTTTCTTGGCGAAGAACTGCATTGCATAGAATTAAGGGCGTTGAAATCCTTTAGGCCAGAACTGATAAGCGGGAAAGACTACACTATAGAATTGCTAAAGAAGAACAAGATAATGAAGGAATTGCGTATAATGGCGGCAAACAAGATCAAGATACGTGTTGACGATCTCCGCTCATAAAGGCAAAAGGTTATTACCCCTTGACCACGCCTATCGGCACAAGCTTTGCCACGATATTGGATATCTTTGCGCCTTCTATGCTGCGAACGACGTTGTTTACGTCCTTATATGCCCATTCCGCCTCCTCACTGATTAGTTTCCTGTCCCTTACCCTTATCTCAATCCCCTTGCTTTTAAGGTCCCCAAGCGTCCTTGACATAGGTATATCCCTGATCGCCTGGTGTCTCGACATTACGCGTCCAGAACCATGACATGACGATCCGAAGGTCTCTGTCATAGCCTCCTCACGTCCTGCAAGCACATAGCTTGAGCTCCCCATGCTTCCAGGTATGAGCACAGGTTGGCCGATCTGCCTGTATTCCTTAGGTATATCGTCCCTTCCAGGGCCAAAAGCCCTCGTGGCTCCTTTTCTGTGGACGTAGAGCTCCATCCGCTTCCCGTCGACGTCGTGCTCCTCCAGTTTTGCGATGTTATGCGCGACGTCATACAAAAGGTCCATTCCAAGGGAATCCGCGCTGCCTCCGAATACCTCCTCAAATGACTTCCTTATGGAATACGTCATTATCTGCCTGTTGGTAAATGCGAAATTAACCGCGCATCTCATTGCCCCGAGATAACTCTCCGCTTCCTTGGAATTCACGAAGGCGTAGCTCAATTCTGGGTCCGGTGGCACTATGTTGTTTTTTTGCTGGTATTCAGCAAATGACCGTAGGTAGTCGCTGCATACCTGATGGCCAAACCCTCTGGATCCGCTGTGTACTAGTATGGTAATGTTATCACTCTCGAGACCATAGCCTTTTGCTATGCGCTCATTCATAACGTCGCCTATGCGCTGAACCTCGAGGAAATGGTTTCCAGCTCCAAGCGTTCCAAGATGGTTCACGCCACGCTTCTTGGCTAGCGAGCTTACCTTCCCGAAGTCCGCGTCCTTTATGTGGCCGTATTCTTCTATGTGATCCACGTCTTCCTTGAAGCCGAATCCCTTGTCGACCATGTAACCTACGCCTTCCATCGACACCCTTTCGAGATCCTTCTGCGTGAAGCCCAGATTTATCTTGCTTCCCACTCCGCTTGGCACGTTCTTCATCAGAACGTCCATAAGCACCCCTAGCTTCGGCTTTACGTCCTCGAAGCTTAGGTTCGTCTTTATGAGTCGAACTCCGCAGTTTATGTCATAACCTACCGCTCCGGGGGATATTATGCCATTCTCGGCATCAAAGGCGGCAACGCCGCCTACGGGGAAGCCGTATCCTTCGTGACCGTCTGGCATCACGAGCATGTGCTTCACTATTGAGGGGAGCTTCGCTGCGTTCATTGCCTGCTTGAGAGTCCTGTCCCTTCCCATGTTGTTGGCCAACTCCTCATTGGCGTATATGTGGACAGGCACGTTCATGCCAGGACTGCCATCTTTGCCCATTTCCCACAAGAAATCGTTCAGTTTCTTTACCATATTATCATCAGCGACTCTCTTATTCATCACGGATCAGAAATACCTCGAGTCATCATCAGATTATATTCTCTGCAACAGTTATTATTCTTATTTGTGGATTCAGTATGTGCGCGGTGCAACCAATGGCTAAAAGCAGGCTTGGCAATGTATTCATTGTCTCATGCATATTATTCTGCTTCTACATCGCATCAATGACGGTGATGGGCGGCGTTTACCCATTCATGGCAGCGGCCAACGGGGTCGCCTTCGCTTTATTTATCCTGTATTTTGTCCTGTATGTCGTTGATTACACCGGAAAAGCGAAAATTGACGGGAGGCTACTAATCGTGCTTGCTGTTGCGTTTGTTTCAACTGTTCTTATCGAAGAGGCATTCATATTCGGAATCGGACTGCCATATCCCCAAGGCTTGATGTTACGCGGCATTGTGGTGTATGGTCTTTTGTTCGCCATAGTTGTATTTCTTGTATCCCTCGGCCAGTTTGCAAGGCGGCACAGCAATGCGCTGTTCTACATAATGCTGGCAGCCGCTATTGCCATTATCGTTGTAATGCTTGGGGGCAAAATATTGATAAAGGGGATAATACCGAGTGACGAAGTATTCCTGTGCTATAAGGCTTTTGGCGCCCTGCTTTCGGGGAAAGACCCATATTCTGTCTCTTTTGCAGCGCAGCTGATGTCCGGCTTCCTAAATGGCAGCACAATGAGTCCTACAAACACCATGAGCAATGGCATAGTAGGCGTTGCGGGTTATCCTCCCCTGTACCTGCTTTCGTTTGCGCCCTACTACCTGATAAATCACGGGGTGCGGGGATTATCATCGTACATGATCTTCGAGATAACGATATTTTCCTCAATACTGCTTCTGGTCATATCGTGGTGCTTTGACATCTCTAATCACGGAGCAAAGGTTTACGGGCTTGCTGTAATACTTGCATTTTTCGTGGTCATGCTGCTTTCTCCTATAATAATACTATTGGCCGCGGTGCTGCTCCTGGCATATGCGAAGCTCGACAAGTGGTATAGTGGAATACTCCTTGGATTGGCTGCATCAATTCAGCAGCTTTCATGGGTGCTCGTGATGCTCCTGATACTGTGGTCGTTCAGGGAATCCAAAAGGCAGGGATTTAGGAACATGGCATATGCGATACTTATGTTTGCAGCCATTAACGCTTATTTCGTGGTACTCGGTGCCCATAGCTATATCACCACGGTGTTTTATTCGGTGAACGGAAACTTGTTCCCGAACTCAATGTCCCCTGTAGGGTTCCTAATTGCAAGGTTTTACGGCGTCGGTGCATCGTCCTTCACGGCAGTATTCTACATTACTGCCTTGCTTTCTGCACTGGTTTTTGTTTACCTTGACGTCAAGGAACTTGCAGGGCTTTTCACCATGCTTCCTTTTGCACTCCTGGGGCATGGGCAGGCCAGCTATTACCTATTCTTCATGACCTTCGAATTGGTGTGCGTGTATTCATTCAAGAAGCGCGGCTCCAAAAAGCCCGTGCCATACAGAAACATGTTGCCATATGCAATGGTTCTTGCCATCATACTGTTATTTTCTGTGGCATATACCTCGCATATCGGGTATGAGTCAGATATGGGGCTGCACGCATTCTGGTATAATGTAAGTGCGTCTGGCAACTACGTTGTGTATAATGCCCATTTCGAGGCAAACGGTAACGTCGGTATGCTGTATGTTTACTTCACGTCATATTCCCCAAACAACGGCACACTGGTATACCTGCTATCCAACGCAACGGAACTGCATGTCGTTGCAGGTGCATCCAGCATATCGGCAAGGCTCCCGCTGGACAATTCCGCATATACCTGTACGGTCTTCGATGCCGATTATTCGTATACGTGCCCGGTAGCGAAGCTGAATGGATAATCGCCATCTTCCTGACGTGCAGGCCGGAAACCGATGTCAGTTTTAATAAGTTTGCGACGCAATACCTAAGAGGATGGTTTATTTGGAGGAGCCAAGGGCCAATGACAACAGCATAACCGCCGAGAAGTCCGAGAACCTGCCGGAATGGTATTCGCAGCTAGTAGTGAAGTCCGGGCTCATCGACTACGCGCCGGTGAAGGGCAGCATGGCCTACAGGCCGGGCTCATACGAGATATGGGAGGAGGTCCAGAAGGCATTCAATGCGATGCTGAAGTCAACGGGCCATAGGAACATGTATCTTCCACTGCTGATTCCCGAGCGGCTGCTTGAGGTCGAGGGCGAGCATTTCGAGGGATTCAAGCCCGAGGTCTACTGGGTAACGAAGAGCGGAAACAACGACCTTTCGGAGCGGCTTGCCATACGCCCAACCTCAGAGGCGATAGTGTACTACTTTTTCACCAAATGGATAAGGAGCTGGAGGGACATGCCACTCCTGCTGAACCAATGGTGCAGCGTGCTGAGGAGCGAGATAAAGGATACCAGGCCGTTCCTCAGGAACAGCGAATTCCTGTGGCAGGAAGGGCACACTGCCCATGAGACTGCAGAGGGTGCCGAGATGGAGGTCATGCTTATAGCGGGCTTCTACAAGGAGATAATGGAGGAGTACCTTGCCCTTCCAATTCTCATGGGCAAGAAGTCCGAGCAGGAGAAGTTCGCCGGCGCTGTATATACCGTAACATTGGAAGCGATCATGCCCGATGGCAGGGCCCTGCAATCTGGGACTTCCCACTTCCTGGGCCAGAACTTTACGAAATCGTTCGGCGTTTCATTCCTTGACAGAACTGCAAAGGAGCAGAATCCCTTCACCACATCATGGGGGATATCCACAAGATTGATAGGCGGGCTTGTGATGGTCCACGGGGACGACAAGGGGCTTGTTCTGCCCCCAAAAGTCGCACCGATAGAGATCGTCGTTGTCCCGATATACCGCGACGAGAGCAAGGATTCCGTGCTTGCGCATTCTAGAAAGATTCGCGATTCCCTTTCCAAAAAGGGCTTACGTGTTACGATCGACGACAGGGATGGATACACTCCTGGATGGAAGTTCAACGAATGGGAGCTTCGCGGCGTTCCGCTTAGGATAGAGATCGGCCCGAAGGACATGGAGCAGAGGCAGGTGACTTTCTCAAGGAGGGACCAGCAGGAGAAGCACGCGGTCAAGGAAGCCGACGTGGTAAAGTCTGCGCGGCGCGAGCTGCGCTCCATGCAGAAATCGATGCTCAAGAAGGCTAGGGCAGATCTTAAGGCCCGGACCTTCACCGCTAGGAGCTATTCGCAGTTCAAGGCGCAGCTGGAGAAGAAGGGCTTCATAAGGGCGTGCTGGTGCGGTTCCGATAGCTGCGAGAACAAGATAAAGGAGGAAACCGGCGCAACATGTCGGCTGATAAAGATCGAAAGGGAGGAACCGTTCTCGAAATGTGTGTACTGCGGCGCCGAGGCAAAGCATGTCGCCTATTTCGCGAAGTCGTACTGATTATGGGATTGCCAGGCAAGCGCGTCATTCAGTATCGCGCCCTCAGGTGCGCTGGTAACGAGTCTTGCATACTGTGCGAGCAGGCCCATTTCATGCTTCGGCCTGGGCCTCCTGTTCGAGGACATAGACAGGAGTGGCGGGGAGCTGCCCGGGGACTTTCCCCAGGCATACTCCAACATAGCCCTGATAAACACCTCAGTTGACCTGTTCGGATAGCATGCCATGGCAGGCCTGACTGGTTATAATCTTAAATAAGTGTAGGTTGATATATGCCCGTGCCCGGTCCGGCATGCACGCCCCCGCGGCGCATTTGATTGAAGGGATAGGATGACAAGATTACGCTGGATGATGGGTGGCTCGCAGGGAATGGGGGTCGATACATCCGCCAATGTTTTCGGCGCCGCTATAGCGCGCTCCGGTTACTACATATTCGGGAGCAGGGAATACTTCTCGAACATAAAGGGCAGGCACAGCTACTTCAGCATAGTGATAAGCGACAAGGTGCAGCACAGCATAGACGAGACAGTCGACATACTCGCCGCGTTCGACGCGGAGACGGTCGCGCAGCACTTCGACGACGTAACAGGCCACATGATATACGACAAGGCCCACGAAGGCATTAACATAGCGGGCATAAGGTCAATGGAGGGCGAGATGCGCGCCAGGCAGGTGAAGCTGCTAGAGGATGCTGGGTATGGCCCGACTATAGGGGACATCGTGAAGTACCTCAAGGCAAAGGGGGTTAACGTGATACCAGTAGACTACGGAGCGCTCATGAAGGGGATAATCAACCAGCTCAAGATGGACCCGTTCGTTGCGGAGAGGGCGCGCAACATGCTGTGCATCGGCGCGTCATTCGCCCTGCTCGGCTTTCCTGAAAGCAGCCTGGAGGACGCGGTCAGGAGCAACTTCGCGAACAAGAAGGTGCTCATAGACCTCAATGTGCTTGCGGTCAGCGCCGGGTACAAGGCGGCGGAGAATGCGTATTCCCTCAATCAATTGAAGGGCAATGAGAGGAGGGTGCAGCTGGACGGCAACACCCTGTCCGCATTGGGGAAGATGTACGGGGGACTGCGGTTCCAGTCGTATTATCCGATAACCCCTGCATCGGACGAGAGCACCTACATAGAGGCTAACCAGCTTATGGATACGAAGGATGGAAAGGCGAGGCAGGGCATAGTTGTGGTGCAGGTGGAGGACGAGCTTGCCGCGATAAACGCCGCATCCGGCGCCGCACTCGCCGGTTCTAGATCAGCCACCGCGACATCCGGACCTGGTTTCTCGCTTATGAACGAGGGGATAAGCTGGGCGGGCATGAACGAGGTACCTGTCTTGATAACATACTACATGAGGGGCTCGCCAGCAACGGGACTCCCCACGAGGAGCGGTCAGTCTGACATAAAGCTCGCGCTCAATGCCGGGCACGGGGAATTCGCAAGGATAGTCCTAGCATCCGGGGACCACGGTGAGATATTCGAGGATGCGGTCATGGCCCTTAACCTGGCGGAGCTATGCCAGACCCCAACCGTGCATGTGATAGAGAAGACCCTTGCTAACGCATACTCGATACTCGACGAAAGCACGGTTAAGCCCAAATCCTTGTCGGTAGACAGGGGGAAGATAGTCTTCCCAGAGGACCCCGACCATTACAAGAGGTTCGAATTTACGGATGACGGGATATCCCCGAGGGCGTTCCTTGGACACGCGCAGATGTACTATACCGGCGACGAGCACAATGAATACGGCCACATAACCGAGGATTCCATCAACAGGACAAGGATGTACGAGAAGAGGATAATCAAGCTAGCTGCAGCATCCAAGTATGTCCCGGATAACAGGAAGGTGAACATAGTAGGGAATTCCGATACAGTCCTTCTTACATGGGGATCGCCCAAAGGCGCGATAATGGACTCGATGGACGAGCTCGCGAGCCAGGGGATAAAGGTGGAGATGGTGCAGGTGAGGCTCTTCAGCCCATACCCAACGGAGCTCATATCAAGGGCCCTGCAGGGCAAGAAGCGCATAATAGCGGTGGAGAACGACTACAACGCCCTTGGAGCGGAGGTGCTTGCGGAGCGCACTGGGATAAGGCCCACGAACCTCATACTCAAATGGAACGGAAGGCCGATAATGAGGAGCGAGATAATAAGCGCGGTACAGGAGATCATCAAGAAGGGAACACAGAAGGTGGTATTGAATGGAGGCAAATGAGGCTATAGAATTCAATGACTGGTGCCTGGGGTGCGGGGACTTCGGCATATTGAGATGTGTGGAGGGTGCCCTCAAGGAGCTCAAGCTGGACTACAGCGACGCTGTATTGGTATCCGGGATAGGCTGCTCTGGCAAGCTGCCCCATTTCGTTTCCGGCCCTATATCAGGGGTGCATACCCTTCACGGAAGGGCCCTTGCTTTTGCCATGGGCATAAAGCTCTCCAATCCGGGCCTAAAGGTCATAGTGAATGCGGGGGACGGAGACACTTTCGGGATAGGGGTCGGGCACTTCGTGAGCGCAGGAAGGAGGAACCTATCCATGGCATTGGTGGTCCATGACAACAGGGTATACGGCCTTACCAAAGGCCAGGCAGCCCCGACGATGCCAATGGGGGAGCAGACAAAGTCGCTGCCCAAGCCCAACATAAACGGGTCTATAAACCCAATCGCACTTGCAGTCGCATCTGGATACACGTTCGTGGCTAGGGGGTTCGCATACGACACAGTCCACACCAAGGACCTGATAAAGCAGGCGGTCGCCCACAATGGCATGGCGCTCGTTGACGTCCTGCAGCCCTGCCCTACCTACAACAACATAAATACCAACGAGTGGTACAAGGAGAGGATGTACAACCTCGAGGACGACCCAGAGGTGCATGACGAGTCTGAAACGGTAAAGAAGATGAACCAGGCGATAAGCAACGCCTATCTGGGGGAGGAGAAGATCCCGATAGGGGTATTCTACAGGAACGAGACCGTCTCAACATACGAGGACAGGATAACGGAGAACATACCAGACTACATGAAGAACTTCCCAGCCTCCCAGAAGGTCGACGAGAACGGATCGCCGGTAACTGACATAGGCAAGCTGTTGGAATCCAAGGTAGTTTACGGCTGACTTCAGGAATCCCCGGCTCCGCAGGCGCACATCCCCTTTTCGTCTATCCTGCTTCCGCATATGGGGCATACTCCCCTGGAGAACCTTACCTCGTGGGCCTTCTTCTTGTACAGGTCCGCATGCGGATCTGTTGTGCGGTATTTCTTCATTATCCTGCGCTTTATCTCAGCCTTTGTCTTCCTCAGCTGTCTGCCATCGGATTTGTCCGGCCTTTTGGCCCTGCCCGACTTGCCTGATTTAGTGCGATTCTCGGTGCCTCTCATACGATCGAATCACATTCTGCATTAAGGATTATAACGGTTTCGCATGCTGCTTGGCCGGATCCCATTGCCATAACCCTGGAAATACCGCATGCCTGCCACGCCCCTGCGGCCCGGAAAGTTTTATAAGCATGCATTTGTTATGGTAATGCGAGAGTGATTATACGCCTGACGAGCAACAAGGAACCGCGATGCCCGGCCAGAGCCCTGACATCGGTACGGCCACGGTGCAGCAGCCTGTCGGACCCCAATCAGAGTACAGCCACTTCTTGCCTATCATAGTAATAGGCATCATCGTGGTCATAGTCGCAGGCGGCCTGAGCTTCCTTCTGCTGAACCATCCTAATGTAGTGAATAATTCTAGTGTGCCAATAACAAGCACCGCGGTATCCAGCACAATAAACGGCCAGAATTCCTCACAGCAGGGCACGACCACGATTCCATCAAGCTCCTCAGGCGGGTTGTTCACCGACGCCGGCGGAGGCCCAGGCCAGTACTACATGAGCGAGACCGAGATGGCAGGCCTGATCGGCAGCCCGAACGGGAACTACATCTCTCTGCACCAGCCAAATCCTACGAACGAGACGGGGGTATACAAGAACAACGTCACCGCGTACTGGTATGCGGGATATACCGTATATAGCTCAAGCAGTACAAGGCTCGTATCGGAGTTCGTGACCGAGTCGCCCAGCGCGCCATACTTATACGCTGCACAATTGCAGGCATTCCTTGGCGTGACAGGTAAGGTTCTGGCAACGAACGCGACATCTAACGGGTTCACGTATTCGGCTGTGGAGCACCAGTCTAGCAACTCTAGCAGCGTTTTGGTGTTTGGTTACAAGGGCAACTACACCGTAAGCGTTGCGGCGCCCCAGGGAACGAACCAGACCAGGATAGCATCCTTGGTAGCATCAGACATCCCGTAACAGGATCACTGCGCTGCATATGCTCCCACGGTTTTTATAGCTAACCCAAAAAGTGTTACAACTTCCACTACCCAGAACTTTTGACAAAGTTGTTATCTTTTTTCATCGTTTTTTGCTGTGTTGAATAACTATTTAACATTTTCGTCGTAA
>CAYSQH010000011.1:0-17910 GCA_964433165.1 Microcaldota archaeon
GAGAAAGAATAAAAGAGTGTAAAGTGGATACTTTACAGGTTTACTTTACACAATTAGCGGCACAGGGCCGGATTTAGAGAGCCCAGATGCCCTATTCTTTTAACTCCACACATGCAAGAATGCTTTACGGGGCTGCCGAGATTCGAACTCGGATAACCAGAACCCGAATCTGGTAGTCTGCCAGGTTAGCGTACAGCCCCATTGGATATTAGTCTATTGCTATTACTTTGTTGGTTATTCCTGCACGGCCCCTCCTTATGAGGCCCTTCTGCTCAAGACTTTTCAGGATCCTGTGCGTCTTTATCTTAGAGTAGCCGGTCCTTATTACTATATCCGACTGCAGCTCCCCATTGGGGTTTCCGTCAAGAAGACCCATTATCGCCTTCTCGTCATTGCTGAGCATGACGTTGAGCCTATCGCGAATTATCCTCCTGCTGCTTGCCCTTCCGGTTCTTTCCGCATGCATCAGCAGCGCATTCTTGTCCAGGTCGAAGAGTCTGAGGCCCACGAACATGAGAGTAACCCCCCCGGCAATCGGCACCACGAGCGAGAACAGGATCCTTACGATGTAAGTCCTTATGTCGTTGAACGTATGTATCAGTATGCCCCCGTTCATGAATGCTATCAGCGCAGTTATGCCCGACACAAGAGCGGCCACTATCAGCAGCGTGCCTATTGATACGGAGAATATTGCGAGCTTATGCAACCCGCCATACGCACGGCCACTCATGTTAATTTTATATGTGAGAACATTAATAAATTCTCTTTTACATAACTCCATCGTGGGAAGCACCGACATACTACTGAAGCAGAAGCAGGTGAGGGTACTGCTCAGCCTCAGGGACGTTTCGCAGAGCTGGTACATCTCCACGCTCGCCAAGTCCTCAGACTCAACATACGTTCACGTGTGCAACTTCCTGTCCGTATGCGAATCCCTTGGGATAACATCAAGCGAGAAGCACGGGAAGCTCAAGGTGATAAAGTTGACGGAGAAGGGGATAAAGCTCGCCGACAGCCTGTTTAGCATAACCTCGATGCTCTCGGCGCAAAAGCAGCCCCCACAAGAGCAGAAATCCGCGCCGCAGTGAGCCTGGCCAGATCAGACAACTGATATGGTTATCCTTTTCTTGACCATGTTGAGCACATGGCCGTAGTCCCTATAGTGTGCAGTTGCCGTTATCTGCAGCGTGTAATCTCCGGGGTCGGATGCCATGCTGCTGAAAAGATTCAGCTTCACCTCCTTGTTCTCTGAAGGCTGCATCTCCCCGACCTTGATGTCCTTCTGCCTGGACACGATCATCTCGTCGAAACCAATCTTTGCTGGAGTCTCGATAGTCAGCGACGTGAGCAGCACGTCCTTCGTAAGGTTGGTTACCTTCACCTCAAGCGTTGCGGTGCTGTTTTTTTTCGCGTACAGCTTGTAAGGGACGAGCTCCGTTGCGATGCTGTACGTCGTTGCAGCGCCGCTGCCCGCGGCGTCTTTCTTACCAAACAGGTTGAATAGTCCCATCCAATCACGCGATACAGTTTATGTTTCTTTTATTTGATGTATTTAAATACTTTTTCGTTGTATACTAACCAGGTCCAAAAGGACATGGTATGCCGATAAAATATAATTTGACCAAATATGACATACTAGCAGAGCAATATCACGAACTTTCACAGAAGAAATATAACCCACTCACACAAGACGAAGAGACATCGAAGGCAGAAGCAACTCTGATTGCCTCTTTTTCATCATCCCATTCATGGCAAACGCACAAGATAATGGAGGGCAGGAACATATCGATGTTCAATACTCCCGATGTGCATAACGAATACATGCTTGCGAAGTCCGAGAAGTGGAAGCACGTCCGCAACATGGATGTGCAGGAGATTGCGTGCATGAACATACGCGACAACATGTTCTTCATATGGTTATCCACCGTCACGCAGAAAAGGGACGAGCGCGACAGGTGCAAGGCCGCATGGATCAAGCTGAAGCTGCAGTTTGACGAGGAATGCGATGGGATAAGCATTCAGAACCAGATGCGCTGACAAATCCGTCAGTCCCAGTCCAGTTGTCCTCCGGTTTTGTACTCTGTTACCCTTGTTTCGAAGAAGTTCTTTTCCTTCCTCAGGTCTATTATTTCACTGAGCCATGGGAACGGATTGGTCGCATTGTACGTCTGCGGAAGGTTGAGCCTCTCCAGTCTGCGGTCCGCAGTGTACTGCAGATACTGCTTTATCATATCTGAATTAAGGCCTATGACCCCTTTTGGCAGGCAGTCTGCCGCATAGGCGCACTCCAGCTCCACGGCTCTCGTGATGCTGTTTATCGTCTGCTTCTTGAATTCATCGGTCCAGACGTCCGGGTTTTCCGCTATTATCGCGTTTATCAGGTCCGTGCCGAAGGCGAGGTGCACCGATTCGTCCCTGAGTATGAACTGGAATTGCTCCCCTACACCGACCATCTTGTTGTTCCTCATGAATGACAGCATCATTGCGAAGCCCGCGTAGAAAAATATGCCCTCCATGATCACATAGTAGCCTATCAGGTCGTTCAGGAACTTCCGTATGTTCGCGGGCCCCTGGGTCGAGAAATTGGGATCAAGGAGACTCTGGGTTATGCCTATGACGAAGTCGTCCTTCTGCTTTATGCTCGGTATGTCTATGTACATGTTGTAGACCTCATCAGGGTTGAGCCCAAGGGTGTCGCAGCAGTATATAAACGTCTCGGTGTGCACCGCCTCCTCGTAAGCCTGCCTCAAAAGGTACTGTCTGCATTCGGGGTTTGTTATGTGCCTGTATATAGAAAGGACGATATTGTTGGCGGTAAGGCTCTCGGCGGTTGAGAAGAATCCGAGGTTGCGCATTATCAGCCTCCGCTCGTCTTCCGTAAGGCCATCAGGCTTCTTCCAAAGCTCAACGTCCTGCTGCATCGGAACCTCCTCTGGCACCCAGTTGTTAGCCACCCCTGTCTTGTAGTACGATCTGGCCCAAGGGTACTTTATTGGGAGTATCTTGTTTGGGTCGGTCTCAGAGGAATTCAGAACATGTTTCATGTTATCCACCTACGCTTCCTTTTACTGGCACGCCTCGCAATCGGGGTTGTCTGCCGCGCAGGCCTGGCCCATCCTTGTGACCTTCACCCCCACCGAGGCTATTGGGTCCTCCTCCTCGTTCTCCTTTGCGTCCGCAAGGTACTTCTGGCCGTCATACAGCTCCACCTGCGCCTCTCCTGATCCCTGCGGCTGCACCACAATCTCCCTCTCCTTCAATGCCATGGTCTTCTGCACCTTTATGCCCACGGTGCTCTTCTCTATCGAGCTTGCACCCATTGTCCTAAGGTAATACGTGGTCTTCAGCCCCATGCGCCACGCGTACATGTAAATGTCAGAAAGAACCCTGCCAGATGTCGTCGTGGTGAACACGTTGAGCGACTGGCTCTGGTCTATCCACTTGCCCCTGTAGGCCGCTATGCGTATGAGCCATTCTGGGGATATCTCGAATACGCTCTTGTGCCTGTCCTTTATCTTCTGCGGCACAGAGGATATCCCCTGTATGCTGCCGTCGTTCAGTTTTATCTCCTCGAGCATCGACTGGCTCCACAGCCCTGCCTGCTTCAGATCCTCGACAAGGTACTGGTTCACTACCGTGAATTCGCCGCTTAGGTTTGACTTCACGTAGATCTCGCTGTACACTGGCTCTATGGATGGGAAGCTTCCTGATATGTTAGATATTGTTGCGGTAGGGGCTATCGCAAGGCAGTTCGAGTTCCTCATCCCGTGCTCCTTTATCGAGTCTCTCACCTGCGACCAGTCCATCTTGCCGGTTCTCGATACGTCTATTTTCATACCCCTCTCCTTCTCTAGCAGGTCAAGGGTGTCGGCAGGCAGTATCCCCCTGTCCCACTTGGATTCTTTGAATGACTGGTATGCTCCCCTCTCTTGCGCCAGCTCCGAGGAATAGAGTATCGCATTGTACGATATGAACTCCATGCTCTCGTCGGCGAACTTTACCGCCTCCTCTGAATCGAAGTTTATCCCAAGCATGTACAGCGCATCCTGGAAGCCCATGATGCCCATGCCTATGGGCCTGTGCCTCATGTTGGAATCCCTAGCCTCCTTCACCGGGTAGTAGCATATGTCTATCACGTTGTCGAGCATCCTCATTCCTGTGCGCACGGTGCTCCTTAGCAGCTCCTCGTCAAGGGTCCCGTCCTTTATGTGCCTGGATATGTTGACCGACCCGAGGTTGCAAACGGCTATCTCTTCCTTAGAGGTGTTGAGCGTTATCTCGGTGCATAGGTTGGAATTGTGTACGACCCCGACATGGTCCTGCGGGGACCTTATGTTGCACGGGTCCTTGAAGTTTATCCACGGGTGGCCGGTCTCATAGAGGTTCGTAAGTATCTTCTTCCACAGGACAGAGGCCTTGAGGTGCTTGTACAGCCTCATCGTCCCCTCCTTTGCGCGCCTCTCGTACTCAATGTATTTCTCCTCGAACGCCTTGCCGTAAAGGTCGTGCAGCTCTGGGGTTTCATCCGGGGAGAAAAGCGTCCACTCCTCATCATTGGCCACCCTTTTCATGAACAGGTCCGGCACCCACACGGCTATGTTCATGTCGTGGGTCCTCCTCCGCTCGTCCCCGGTATTCCTGCGCAGGTCTACGAAATCCTCTATGTCGAAATGCCATACCTCCAGATACGAGCAGGTGGCGCCTCTCTTCCTGCCGCTCCTGTTTATCGCTATAGTCACGTCGTTTGATATCTTGAGGAATGGTACCACCCCCTGGCTCTCCACCCCCGTGCTCTTGACCGGAGCCCCTGTGGCCCTAACGCTTGTCCAGTCATTCCCCATACCTCCGGACCACTTGCACAGCAGGGCGCTGTCTATGTAATTCTTGAATATCTGCTCAAGGTCGTCCCCAACCGTGGTGAGGAAGCATGAGCTGAGTTGCGGCTTCGGGGTGCCTGAATTGTACAGCGTAGGGCTTGAGCTTACGAACCTCAGCCCGGAAAGCACCTCGTAGAATTCCAACGCCTTGGCATTCTTGTCCGATTCGTTTATCGAGAGGCCCATCGCGACTCTCATCCAGAACGCTTGAGGGGTCTCATACCTGGGGCCGTTCCTCTCCTCCTTGACAAGATAATTGTCATACAGCGCCTCAAGGCCCCTGTACGGCACCATCTCGTCCCTTTTGGCATCAAGCCTGGAGGCCAGCATCTCCAGGTCGAATTCCAGCAGCTTGTCTGAGATCTTCCCTGTCTTTGCGCAATCCTTTATGTTGGATATGAAGGTCCTAGAATACGCCTCGGAGAACCCTAGCTGCGACTGTCTGGTGTTCAACACCTCCCTATAGAGTGATGCAAGGAAGAGCCTGGTTGTTATTATCGAATATGACGGGTCCCTCTCTATGAGGCTCCTCGCCGTAAGCACTGCAAGCCTGGCTATCTCGCTGGTCTTTATCTCGTCGTGGATTCCCTGCTCGCAAACGAGCAGCAGGCTCTCGACGTTTATCACGCCCTCGTATCCCCTGCATGCGGCCTTGAGGTAGTTCCTAAGTACGTTCTCATCGAATACCTCCCTCTCGCCCTCGCGGTTTATCACGAACAGCTTCCTGGAGTCTATCTTCTCCAGTATGTCGCTCTTCCTCTTCCTCCTGAGCTCGCTGTGCCTTTCCCTGTAGAGTATGTATGCCTTTGCGACGTCGAAATGGCCCTCCTTCATGAGCACGTGCTCTACGACGTCCTGGACGCCCTCCACGTCCGCCGTCCCGTTAGGGAACATCTCCTCGGCCTTAGCCAGTACCTTCGAGGCAACCTCCGAGACATCATGCTCGGAAGGCTTCGACCTCACGGCGATGAAGGCCTTTCCTACGGCCTCGTTTATCTTTGAAGCATCAAAATCCACAAGCGAACCGTCCCTCTTCCTTATCTTTTCCATTAAAATCACCCACAGCAGCCAAGCCAACCTATACATTACTGCAAAACTTTTTAATAGGTAATAATCGCAGCGGAAGGAAAACTACAACGCCGTCGCCGCAACGGGATTTCAGCCCTTTGCCCTAGTGACTACGTCATACCCTTCCTTCGTTACTATGACCTGCGCTTCCGCCTGCGTGACCGGAGCACCGGAAACCTCTACGAGGGCAGGGTGCTGCTCTAGTGCCCCCGCCTTAGTAAGCTCCGAAAGCGCCGCGTAGAGTGAAAACCTCGATGGAAGGACGCTGGACAGCCACCGCGCGGCGAATGGCTCGCTCGGGTTGGTCTCGCGTATGTGGCCGAGCAGCTTCCTTGCATCGGCAGACCTTACGGGCATATCCTCCGAGTAGCTGAATATCTCGCATGTGTCGCTGTCAACGACCATGCCCCTGCCTGTCGTGACGAACGGCTCTATCGCGACCACCATGCCTTCCTCGAGCACCGAGAAGTCCCCGTTGTCGTAGTTGGGTATGAATATATCCGCATGAAGGTCATGGAGTCCCACCCCGTGGCCCCCCAGGTTCCTTATCGGGACGAATCCCTCGTTTGTTATTGTATCGGATATCGCCTTCCCTATTTCGCACACGCTCACGCCGTGCCTCACCTCCCCTAGGGCGCTGTCTAGAGCCTTCTCGGCGCACCTCGCAATGCTCCCCATCCTGCCCGAAAGGTCCACGGTAATCGCGCCGTCCCCTAGCATGCCCTCCATGGCGGCGCCGAAGTCTATCTTTACGAGGTCGTCCTTTGCGAATGCCTTCTCGTCCCCCACTCCGGGATGGTAGTGCGCCGCCTGCTCGTTTATCGATATGTTTATCGGGAATGCGCAGCCGTAGCCCTTGCCTTTCATGAACGATTCCGCGGATTCCGCAACCTCCATGAGCTTGACCCCCGGTTTCACCATAGATGCTGCATGCATGATCGCCTCGGAAGAGACCTTGCCAACTTCCTTCAATGCATCGAAATCCTTTGGCTCTATGATGCCCATTCAATCACGAGAGGATATTTAACGTGAAAACTTAATAAGCAGAGGAATCCCTCCATGCCTAAAGCTTCCTCTGGGTTCCCAGGCCCTTAAGCTCGTCTTCGCCGAAATCGAGCTCCTTGAGTATCCTCATTGTGGAGGGCAGTACCTGGTTGTTTATGTAGTAGTCCGCATCGTAGTCCTCTGCGAATTCCTCAAGCACCGCCCTGTCCGATATGCTGCTGCCGTGCTTCGTGATGACGTAGCTTATTATCGCACCCTCAAGGTCTTCCTTCCTCTTGAGTCCCTCCCGCACCGCCTTCGTCGCCGCGCCCAATTCCGGGGACTTCACATCGTATCCATCCAGCCCCTTCCTGAGCTGCGTGCTTATCGCAAGCTCCTCCATGGACACCTTGCCGGAGCGCAGTCGCCGCACCGCCTCCTTCACCACCTCAGCCGCAGCAGCAGCATTACCCTCATGGAGTATCGTCTCGAGCACCTTTCTCTGCGTATCCCTGGCTATCGGGGACCAGTCCCTTCTGACGAGCTCGAATCCGCGCACCTTTATGCGCCCGGATTCGGATATCAGCGCATACTTCTTCTTCGCTCCTGCCATAGACTTCTCGGTTTTCTTACCCACGAAAACCCCCCTTGAATAGAAATCCTCCAGCTCCAGTTCCATGGATTCCGGAAGGCCTGCATTGTACTCCTTGACGAAATCAAGGGCATACTCTTTGCTCTTCCCATCCCTGAGCATGAGAAGGCTATCGGTATCCCCGTATATCACCTTCATTCCCTTGTCCTCGGCAGCGGCCATGACCCCCTTTATGTACTGCCTGCCGTAAGCGGTGACCCCTGATGCGCAGGCCCTGGAATACCACCTGGATCTGGCGTAGCCCATATAGCCATATACGGAATTCGAGACTATCTTGAGCGCGGAAGACTTCGAGCCAAGGAACACGTCGTCAGGGTTCCTCTTGTACAGCTTCTTGACCTCCGCGCGCTCATGCACCATCATCCTGAGTATGGTTGGGGTTACGCTCTTCCTGGACTTGTCGAACCGCGTGCCGTCCGGCGATTCGTAATAGTCCTTGCAGTCCCTGCATATGGACGACGGGTCTATGTTGTGCGATATTATTATTGAAGGATACAGCCCCCTGAAATCGAACATGACCAAGTCGCTGTATATCCCTGGTTCTGGGGTCTTTACGTATGCGCCCTCTATCGGGTTCGCCAGTCTCCCCTTCATGTCCGCATCCGTGGGCTTGTTCGGTATCAGCTCCCCGAAAAGCACGGAATTGTGCATGAGCATGAACTCCACGAGCTGGCCCGTGGTCGAAACGCACACGTCGCTAAGGGAATCGTGCGTCAACCTGGAAAGTTCTATCATTATCGGTATGAAAGTGTCATAGACCTTGCACAAGGCATCCGCGTCGGCAAGGTTGTACGTTGCTAGATCTTTTAGGTCGTCCTCGCTCCCGTCCCACAGCTTGAATATGTCCATCTTCTCAACGGCGAACTTCTTGTCCTTGGTTATCGCCTCGTAGACGTTCTTAAGGGTCTTGCTGTTTATCCTGAGTATGTTCTCAGAAGCACCTACGACCGCTATGAACTTAACGACCACGTACATGTCTACATGGACCCTACCGGGGATCTTGACCCTGTCCACAAGCCCGTGGTTTTCTATCTTGGTGCTGCCGCTGAACCTGCTTAGGTTGAAATTCATCCTTAGGGCATGGACCCTGTCTATCAAATACCTGACGTCGAAGTTGGCGGAGTTGTAACCTATGATGAGGTCTATCCCCAGGTCATCTACCTTTTTCACGAACGCGTTTATGAGCGTTTTTTCGTCATCTACCGTTTCGACGAAAGGCAGGTCTATCTTCTTGAATGTCATTACCCCTTTGCCGGACCTCCCATTGCTGCGGTAGAGGTAGCTTATCATTATTATCGGGTCTTTCGATGCCCTTGGGACCCCTAGGGGGTTGTACACCTCAAGATCGAAGCACATGATGTTGATGTCAGGGTTGCCCTCATGCATTCTCCCTATCGATTCAAGGAAAAGCGAACCGTCCACTTCCTTCAGGGACATGTCATAGAACACAAGCGGAGCGATGTCATTGTCAATCAGGT
Source organism: Microcaldota archaeon (assembly GCA_964433165.1). Lineage (GTDB taxonomy): Archaea > Micrarchaeota > Micrarchaeia > Micrarchaeales > Micrarchaeaceae > UBA12276. Next base: position 9,060 of record CAYSQH010000011.1, read on the forward strand.
ACCTCTTCGCGAACGGTATGTCGTTCTCGTAGCAGGTCCCGTATTGCGCCATCGCAGCGCTGAGCTTCGGCACATGCGAGGCATTGCCAACGGATACCTTGCAGGCAAGCACATCCTTTCCAAGGATGGATCGCTTAATCAACTCCACCGACCTTGGCTTTATTATCGTGCCGTTGTCGATCGAGGATACCTCCTTGGCAATCCCCGCATCCAGCTCCCTGAACGGCACAAGGTAGAAATAGGGTCTGAACCTGCCGTCGAACACCTCATACGTCTTTCCGTCGTCTCCCTTCAACGTTATTCTTATCAGCGACTCGTCGTCGGACCTTGTTATGTAGTCCACGTCAAGGATTGCGCCCTTGATGTTGGGCATTGGCGTCACCGGGCCCGGAGCGTGCGCGCGGACACGGCCAACCCGCTCACTTCTGCTGCTCCTGTATCTTCGTGGTGCTTATGACAAGAGGAGGTATCAGGCCAAGCGAGTAGGCCACTAGCGTTCCGGTGGCGCTGCACCTGAAGTTAAGGCCGTTTATTATCTCCTCTGCGAGCTGCACTGGCAGTACGTGGTCCTGCTGCCACTTCTTCAGCACGTTGGCAGCCTCATCCTTTGATTCGGTTACCTCGACCAACCCCTCCAGCTTTATATGGCCTATGCTCTTCGCGCTCTTCTCCTCGCTGTCATGGTAGTCGGCCTGGAAGGAATATGTCACGTTCAACTTCTCGCTTCCGTTGCTCTTTACGTCGTCTATGTTTATGTTCAGCCTTGGGAAACGCTGCTTCGCAAGAACTTCTGATGAGTTTATCTTGCCTTCCACGTTCAGGATGGAGAACCCTGTTATCATTGAAATCACTAAAAGCATTTAGACGGGGAAAGTATTTAATTCATACCATAAAAGCGGAATCGGTAGCAGCATCCGAGGTGGCACGGGCATGAATAGTTATTTATAGGCAAGGATGCAACCTTATACGAGGTATCTTGATGGGGGTATCTTACAAATACGCAAAGCTCGGCATGGCTGCCATTGTGCTCCTCGCGTTTCTGGTTCATGTATCAAATGCCTCATATACTGTCAAGAACCTAAATGTTACCGTGAACCTGAACCAGAACTCGTCGGCACAGGTCGAGGAGACGCTGCATGTCCTGATAAGCAACGAATCTGTTAGTCAGTATTCAACGAACAGGGCTGCGCTCAACCTCACGCTTAGCGACTGGCAGCAGCTGATAGGACCGACGCTCACCGAGCACATAATAAATCCCGAATCAAGCGCATACGGGTTCAAGTTCCTTCCGGGGCCCGTGACAATGCTGCAGAGCGGCGGGACCGCCAACATACTGCTGATATACTACGTGAAGAACGTCACGTTCGTGAACCTCACGGGTCCGCGCACCTACATGTACCGGTTCAACACAAAGGTGTTCAATTTCGAGCACGGGGCCAGCGGCGAGATTCTTAATTCCAATACCACGTTCACCATAGTGATGCCGCAGGGCAGCACCATAAAGTCCGTTTACCCCATACCCGACGTCCCGACAGACGCCTTTGCCACAAACTACCAGAATGTAACTTATATATCATGGAAATACTCCGAGCCCCTGTCGAAGTTCACGCTGGTGTTCGTGGTCAGGCAGAGCCTGCAGGCGGAGGTCAGCCAGTTCTTCACGGGAGTGTACGGCGCATTGGGCATTTACATGTACGTGATCATAGCCGCAGCGGTGATAATATCTCTGCTGTACGTGTACCGAAGGGCAAGCGAGTGAGGGTGCGTTTCTTGCATGAATATGAGATTTCAGTGCTGGAGCTTCTCAAAAAAACGAGGAGCTGCAGCATAGATGCGATAGAGAAGAGCACGGGCCTAGGCCGCGATTCTGCGGTCTGGGCTGTGCAGAACCTGGTCAAGTCCGGGATGGTTTCCATAGACGTGGACAAGGTCCCGAGAATCGAGGTAACTGAGGAAGGGAAATCATACATGGATTCATTCCCCGAGGAGCGGCTTACAAGGGAGCTCCAGCAGGCGGGTGGCAGCAAGAGACTGTCCCAGATAAGGAACGAGATAGGAAAGATATGGGCTAAGCGGAACGGCTGGATGGAGATAAAGGGCGGCACCGCCTCGCTGACGCTTTCAGGCGAGGAGGCCGCGTCAGGGCGCAAGCCCTACGGCCAGAGGACGGCCCTCTCCGCCGCATCAAAAGGCGGTACGGAAGTAAAGGACCTAGCAGAGCTCAGGAAGCGCGGGCTTGTGAAGGTTTCCGATACAACCCTAATAAAGAGCGTAACTATAACCGGGAAAGGGCTCTCCGCGGATACCGGTTCCGATGACGGGGCGATAGGCCAGCTCACCAGGGACATCATATCCAGCGGCAAGTGGAGGGGGAGGCGGCTTCGCGAGTATGACATATCGGCAAGTCAGCAGAGGATGTACCCTGCGAGGCTGCATCCCGTGCATGAGTTCATGGACGTCGTAAGGGAGGCGTGGCTCAACATGGGATTCACGGAAGTGTCGGGGCCGATAATAGAATCCGCGTTCTGGAATTTCGATGCACTGTTCTCTCCTCAGGACCACCCAACGAGGGAGATGCAGGACACATTCTTCCTGTCCAACCCGAAGACGATCTCGATAGACGATATAGAGCTGCTGGGCAGGGTCAAGCGCATGCACGTCAGGAGCTGGAAGGGTCCATGGCAGCGGCGCCTGGCGGAACAGGCGCTCCTCAGGACCCATACGACAAGCGTGTCCGCGCGCTACATAAACAAGCTCGCAAGCGCCGACACCGGGTTTCCCGCAAGGCTTTTCTCCATAGGCAGGGTATTCAGGAACGAGAGCACGGACTACAAGCACCTTGCGGAGTTCTATCAATCCGACGGCATAATAATAGGGAACAGCCTTACGCTGTCAAACCTGATATCCACGCTGAAGCAGTTCTACGCCCAGTTGGGGATAGACGATGTGCGGATCAAGCCATCGTATTTCCCGTTCGTCGAGCCAGGCCTTGAGGTATACTACCATGACGAGGAGAAGGGCGAGGACATAGAGCTGTGCGGCGGTGGAATAATACGCAAGGAGATAACGAAGGCGATGGGCATCAGGAAGCCGGTATTGGCCTGGGGAGCCTCCCTGGAGCGCCTCATGTTCAAGGAGCTCGGGGTAAAAAGCATAACCGAGCTGTACAGCAACAACGTAGGTTGGCTCAGGGAGCGGAAGGAGCTCGCGCTGGATTGATGGTGTTTTTGAGATGTCCATAGTCGAATTCGACAAAAAGAACCTCGCTCGCCTAGGCCTTCTGGAATCCGAAATAACGAAAGCGGTCGAGAGGCTCGGGATGTCCCCTGAAGGTGCCTCCGAGGCCTCTGTGGAGATAGACATAACCCCGAACAGGCCTGACCTCCTAGACATAACGGGATTCGCCAGGGCCGCACTGCTGCTTTCCGGTAAGAGAGTTCCGAAGGAAAAGCACTATGCCGCAAAGCCCCCTATCCTAGAAATAAAGGTTGAGGCATCGGCAAAGAAAGCAAGGCCTTTCATTGCCGCCGCGGTTGCGAAGGGGGTAAATCTGACCGACGGCAGGCTCAAGGACCTAATAAACTTCACCGAGAAATTCTGCGATACCTACGGCAGGAGGCGCAAGAAGGTCGCCATAGGCCTTCACAACCTCGACGCCGTCCAGGGCAACCTTGCCTACGGCGCATCAAAGGACGGGACCATAATCCCGCTCGGCCAATCGGATCCAAAAAGCTTCGGCGATGTCCTTGCCGGGACGCCGCAGGGGAAGGAGTACTCAAGCCTAATAGGGAAGGGCCCAGTGCCATTCATAAAGGACTCTAAGAAGACGATCTCTATGGTGCCGATAATAAATTCGGAGCAGACAAGGGTGACGGAATCCGTAAGGAACCTCCTTGTCGAGATAACCGGGACATCGCTCAGCGCGGTCAACGAATCTATAAACCTCATATCGTGCTCGCTCATGGATGCGGGTGCAGAGATATTCCAGTGCAGTGTCTCATACGGCAGCAAGGCCATAGCTACCCCGTCAATGGAGTACAGGAAAACCAGGGTGCGCAGCTCGGCAATAGAGAGGTCCTTGGGCGTATACATGGACGAGTCCACGATGGTCGGCATGGCGAACAGGCTAGGACACGTAGCCGCAAAGTACGGCAACAGCATACTGGTCTTCTCACCCCCGTACAGGGTTGACGTGCTCGGCGAGCAGGACATAATAGAGGACATCGCAATCGCATACGGCTATGACAGGATAGATCCTATGCCTGTAATTGGGCATTCCATTGGAATACCCGAGGAATCCGCGCTGCTGTACAACAGGTTATCCCTCCTCATGCTCGGCCTGGGATTCACGGAGGCGATGAACCCCTACCTGACGAACGAACGCCTTAATTTCGAGATGCTCGGCGACAAGCCCCAAAAGGACGTGATAATGATAGAGCACTCTAAGACGGAGTCGATAACTATGATGCGCACCACACTGCTTCCCGCGCTCCTTCAGAACCTCGGCTCCTCGTCGCACGACAGCATGCCCCAACGGCTCTTCGAGGTCGGCAGCATTTTCCGCACTGGTACGAAGCCGGTAGAGGGAAGAATGCTCGGGATGGTGTCCGAGCACTCGAGGAGCAGCTATTCCGAGATGAAGGCCGCGGTGACGGAAGTACTCAGGCTCTTCGGGATAGAGGACCTGCAGTTCAGGAGATCGGAGGAGCCAAGATACATACGCGGAAGGTCGGCACTGGTAACAGATTCCAAGGGGACTAGGTTAGGCTCCCTTGGGGAGATAAACCCCGAGGTATTGGGAAACTTCAGGATAGAGGAGCCTGTCGCCTACGCCGAGATAGACATAGATGCAGCTTTCGGCGTTTAAAGTTATCAGAGAAGCCTTCCGCAGTCCTTCAAGCTTTTCACCACGTGCGGAACCCCTACATGCTCTAGGTCCTTCCTGGAGAACTGGTCTGTTATGACCCCTATGGTCTTTATGCCCCTTGACTGTGCGAGCATCACGTGGGCCTTCACGTTGCTTGTGAATGTTATGCTGTGCTTCTCCGCCTTGAACTCCCTGACCGCTACGTCTACCGCGGTCTCCAGTATCTTCGACATGCTCTCGCTAGCGTCCCCATACGTGCCGAACTTGAAATATGAATCGTATTTTATCCCCGTCCTTTCGAACATGTTCCTGAGTATGCGTTCCAGCTGCCCGCTAGCTATCCCAATTATGTAGCCCTTCCTGTGCAGCATGTCCAATAATCCCTTAGCGCCGTCGACCAATACTGCCTTGTCATGGCCAGCAACGTTGTAATGCGCATATGGGAGCTCCTCAAGGAACAGGTCGCGCTTGGCGTATATCTCGTCCCTTCCCATGCCGTTAGCCTCGAGTATGCTTATCAACGTTTCCTGCACTGTCAGTCCCTCGTATTTCTGCAGGTCTATCCCATCTATGGAAACTCCGTAGGAATTCCTTATCGCCTCGAAGAAGTACTGTGAAACGTCCTTCGACTCCCTAATCAGCGTGTTTTCCGCATCGAAAAGCGCTATCTTCTCGGCCATCTATCTACACCTAACAACAAAAGCCAAACAGCATATGCGCGAAAGCGCAGCATATGCTCAGACTCCGTGGAACCAGAATCCTTTTTCCTTCTTCTTCCTGCTGCTTTTCCCCAGAAGCCTGTCAAGCAGGGTCTTGGGCTTCGGCCCCGCCAGTTTCCTGTCAGGGTCTATCACGTGCGCCATCTCGGGGTTCTCGTTTATGTACTGCTCCCTGAACTCCTCGAGCTTCCTGAGCTTCTCCTCCTCCCCGAGCTTCATCTTCTTTTCCCATTCGGGCTTCATCTCCTTCCATGCCTCCATGGTGTAGCCGTATGGCGCCCTTTCCCTTATCTCAGGCGGGGTGTAAGCGTACGTGTATAGGTCCTTGTAGTAATCATAATTCTCCAGCCTCATCGAATCCTTGCTCACGTGGATCCCCTGGCCCGCAAGGAACTCTATCAGCTCGTCAAGGCTCATCTTCTCCTTTATGTTGTCCGCTTCCCTGGGGTTGAACAGCACGGTTATTGAAAGCTTAGTGAAGTTCACCGTAGCCTTGATTACCGGGTCCATGAGCATCAGCCTGTACTGCAGCCTTGCCGCATGGGGTATGTCTATAAGCTCATCCTTGTTCACGTCGCTGAACGTTACCCTATTTATGATCCTGTACGGCACCCTGTACCTCTTGCCGTCCTCGTTGACGTAGGCTTCGAAGTCCCCCTGCTGTTGCTGCGCCGTGTCCTGCTTCACGTTGAATGCGGAGCTGCTATGGTCCATAACTAATCACTGTATTTTGTATGATCAATGCAATGAATGCAGTGCGGCCTCAGCAGTTGCCGCATCCGCATTCTCCGGAGCCGCCTTTGTTATCATGCCCTCCGCACCCGCAGGATCCTCTGCCGCATCCGCATGAATCCCCTTCGGTTTCCGCGGATGGCTTCTCAGCCTCTGAGACCGTGCGGCCCTTCTCCGCCTCAACGACCACCTGCTTCTGAGGCGCGGCGGGATTGGCGAAGTTCTTCACCGGCTTGCCGCCGTTTGTCTGGAGCGCGAAGTAGTCTATCATGTGCCCGTATGTCTTTATGTAAAGCGGGTGCGCCTCAAGCTCCTTGACGTTCCTTATGTACTTGTCCTTTGAGTAGGTCCATGCATTGTGGGTCTTCTCCCATTCTCCCTGGGGTATGCTGTACTGCTTCTGCACCTTGTCCCTATATACCTCTGGGAACACGTTGAACGTGCAGAACGGGAGCACCTCGCCATCGGGCATCGCGTAGTGTATGTCGCACTTCTCTACCCTGTGTATGTCGTAGGTGTACTCGTCCTGGAAGTGCATCATCCCGAGGAACAGGGTCTTCATCTGGAAGGTTCCCATCGACTCGAAGTTGTGCTTGAGCAGCACGGACATCAGCAGCTTCATGAAGTTGACGCTCTTGGGCTGCTTCTCCTTGTCTATGAACCTGTTTATGCCTAGAAGCGCCTTTACAGCTATAATTCTCCTGGCTAGCTTGCCCTTGCCCTCCATCTCGTTCACCGCCTTCTGCAGGTGGTCGAGCATCCCTGCGGCATCGACGAACTCCGTTATCGGGACTATCTTGCCGTCAGGGTCTATGAACAGGTAGCACCCTGCACCGCATGCGAAGTGTATAGACAGGTCGTACTTGAACTCCCCTGTCAATGCCTCTATGAACTTGTTTATGCCCCCGACGTACGGCACGGAGAACCAGTGATCCTTCTTTATGACGCCGTTGGTCTGCTCCTCTATGAGCTTGATCGCCCCGGGTATCGATATTCGTTGCTTCTCCCTCAATCTGGTGGGCATCCTTCCCACGAGGGATACCGGCTGGAAATTGACTGCCCTCACGATGTCTATGTTGTTTATCGCGAAGTTTATCATTGCGCCTAGCTCGTGGTCGTTTATCGTCCTTATTACGGTAGGCACGAGAACGATGCTGCCGCCCGCCTTCCTTATCGCATCGATGGTCAGCGGCGCCTCCCAGTGGTTCTTCGGGTTTGCGCGCTTGCTCACCCCGTCGAAGCTCATGTACAGCGTGCTTACCCCTGCATACTTCAACTGGTATGCCATGTCGGGATTGAGCCCTATGTTTATCCCTGTCGTGTTAAGCTGTATCTGGTCGAAGCCCTCCTCCTTAGCCGCCTTTACAACATCTATTATCTGCGGGTGCATCGTCGGCTCCCCTCCAGTTATCTGTATGGCGTTGGCAGGTATCGGTTTCTGATTCCTAAGATTCCTGAATATCTTCCTTATCTCGTCAAGTCCCGGCTCGTATATAGGCTCCCCCTCCTTTGCGTAGAAGAAGCAGTACCAGCAGCTAAGGTGACACCTGTTCGTTATCACGACGTTTGCAAGGCCGGTGTGGGACTTGTGCCTCTCGCACATCCCGCAGTCGAACGGGCAGTTTGCCCCCTTGGTGTCTGTTATGTAGTTAGGGTTGTTGAATCCCCTACCATAGTAGTTGTACCGCCTCATCTTCATGTACATGTCATAGTCCTCCCAGTACTTCTCTATAGTCCACTGGTGCTCCGGGCAGTACTTCCTTATCATGACGTTCTCCCCGTCCTTGTATATCGTCCCGTTTATGATCAGCTTGCATTCCGGGCAGACCGTCATGGTCTTCTCTATTATCGGCATCTGCTCTATCTCGTCAATTGTCCTGTGGTACGGTGCAAGCACCGGATCCTCTGCCTTGGCCTCTACATCTACCTCAGGCCTGACGCTATTAATGTTCACGGTTACGCTCTGTGCGACTGGTTCATCTCTATGTTGCGGACTGTTGGGCATTCACTCACTGGGAAAGATGACATTTAGAAAGTATTTAAAAGTTTTTCGTTCTGGGCTTTACTTTTTTTCGGAATTTGCAGCCTATAGACGTCAAGACATGCGGCCCCTATTTGCCTATCGCCTCTGCGGACTTGAGTATTTCATCATCCGAGGCCGCCGCGTCGACCATCTTGCGCACCCTTGCGCCGCTCTCTCCGGATACCACCGCATTAACTATTCCGGTATGGCGCCCCATTTTTGCTATGATCTCCGAAAGGGCCTTAACCTTCTTCGATGCCATACCGTTCACGTACTTGCTTACCGCGGCCTGGGAAACCCCAAGGCAGTCCGCTATTCTCTTCTCATCTATGCCGTGCTCCTTGCTGAGCGCTATCGATGCGGCCATGCGCAGCGCGGGTATCGTAATCTCGGCAAGCCTTCCGCAATCCCTGTACAGCGAAGCACCCCAGTATACAATTATAAGCCTATTTATATTAAAGATAAGCGCTACAATGTAAACAACGGTGTTAAAGTGAGAGGAAAGGACAC